>CAZHEM010000112.1:0-8801 GCA_964531725.1 uncultured Acetatifactor sp.
TCATAAAGCCGCCTTCGCATCTGCTCATGCATGCATGGCATCTGCAAATCTGGCATTCTGACTCTGCTTATTCGCGCAAAATAAAACGCGAATAAACTCGTACTTAGAGACGAATTTATCCGCGGTTCCACTCTACTTAAAGGCTATAGCCTTTCCCTTAATACGTTTAACGCACGCCTACGGACTCAGATACTATGAATCTAGTGAGTGCTATAATAACCACATACAACAAGATTTCTTCCCTGAATCAGCTCACGAATGCACTTCCTTACCCTTCCATCAAAGTTGCTTACAGCCGGTGACAACTTCTCTCTGAGACTTCTTGTGATAAGTACTCTCTTCGCTCATCGCAATTTATTCACTTACTTAACAGAATATGCAAAAAGGTCTGTTTTGTCAACTGAAAAATCTTGACAATTTGGGATACCCCATCTACTTCCCTCTGCATCCTACTGCTTACTACACCCACTGCATCCTTCACAACCGCCCTGTACTGGCTGTGCAGTCAAATTAAAAGGTGTAGTCAATAAACAGATTGCCTGTGAGGAAATACCATCCCCACTTCCAGTAAATCCCATACCTTCTTCTGTAGTAGCCTTCACATTTACCTGTTCTACGGTAATATCTAATGCTCTCGCAATATTAGCACGCATGGTATCAATGTGTGGCCGCATCTTAGGTGCTTGGGCAATAATGGTCGCATCAATATTCTCGATTAAAAAACCATTTTCACATAAAAGATTTCCTACATGTTCTAATAATTTCAGTGAATCAGCTCCTTTATAGGCTGGATCTGTATCTGGAAAATGCTTACCGATATCTCCTAATGCGGCTGCCCCAAGCAACGCATCTGAAATGGCATGAAGCAATACATCCGCATCTGAATGTCCCAACAAGCCCTTCTCATAAGGAATATTTACACCACCTATTATCAAGTCACGTCCTTCTACTAATTTATGGACATCATATCCCATTCCAATTCTCATATTCTAGTCCTCTCATTCAATCAGTCTCATATTTAATTCCACAAAATTGACGCTCCATTCGCCACGCCATCCTACGCTTGCTATCGGCTTTATCTAGCTCCTTCTACGCCCTGTATCAGTTCTTCTACATTCTCGTAGGCATACACCACATAATTCTCATCCTCATACACTACTTCGCCCCTGTTCTCACGAGCCCCTGCTACACCAGCTGCAATCTGCTCCTTAGTAAGAAGCAAAAACGTCTTTCCATTATAATACCCATCTTCATAATATTTCATTGGTGTAGACCAAGTAAAATACTGTAATTCTTCACGCTCTAGCACATTGGCAATCTCTACTTGCCCATCCGTCAATTCTGTAAAAATATTGCCATTCCAATAGGTGGCATAGCCGAATTCATAGTCATTCTCTACAAGGAATTCTGCCACTGGACGTTTATCCTCATTCTTATCCGCACTGATAAATGATAACACCGTCTTTGATGTGCTTAAGAACAAGCACGCTGCCAATAACACGCCCAATGCGATGCGATCAAATGCAATCTCTTCCTTTGCAAAATAGAGTGCCAACACTGGTAGGGCAAATACCCACACCGTAATATAATATCTTGGCACAATGGTACTGTTGGTAAATACAAATACAAAAGTATTTAATACAAATGCTACTACAAAGAACAATACCGTAAAATATTTTTTACCAGTACAATGTTTAAAGGTCTTCACCGTACAATAAGCGATAATACCAATCATTACAAATGCCAATATGGTAATGATTCCACGCAAAGAGATAACGCTCTTATCTGGAATATAGCCAAATAACATCAATAAACTTCCCAAGGTATCCTGCACTCTCTGAAGGAATACTCCTTGATATACCGCAATGAAATTGGTCGAATCATAAGTCTGAAACACATACTGTTTACTTACCCACAAAGCATTGATGCCATAACCGATAACACTACCTACCATACCAAGTAAGCTATACCACAGATAGAGAATAGACTTACTCTGTAACATAATCTTCCAGTTTTCCTTGTTCATACTAGCACGGAACTGCTGGAACTTTGCTGACTGTAATAAAAAGCAAATAGCTGCCAACACCAATGGGCACTGCAATGCAAGCAAATAGCGTACGCCTGATACACCACAGATAATCGCTAAGATAAAATACAATATGGTAACAATCCACAACTGATGCTTTTTCAATTCTTGTCTATCCACAAGACGAAGGAACATACCAAAGAATACCAATACAATAATCACATGAGACAAATAGGTATTTCCCATCTGCATATGTGTCATCATGGTCTCTGAAAAAGGAAGCAACAGAATTGCAGAAGTTCCAGCCACTGCCCATTTAGGGAGTTTTAAAGGTTTTACACAGTAAAAGTATGACGCAATCATCAATCCATAAAATACAATATTAGTAATGGCACGAATCACATGCCAATTGTTTGTAATATAGAAAAGAGGTGCCATAACCAAGTGGGTATACAAGAAACGGAATTCTGTGGAATAATACCAGTTTGGCGTAGCAAAAATATGCCCATCTTCTGTCAAAAGCTTGGAAAACATCATTTCTGCTGCCATATCCGAATCCAACCAATGGTCATGCCAGAATATATTTAATGCAATTAATAAAAGGAATGCACCACCTAATAAAATATATGGAGCTAACTTTGCAATCTTCTTCATATCTATATTGTTCCTTTCGCACAGCATATCATACTCGCAAGCACACATTTGATGCTCCTTGCCTGCTCACATATAGTATCCCATGTGCGCAAAAAACAAGTGACCGAAAGACATTTGTTTTCAAGCCATGGGTTGCAGGTATAATTAACATACAATGTTGCAAGATATCAGTAGCTAGCTTTGATTCTGCTACAGCAGAATCATTATACCACACCTGATAAAAAAGACCAAGGCAGATTACCTTGGTCTTTGCATTTGTATTTAGGAAATATTCTCAATTATGCTTCTTTTTTCTTACGCTTAGGGAATTCAAAGCCTACCTGACCTTTGTCATTGCGCTTACGTTCATCTCTTCTGCGGCTTTCATTCTTGCGGCTTTCTCCACGCATTTCTGAACGTCTAACATCGGATTTTCTTACATCCGAGCTCTTACCTTCGTTTCTGCCACTGCGTCCAAATCTATCATCACGGCTTCTGCCATCGCTTTTGCCACGACCAAATCTACCTTCGCTACCTCTGCCTTCACTTCTGCGACCGTCACGTCCACTTCTTCCTTCAGAGCCTCTGCCTTCGCCTCTTCTACCGTCGCGTCTTCCATCACGACCGAATCTGCCTTCGCCTCTGTCATCTCTGCCAAATCCACGACCGCCTCTAGAACCACGTTCGCCTCTTGTGCCACGTTCACTACCTCGACCATCTCTTCCACGTCTAGTAGGATAATCGTCAGCTTTGATATCCTCGCCTCTATCACCAACGGTCATTTTCAGCATAGTTGCAGCTAATGTTAATGCATCGCAGCCTTCTGCCTCCATTTTACGCTCCAAGAAGCTCTTCATTAATTCAATATCTTCATGCTCGTTTAAAAGCCATGCTTGGTTCAAGTATTTATCTGCTTTTGCCTTTAATACTTTGCTAGCACCTGGAAGTTTCTTCTCCTCCACAGTGGTACGACATACACGCTCAATCTCACGAATCTTGTAAATCTCACGACCACTTACAAATGTGAAAGAACGGCCAGTTCTGCCTGCACGACCTGTTCTGCCAATACGATGCACATAATACTCAATATCCTGTGGAACATCATAGTTAATAACTGCTTCCACATCATCTACGTCAATACCTCTAGCTGCCACGTCTGTAGCAATCAAGATATTGGTGCTTCCATTACGGAAACGGTTCATAGCTACATCTCGCTGATGCTGTGACATATCCCCATGTAAACCTTCTGCTTGGAAACCATGTTGTTTTAACACTTCCGCCAATTCATCTACTTTTCGCTTGGTATTACAGAACACCAAGGAGAGCTTTGGCTGATAATATTCTAACAGGCGCACGCAAGCAGCATCCTTATCCTGACTCTTTACACGATAATAACGCTGAGATACCAATGGAATGGTAAGCTCTTTTGCTGCCACTTTGATATGTTTCGCATTATTCTGGAACTTGCCTGTAATATCTAAAATAGGCTGAGGCATGGTTGCAGAGAAAAGTGCTGTCTGATGCACATTCTCAATCTGACCCAAAATAGTCTCCATATCCTCACGGAAGCCCATGTTCAACATCTCATCCGCTTCATCCAACACTACCATATTTACATATTCTAATTTAATGGTGTGTCTGCGCATATGATCCATAACACGTCCAGGAGTACCTACGATAATCTGAACACCACGCAAGGCGCTAATCTGCTTGCCAATATCCTGACCGCCATAAATTGGAAGCACCTTAATACCATGCATATATTTAGCAATCTTACGAAGTTCTTCCGCCGCCTGAATCGCCAACTCTCTGGTAGGACAAAGAATAATGGTCTGAAGCTTTCTAAGGTCTGGATTCACCTTCTGAACAGCAGGAATACCAAAGGCAGCAGTCTTACCAGTTCCCGTCTGTGCCTGACCAATAATATCCTCTCCACCAAGCAAATACGGAATCGCCTGCTCCTGAATAGGCGACAATTTCTCGAATCCCATATCTCGAATCGCACGTAAAATGCGATTATCCAACATTGGCTCAATGGTTGCAATATTGCTTTCTTCCGTTTCTTCTATACTATCCATGTAGGTTTCGTCTAACCCATCTTCAAGCATAGTACCATTCACTACAGTATCATTTTCAAATTGATTACTCACTAAAATCTCCTTTATTTTCGCACAAAAATAGAGAAATCATTACGATTCGTGAATGATTTCCCCATTCATTATCTCAACACATTGAAGTAGTATAACACGCAAGAAAATAAATTACAAGCGAATTTTCTTACTCTCGCATTTTTAATGCCAAGGCAGGTTCCATCTTATTTAGACGAACCACCAACAGTCGATTAATAATCCAATAACACAACATAATTCCGCCATAAATACCAGCATATAGCCCTGCGCTAAATTCCAGGTCAATTCCAATTGCCACATTGGACACCAGATAAGGATACATGGCATCCATCATCCATTTACTGGTAGGAACACAGATTGCTGCCCCTAATGCCACAATTATCAAATTACCGTCCAGATAAAGCTTCTTTACCTCTTTCTTACGATATCCCATAATCTTCATTAGAGCAATGGACTGGGCACAACGGTCTATCATAACCTTTTCCATCAGATACATGACTACCAAAAAAATAATGATAGACAAAGAACTCATGGTAATAATCATAGGCCACATCATATTTACAAATACTTCCGATGCCTGTTTGATATTGGCTCTACTGGTGGTGGCATAGAGGCGTCCCGCATCAATATCCAGCTCTTCTTGGGCAAATACTACATTATACTCATCATCCTCTAAATCAAATAACTCTCTCAAGGTATCTATGTCCATGAAAGCATATAGGCCAGAAGTATAAGGAACAATCTCGATTACCGTAAATGCATAATCTCGTTCATTTACTTTATCAGACAACACCAAACTATCTCCTAATCCCACTCCTATTTTGGTAGCAATAGCACTAGAAATAACAAGTTCATTTTTCTTGGTACTCACTGGTACGTTAAAATAAGGATTTTCTTCCTTCATCCCTAAAATACTTACTTCTACATTATATCCCAATACCTCTTTGGATAGACCTTGCATATACATTTCTGTTCCACCCTCTGGCACCTCATCTGTAGGATACTTATAAGAATAAAGGTATTCATAAGTAGTCTCCTCTTCTGCTGCAACACGGTAATTTTCACAGAGCACATAACAATTAACTGACATCATAAGTATCAGCAAACCAATAAACATGCCACCAATTACCGCGGTACTGGAACGTAGTTCTCGCAAAATCTGCCGAATCTGGAAACGTCTGATATATCCCATGTTACCTAGGTTTAGTTCTTTCACTGAATTACTCTTAGTCTCCCCTCGTAGCAATGCCAACGCAGTACTCTTTAGCTTACGGCTAATCACAATGTAGTTCACCAAAACAGCAATGACTGGTGGCATCACAAGAGCATACACCATCAAATACACTGGATACTGTTTTTCCAAAACTGGCATAGAAAAATAACTTACTGCATCCGCCATCTGAGTCTCAATACCTGCTGGCGAGAAACCAAGAATACTTCCCACCAAACATCCCACAATAGTTACAATTACAGGTAACACCAAATAGTGAATCAATAACTGGTTTCTGGTGACACCCAATGCATACAGCGCTCCAATTACGGTACTCTCTTCTTCAATATTATGTACCACAAATACAGAGATAACATAGGTAAACAAGATCATGACAATCACACCAGCTACCAGTCCTGCATATTTGTTAATCAATACATCATTAATCGAGGCGCCCACTCTGGTATTGTCTTCCCTTGGAATAAAAGCAGTCAAATTATCCAAATCAAAAGTGAAATACTCCTCCAGCATCTCGTCTGCTTCATCCTGCAATTCATGTACACCATCCAAAAGTTCTAAACTACCATCTGCAGCTTCCTGTACCGCATCTGTGTATTCTTCTATACCCTCTTGAAATTCCTGCAAATCCATTAAAGTCTCTTTACCATCCTTTAATGTTTCTGCTAATTCTCGGTCTATTTGTCCACCAGATACCACTAACTGTTCAAGCTTTTCCACATAATTATCTTCTGTAAGTTCTACTTCTAGGCCATTCTCGGAAAGCTGTGTGTTCATTATCTCTAGCATTGCATGAAATATTTCGTCAGCCCCTTCTTTTAAAGGTTCACTGGCTGTATAAAGTACACTTAGTCCCCAAGATAATTGCTGGCTTCCTTCCGTTGCTGCTACCACACCTTCCGTATAGCTACTTACTCCATCTGCAAACGTATCCAAACTCTGTAAACTCTGCAAAGTCTCCTCTAATACCGATGCCATTTCTGGTGCTACTGTACTGTATAAAGTACACTTAGTCCCCAAGATAATTGCTGGCTTCCTTCCGTTGCTGCTACCACACCTTCCGTATAGCTACTTACTCCATCTGCAAACGTATCCAAACTCTGTAAACTCTGCAAAGTCTCCTCTAATACCGATGCCATTTCTGGTGCTACTGTACCATAGGTTGCTATGAAAGCTTGTAATTGTTCTTCATAGTTTTCCGCTGTTAAAGTAATTGGCACACCTGCTGCCTTTAATTGTCCATTGGCTTGTTCCAACATACTGAAAAACACCATCCTGGCTCCACCATTGAGACTATCGTTATTTTCCTTTAACTGCGATAATCCACCACACAATTCTCCACTGCCATGGGATATCTCATTTACACCATCTGTATATTCCTTGACACCATCTTCAAATTCTTGCAGTGCCTCCAGGCTTTCCTTCATATCTTGAATATCCTGTTTGCTACTGGCACTGTATTTCTGCGGATTGGCAATCATGTTATTTAACTGCACCTCGTAATCCTGCAGCGTCAGCTCAACTGCGATTCCCGAATCCTCAAATTCTTTGTTATACTCCTCTAGCATTGCTTCTCGAAGTTCACTTACTCCATCCAATATATCTTGGTTATTCTCTGCTATTTCGAAAAGTCCATCCGACAACTCTTCGCACCCATCTACCAATTCCTGAATGCCTTCTGTAATCTCATTTTTGTCTTCTTCCACCTCTGCTATCATCTCTTGGAAATACTTATCCTGTACCTTGTCTCTGTCCAATTCAAAACCCTGCAAAAGTTCTTTTAATTCATCATCCGTAAGTACTCCATTCAAGCGATAGCTATAATAATATTCCTCCGCCTTAACGCTTTCTTGCAACTCACGTAGGCGCTCATAATCAGCCTTCAGCACAAAGCTTGTTCCAAACTGACTTGCCTCCACGCTACAATCTGCCATGCTCGCATACACGGCATCATAATCTGGGGTACTTCCAATTCCCACTACCTGAAAAGTTTCTGCGCCAAGATACATCGTATCTCCCAGTTGAATATCATGCGCAGCAGCGTAATGTTGCTCTATTAACATCTGGCCTTCTTCCTGAGGCATTTGGCCTTCTGACAAGGCAAGCAAATTGATTTTTTCTCTATTCTGAAATACACGAAGGGTGGAATCCATCGTCTCATAATCCATATAAAAGCTTTTCTCTATGGTCGCACCCTGCTCTTCTAGTTTTGCAATTTCGCTTTCCTGCAAAGGCACAAATACACTAAATTGCCCATCTTCCAGACAATTTTCTTGCCACCCTTTCTCCACTCCGCGTATGATGGTTTCTGCCGCTCCTACCAACGCTACAATCATATACATTCCCATGACCATCAGCATGAACAGAGCTAGATAACGAAGCAAATTGCTTTTTAAATCTCGAAATACTCTACGTCCCAATATTCTCTGCATTTATAGGTCCTCCAACTCAGAAGCAGGTACTCTTTTCTCATTTTCATAATCCTTACGAATCTGACCATCCTTTATAATAATGACTTTATGTACCATATTTTTAATAGAATTGTTATGCGTAACAATCAACATGGTGGTCCCATACTTTTCATTAATCTCTTCCAATAAAATCAAAATATCTCTTGAGGTCTTAGAATCCAATGCTCCTGTTGGTTCATCGCAAAGCAAAAGCTTAGGATTCTTAATTAACGCTCTGGCAATGGCACATCTTTGCTGCTGTCCACCTGATAATTGAGTTGGGAATTTGTTCTGATGCTCAGTAAGTCCCAGTGTCTCCATTAACTCATCTATAT
>CAZHEM010000113.1:0-8773 GCA_964531725.1 uncultured Acetatifactor sp.
GTCCTAATGTGTAGGTGCACTAGGTCAGACTACTGCCATTAGGCAGCGTATGCTAAATTTTCTTCAGCGTTTAGTTTAATTTTGCCATTTAACGCATCGCATGCGACTCGCTTCTCCAGCTGCAAGACCCCTGTCGAAACCTTTACTACCCCGAATGATGTCCAATGTGTATAAATCACATTGCACCCTCGGCAAAGGAACTTTGTCCCTACCGAACAAGTATAGAAGAAATTAGCACAATCGTCAATAATATTTTCGTGGAAATATTATTCTAATTTTCCATGAATTTGAAGAATTCAAATGGTATTTCAATTTGCCAAAATCAATACAAGTTCTTCACCTTAAATTCTTTTTCTGCTTCTCTTCTTTGGTCTTTTTTAGCAATGTCCTGACGCTTATCGTAAAGCTTCTTACCACGAGCAAGACCAATTTCCACCTTTACCTTGCCCTCTTTAAAGTATACCTGTAAAGGCACTAAAGTATAACCTTTTTCTTTGATTTTGCCCTCTAATTTATTAATCTCATATTTGTGTAACAATAACTTTTTCACACGAAGAGGGTCTTTATTGAAAATATTACCCTTTTCATATGGGCTAACATGCATACCATAGACAAATACTTCTCCTTTTTCGATGCGAATAAAGGATTCCTTGACGCTGCATTTGCCCATACGCATGGACTTTACTTCTGTTCCATGGAGAGCGATTCCTGCCTCATAGGTCTCATCTATAAAATAATCATGATATGCTTTTTTGTTATTTGCTATTAGCTTCTGTGTGTCCTTCCCCTTTGCCATAGCAGTTCCTCTCTTTCTTAATTTTCTCTCCAGTCATTATCTCGCACAATGGAGAAATCAATGGTCTTCATCATCTTATCACATTCTTCCACGCGCACCTTCACAGGCATTCCCAACTTATATGCAAAGCCAGTTGCATCGCCTACCATTTCGTAAGTGCTCTCGTTGTAGTAGAAATAATCTCCTGGTAGCTTAGATACATGCACCAAGCCTTCCACTGTATTAGGCAATTCTACGAAGATTCCCCATGCAGTAATACCAGATACCACACCTTCGTATACTTCACCAATACGTTCTGCCATATATTCTACTTTTTTCAGCTTATCGGTCTCGCGTTCCGCTTCATCCGCTCTACGTTCCATCTCTGAGGAATGTTTTGCTACCTCTGGAAGAATCTCGCGGTAATGAGCAATTCGTTCTTCTTTTAGACGACCTCTTAACTGCTCCTTAATAATTCGATGAATCTGGAGATCCGGATATCTACGAATTGGCGAGGTAAAATGGCTATAATACTTACAAGCCAGACCAAAATGTCCTGTAGCTTCTACACTATATTTTGCCTGCTTCATACTACGAAGAGCCAGACGGCTAATCATAGCCTCTTCTGGGGTTCCTGAAATCTTATCTAAAAGCTTTTGAATTTCCTTAGGGTGAATCTCTTCACTACCTACTTTTGCCCCATTCTTGCCCACCGACTTCATGTAGTAACCGAAGTTATTAATAAAAGTAGACAATTTCTGAATTCGTTCTGAATCTGGTACGTCATGCACACGATACAAGAAAGGCATCTCCATCCAATAAAAATGCTGCGATACGGTCTCGTTAGCAGCCAACATAAAATCTTCAATGATATTCGTTGCCACATTACGCTCGTATGGCTTAATCTCAGTAGGATGTCCTTCTCTATCTAATAGAATCTTACACTCCGGGAAATCAAAGTCAATAGAACCTCTGGTTCTTCTCTTCTGACGAAGCAATGATGCTAATTCTGCCATCCATTTAAACATTGGAACTAAATATGCATACTTTTCAAAAGCAGGATCCTTATTAACGATAGTTTCGTCCTCTAAAATTGCTTTTACAGCAGTATAAGACATACGCTGATTAACCTTGATAACAGACTCACATATCTCATAATCTACTATCTCCCCCTTCTTATCCACCGTCATCAAACAGCTTAGGGAAAGTCGATTCACACCTTCATTCAAAGAGCAGATTCCATTGGAAAGCGCATGAGGCAGCATAGGAATCACACGGTCCACCAAATACACACTGGTGCCACGCTTTTTCGCTTCTCTATCCAATGCAGAATTCTCTTGCACATAGTTGGCTACATCTGCAATGTGTACTCCTAAATGATAATGAGTACCATCAAAGCTTACACTAACAGCATCATCCAAATCCTTAGCATCTTCTCCATCAATAGTGACCATAACCACATCTCGCAGATCCTTTCTGCCAGCCATATCTGCCTCGGACACTTCTTGGGATACACGCTCCACCTGATTCATAATCTTCTCGCCAAATTCTACAGGAATCTCATGAGCACGCACAATCGACATAATATCCACGCCAGGGTCATTGATGTGTCCTAGAATCTCCACAACTTTTCCCTCAGGGCTCTTCTTGTCAGTACCATAGCTGGTAATCTCAACTACTACTTTATGACCAGTTACAGCTCCCTTAGAACGTTCCTTTGGTACAAAGATGTCGGAAGGAAGCTTCACATTGTCTGGCACCACGAAGCCAAAATTATTACGTGACTTTTCATAGGTACCAACCACATGAGTCATACCTCGCTCCACAATGCGAAGTACCTGTGCTTCCTGACGCTTACCAGTCTTCTCACCTAATAAAGCAATCTGCACAATATCTTTATGAAATGCTCCATTGGTCTTATCCTCAGGAATATAAAAATCTTCTTCCTGTCCTTCAATCTCTACAAAACCAAAACCTTTTGCATTACTAATAAAAGTTCCTGTTAATACATGATTGTTACCTTTCATGTATTTTCCCTTGCTAGTAATAGTCAACTTTCCTTCTGCCATTAGTTCCTGCAGGATTGTCTTGAACTCATTCTTGTCCTCTTTTGCTACTTGTAAAAACATAGCAAGTTCTTTTTCTTTCATTGGAACATAGAGTTCATCATTTACCAAATCGCATATTACTTTTTTTCTTTTATCTCTCACTTGAGCAATATCTATCATAGTTTTCCTTTCACTTGTATACACAATCAGAATAGGCATTCTAACCTACTTCTGAATAAGCAGAAAGAAGCACCCTTGTATCACAAGAGTGCTTCATCATACGTTACTTAAAATACGTTAAGATTAAGTATTGCCGCAAGTACTATAAATAATACTGCAAAAATTTTTGTAAATTTTTGCAATTGACCTTCCATAGAACGTCCTTTGTTTTTACCCCAATAGGTCTCTGCCGCACCGCTGATTGCTCCAAGTCCAGCCGATTTACCTTCCTGCATCAATACCAACACTGTAAGTGCTACACATACTAATATGAAAATAACTGTTAATACAATTCTTAATGCTCCCATCTCACACCTCCTAATGTCAAGCAGATATTATGATACCATATTATTACAGTATTTTCAACCTATTTTTGCGAAAATATGCGTAACATAAAAAACCCCAGATACCGAAGTATCTGGGGTATAAAACCAAACGGAATTTCAGTTAAAAAACTAATTATCTACCGAACTGGCAATCGTTGTTACCAGACTCAGTTGTCCACATTTCAAGCATGTTGATAGGATCGTTGAAGTCTGCAATCCAGCCGTTACGAGCGATGTCGTAGTTACCAGATTTTCTTTCATCAAGGAATACGTTCCAATCACAGGTCTTGATGGTCATGTTGATACCAACTACTGCTAAATCCTGCTGCATAGCTTCAGCGATTGCAACGTGGCCAGTACCATCATTGGTCAAGTACTCGAAAGAAATAGGAGTATCAGCTGATAACACACCATTGTCGAATACATAACCTGCGCTCTCAAGTAATGCGATAGCTTCATCTACGTTCTCCTGAGAGTAGGTTGGGTTGTAGTAACCAACAGTCTCTTCGTTTGGATAAGTATAAGCATCATCGTTTGACTTGAATACGCCACCGTTACCATCTGCCATTCCTTCAGGAATGAAAGCGTTAGCTGGCTTCTGGCCTGTCTGACCAATTGCTTCAGCGATGTACTCACGATCTACTAATAAACCGAATGCACGTCTCATAGCATTAGCCTGCTCAACAGTCTTGCCTTCAAAAAGAGGACTCTTTACGTTGAATGCAACGTAGTAAGTTCCCAAATTGTCTACGATGTAGAACTCTGGGTTATCTAATAAAGTCTGAATCTCATCTGTAGGAACAGTATCGATAAAGTCAAGGTTACCTGCATTGTATGCAGCAAAGATTGCTGTATCATCAGCACTTAACATGAAGTTGATGGTCTCTACCTTAACTTCATCTGCTCTATGATAGTTAGGGTTCTTGGTGAAAGTAATGCTTTCATCATGAGTCCAAGCAGTCATAGTATAAGCACCACTGGTTACATAACCAGCTTCCTGACACCAAGCACCTGGGTTAGTCTGCCAATCAGCAGCAGCCTCTACCTGTGCCTGAGGTACTGGATAGTATGCAGGGAATGCACACAAGTCAAGGAAGTATGCACATGGAGAACCAAGCTCTACAGTAAGGCTCTGTCCATCTTCACTTGCAGTAACTTTTAATGTTCCGTCATCGTTAGTACCAACTACATCAAACATGTATGAGTAGTCAGCTGCTGTATCAGGGTTAACTGCACGGTTCCAAGAGTATACGAAATCGTTAGCAGTTAAAGCTGTACCATCAGACCATTTTAAGTCTGGAAGTAATTTGAAGGTATAAGTCATACCATCTTCGCTTACTTCATAGCTTTCGCAAAGGTCAGCTGCTAAGTTACCCTCAGCATCATAGGTGTAAAGACCTGCGAAGCTGTTTACGATCATACAAGCACCGTCAACTGAGCTGTTAAGAGCTGGGTCAACGCTATCTGGTTCACTTGCAAGGTTGATACTTAATGTTGTAGAAGGAGCTTCTGCGAACATGAAGTATTTGAAACCATAAAGGTTAGAGTAAATGTTAGATACAGTACTCTTCTGCATATAAATATCATTGTAATAGTAAATTGGCATGATAGCTCCTGTTTCCATAAGCATATCTTCTGCCTGATGCATTAAAGCTTCACGCTTAACTAAATCAGTTGTAGTTTTGATTTCAGTAATTAAAGCATCGTACTGGGTCCACTCTGGAGTAGAACCTTCAGATGTAGCAGTGTTAGCTGCTTCTGTACCTGCTACTGCTTCGGTACTAGCTACTGGCTGGTTAACTTCTTCTGAAGAACCACAAGCGGTCAAAGTACCAAGAGCTAAAACAAGCGCTAAAGAAATTGCTGTCAATCTCTTCATAATAAAATCCTCCTTTAAATTGTCCGTTTGGATATTAATATCAAATGTTGCCATTTGGTATTACCTCATATTAATTATCGATTGAAGCATGCCACCATATGGCCATTGCCTCTATCCTGCAAAGTAGGACATTCCTGTGCACAACGCTCTGTAGCGAATCTACAACGTGTACGGAAAGGACATCCTGTAGGCATGTTCATAGGACTAGGAACATCACCTGTTAATACAATACGCTGACTCTGTTTTGCAATTACAGGATCAGGAATTGGAACTGCACTTAACAATGATTCTGTATATGGATGAACTGGATGATCATATAATTCATCTGCATCTCCAATCTCAACAATCTTACCAAGATACATAACTGCAATACGATCAGAAATATGTCTTACTACCAGAAGGTCATGTGCAATGAAAAGATAAGCAACACCTAACTTCTCCTGTAAGTCTTCAAACATATTAATAACCTGTGCCTGAATAGAAACATCCAATGCACTGACAGCCTCATCACAAACGATGAACTGTGGATTCACTGCAAGAGCTCTTGCAATACCGATACGCTGTCTCTGTCCACCAGAGAACTCATGTGCATAACGGGTAGCATGTTCCGCATTCAAACCTACTAATTCCATCAAACCTAAGATTTTCTCACGACGCTCTGCCTTGTTAGAATACATCTTGTGTACATCTAAAGGCTCACCGATAATATCTTCTACGGTCATACGTGGATTTAATGATGAATATGGATCCTGGAATACCATCTGCATATGCTTACGATATTCATGCATATTCTTAGCAGTAACCTCTTCACCATTGAACTTAATGGTACCTGAGGTTGGCTCATACAATCTAAGTAAGGTACGACCAACTGTGGTCTTACCACAGCCAGACTCTCCTACCAAGCCAAGTGTCTCACCTGGCTTAATATTGAAGGATACACCATCAACAGCTTTTAGAGGAGTGGTCTTAAAAAAGCCTGTTTTAATTGGGAAGTACTGTTTAAGGTCTTCCACTTCAATTAAATATTCGCTACTCATTTGTTACTCCTCTCCTTTTTGTTCATCTAACATTTTCTTATAAGCTAACCAGCAAGAAGCGTAATGCCCGTCTGGCATCTGAACCTGTGGTGGAACTTCCTCCAAACAAATCTTCATAGCTTCATCACATCTAGCACAGAAAGCACACCCCTTTGGCATGTTCAGCAAGTTAATAGGAGTACCTGAGATTGGAATTAATCTCTCCTTGCTTCCATCTGCCTTAGGAATTGAACGTAATAATCCTTTGGTATATTCATGGGCAGGACGATAGAAAATATCTTCTGCTGTACCTCTTTCGCACACGCGTCCACCATACATAACGATAATCTCGTCACACATATCAGCAATAACACCCAAATCATGAGTTACCATGATAATTGCCATACCAAGCTTCTTCTGCAATTCCTGCATCAACTCAAGAATCTGTGCCTGAATGGTAACATCAAGAGCAGTTGTAGGTTCGTCTGCAATTAAGATATCTGGTTCACTTGCAAGTGCCATAGCAATCATAACACGCTGACGCATACCACCAGAAAGCTCATGTGGATACTGTTTCACACGTTTCTCAGGCTCATTAACACCTACCAATTCTAACATCTCAATAGCACGTGCTTTTGCCTGCTCTTTTGTCTTATCTGTATGGAGTAAAATTGCCTCCATCAACTGATTACCAATGGTAAATACAGGATTCAAGCTAGTCATAGGATCCTGGAAAATAATACTACAACATTTACCACGGAAGTTATGCATCTGCTTTTTATCGAATTTGGTTACATCTTGACCTTTGTAGAGAACTTCTCCACCTGTAATACGACCAGTTGAAGCCAAAATCTGCATAATAGAATATGCGGTAACACTCTTACCAGAACCAGATTCACCTACGATACCAAGAATCTTGCCTGGTGCCAAGTTGAAGTTAACGCCATTAACGGCCTTTACTTCACCGGAATCTGTAAAAAAGGATGTATGCAGGTCTTTGACCTGTAAAATATATTCTTCACTCATCACTCAATCTTCCTTTCCAATACTATTTCTTAAGCTTAGGGTCAAATGCATCGCGCAAACCATCACCTAAAAGGTTCAAGGAAAGAACGATAAGACAGATAACTGCTGCTGGGAACCAAAGTTTCCAAGGATAACTCTGGAAACCTTCACGTGCGGTATCAGCCAAACTTCCCAAAGAAGGCATTGGTGCCTGTACACCCAAACCGATAAAGCTCAAGAAACTCTCGGTAAAGATTGCGGAAGGAATCTGCAATGCAGTAGAAATAATAATTACACTGATACAGTTAGGAATAATGTGTTTTCTAATAATTCTGCCACTCTTCGCTCCTGTTGCTTTTGCAGCAAGAATATATTCATTATTCTTAATGGTAAGAATCTGTCCACGTACTAAACGTGACATACCTACCCAATATAACAAACCATATACTACAAAGAGGGAAATCATATTAACACCTAATTTACTAAATACAGTTCCCTCAATAACTGGCTTTAAGGTCTCATCCATTACTACGGATAATAGAATAACCACTAACATATCTGGTAAAGAATAAATGATATCTACGATTCGCATCATAATCAAATCGACCTTACCACCCAAGTAACCTGAAATACTACCGTATAACAAACCGATAATCAATACGATGATACTTGCAAATAAACCTACTGCAAGAGATACTCTGGTACCATATACTACACGAATAAAGTAGTCACGGCACATTGCATCAGTACCCATGATGTGAGGGAACACCTCTCCACCTTCTGCCATATACGCCAACTCATTCTCGGAATACTGGAATGGTGCCAAGTTCTTAGCAGTTCTATCACGTACACCTTCAATAGAGATAATCTCTGAATACTCATAAGGTACAATAGAAGGTGCAACAAGGATTACTATAAGGATAAAAGCCATGAAGATAAGACTAAGTACAGCCAAAGGATTCTTCATAAGCTTCTTCATACCATCTTTAAAGAAAGTGGTTGATTCACTCATAACATCCTGCTGACGTTTTTCTTCATCTGTTGCTTTTTCAAATTTTGCTAAATCTATCTGTGCACTAAAAATATTCTTTTTAGGCATGTTGTCTGCGTGCTGTTCCACGTTACTTCCTCCTTTAGTCTAACTTAATTCTAGGATCTACAACCTTATATACAAGGTCAGTAATCAAGTTAACAGTTACCATGAGTATAGCTAAGAACATCGTAGTTCCCATAATCATGGTATAGTCACGGTTGGTAATACCAGATACGAACTTCGCACCAAGACCACCAAAGCTGAAGATATTCTCTACAACCAAACTACCTGTCAAAATATACGCAGTCATAGGACCTACATAAGTAATTACAGGAATAACTGCATTACGAAGTGCATGCTTGAAGATAACTTTCCATGGAGCAACACCCTTTGCATTAGCAGTTCTTACATAATCCTGTCCAAGGGCATCCAACATACTGGTCTTAGTAAGACGTGTAATATACGCCATTGG
>CAZHEM010000114.1:0-8490 GCA_964531725.1 uncultured Acetatifactor sp.
GGATTTGGTATTCCCTCATCATGAAAATGAGATTGCACAGTCTGAGGCTTGTAATGGCAAGGACTTTGCAAAATACTGGATGCATAACGCATTCCTTAACATTGATAATAAGAAGATGTCGAAATCGCTTGGTAACTTCTTTACCGTAAGAGATATTAGTGAGAAGTATGATTTACAGGTTCTTCGTTTCTTCATGCTTTCTGCACACTACAGAAGTCCATTGAACTTTAGTGCTGAATTAATGGAAGCTGCTAAGAGCGGTTATGAAAGAATAGTTACTAGTGTTGACAATTTGAAGTATTTAATGGATAATGCATCAGATGTGGCACTTACCGCTGAGGAAGAGAAGTTATTAGAGGAGGCAAAAGGATTCATTACCAAGTTCGATGAGGCAATGGATGATGACTTTAACACAGCAGATGCGATTGCGGCTATTTTTGAATTGGTCAAATTTGTGAATACCAATGCAAACGCTTCTTGCACCAAGGCATTTTTACAGGCATTAAAAGAGGAAGTAGTAATGCTTTCTGATATCTGCGGACTTATCGTAGATAAGAAGGAAGAGATGCTTGATAGTGATATTGAGAATCTCATTGCAGAACGTCAGGCTGCTAGAAAAGAGAAGAACTTCGCTAGAGCAGACGAGATTCGTGATGAATTGTTGGCAAAAGGTATTGTATTAGAAGATACACGTGAGGGTGTAAAATGGAAGAGAGCGTAAGCTTATTAAATCAAATAAAAGAGAATTTCCAGTGTAAGGATGCGGATGTGCGTGCACTTTCGCCTCTGACACTGGCATATATCGGTGATGCCATCTATGATTTGGTAATCCGCACTGTGGTGGTGGAACGTGCCAATCGTTCCGCCAATGGCATTAAAAGAGGAAGTAGTAATGCTTTCTGATATCTGCGGACTTATCGTAGATAAGAAGGAAGAGATGCTTGATAGTGATATTGAGAATCTCATTGCAGAACGTCAGGCTGCTAGAAAAGAGAAGAACTTCGCTAGAGCAGACGAGATTCGTGATGAATTGTTGGCAAAAGGTATTGTATTAGAAGATACACGTGAGGGTGTAAAATGGAAGAGAGCGTAAGCTTATTAAATCAAATAAAAGAGAATTTCCAGTGTAAGGATGCGGATGTGCGTGCACTTTCGCCTCTGACACTGGCATATATCGGTGATGCCATCTATGATTTGGTAATCCGCACTGTGGTGGTGGAACGTGCCAATCGTTCCGCCAATGACTTACATAAAAAGACGGTAAAATATGTGAAAGCAGAAGCCCAGTCTAAGATGATTCAGGAGCTTTTGCCAGAGCTTACTGAGGATGAGGAAGCTGTGTATAAGAGAGGGCGTAATGCGAAATCTTATACTACAGCTAAGAATGCGTCTATGTCAGATTACCGTAAAGCAACAGGATTTGAGGCATTGATGGGATTCCTTTATCTAACCAATCAGATGGATAGAATGCTTTATTTAATTAAGCATGGAATTGAGTTGATAGGGATGGAATTGTAGTCGCGGATGAAAGTAAGTTGGCTGAATAGCTAATCGTTTGAGAACGCTGGAGAATTACAGAGTTTATAAAAAGGAGTAATACATGGGATATCAGGAATTGACCATTGAAGGCAGAAATGCAGTGATTGAAGCGTATCGCGCAGGAAAGCCTATTGATAAAATTTTCATTCTGGATGGATGTCAGGATGGACCAATTATGACTATTAAGAGAGAGGCTAAAAAGCACGACACTTTGATTAAGTATGTGAACAAAGAGCGTCTGGACCAGTTATCTGAGACTGGCAAGCATCAGGGTGTTATTGCTTATGCAGCGGCATATGAATATTCTGAAGTAGAAGATATTTTAGAGGCAGCTCGTGCGAAAGGCGAACCACCTTTTATCTTCTTACTTGATAATATAGAAGATCCTCACAATTTAGGTGCAATTATTCGTACTGCGAATCTTGCGGGGGCTCATGGTGTTATCATTCCAAAGAATCGTGCAGTAGGACTTACTGCAACAGTTGCCAGAACCTCAGCAGGAGCCTTGAACTATACACCTGTAGCCAAGGTTACCAATATGGCGAAGACCATTGAAGACCTGAAAAAAGAAGGCTTATGGTTCGTATGTGCGGATATGGGTGGTACTACTATGTATCAGCTTGACTTAAAAGGACCAATTGGTTTGGTCATCGGTAACGAAGGCGAAGGTGTAGGTCGTCTTGTAAAAGAAAAATGTGATATGATTGCTTCGATTCCAATGAAGGGCGATATTGATTCTTTGAATGCATCTGTGGCAGCAGGCGTGCTGGCTTATGAGATTGTAAGACAGAGATTGGGCTAGTAAGCTATTGTTAGTAGTGAGTTCTGGGAGGTAGTGAATACCACCAAGCTTGGAGAAATGAGGTTGGCAGATGCGTGAAAATTCAGATTACCAACAGAGGACAGATGAAGAATTAATTGACAATCTGCGTAACGGTGATGATCGCATAATGGATTTTATCTGTGATAAATACAAAAATTTAGTGAGAAGTAAAGCGAAATCTATGTTCATTTTAGGTGGAGATAATGAAGACTTAATTCAAGAGGGCATGATTGGACTTTTTAAGGCAGTGCGAGATTATGATGCAGGCAGAGATGCCAGTTTCTATACCTTTGCAGATTTATGTATTAGTCGCCAGATGTATACTGCTGTGCAAGCGTCTAATCGTCAGAAACATTTGCCATTGAATAACTATGTTCCAATCCATGGAAGTAGTAGTGGGGAGGAAAAAGAAGAAGCTACTTTATTACAAACACTTGCGTCTAGGGTTGAGTTAAATCCAGAGGAGGTTTTTTTGGATAAAGAACGAGTGGCATATCTGGAACAAGCCATAGACAAGGAACTTAGTTCTTTTGAAAAGCAGGTATTGGACTTATATATGACAGGCATGCCTTATACACAGATTGCCAAAGTATTGGGGCGTGATGCGAAATCTACGGATAATGCTTTGCAGAGATTAAAAGGGAAAATAAAGAAAATGTTATAGTTATGTGAGCGTTGTGCTATTTTACGTGAATGCTTTTGAAAAAAGTTTTCAGTAGGGTGAGCATCACGCTCATTTTATATTTTTTTTAGAAATTGTATACAGAATCTATATTGACTGTTGTTAAAAGCAGTCGTATAATCAACGCAGAAAATTAACCGACCGACTGGTCGGATGGAGGAGAACATATGATATCTAAATTCAGTGTAAAGAAAGCGTATACCGTATTAGTAGGCGTTATTATGGTAATCGTTCTTGGTATTGTATCATTTATGAAGATGACTACAGACCTATTACCAAGTATCAGTTTACCATATGTAATTGTTATGACTACATATCCAGGTGCGAACCCTGAGACGGTAGAAATGGTAGTAACACAGCCAGTGGAAGCTAGTATGGCTACCGTAAGTAATGTGGAAGGAATTAGTTCGGTATCTGGTGAGAGCTATTCTATGGTTATCATGGAATTTGCTCAGAGTGCGGATATGAATGCAGTTTCACTGGAGATTCGTGAGAACTTGGACCAGATTACACCTTACTGGGATGATTCAGTAGGAAGCCCAATTATCATGAAATTGAACCCAGATATGCTTCCGGTAATGATTGCCGCAGTAGGTGTAGATGGCATGGATACAGCAGATGTTAGTACATATGTGCAGGATAGCGTAATGCCTGAATTGGAGAGTATTGAGGGCGTTGCTAGCGTAAGTGCAACAGGTCTGTTAGAGGAAAGTGTTAATGTTATTATTCGTCAGGAGAAAATCGATTTAATAAATGAAATGGTATTTGCTTCTATTGATGAAGAAATGAAGGAAGCAGAGGAAGAGCTTGCTGACGGAAGAAAAGAATTAGAAGACGGTAAGAAAGAGCTTGCCGATGGTAAGCAAGAGCTTGCAGATAGTTGGCAAGAACTGTTAGATGGTAAGCAGGAGATTATTGATGGAAAAGCTGAGTTAGAAGAAGGCAAGGAAGGATTAAGTGAGGGAGAAGATGCTCTGCAGGCCGCTCAGAAAGAGGCTACACAAAAGCTTGCGGAAGCTAAGAATCAGTTGCTTACTCAAAAGACTCAGTTAGAAGCAACCAAGGCAGGACTTACCACTAATTTGACCACCGCAGAAAAGCTAAATTCTGGTATTGTGCAATTGGATGAGAGTCTATCACAGATGGATTCTGTTGTGAACGCAGGCGAAGGATTTGCGCAGATTTATGCTGCATATGAGACCGCATTAGCGGGTGGCGACGTAGCAACAGCAGAAGCCATGAAAGCACAGATTACTGCTATGCGTGATGGTTATGTAAGTAGTGATGCTTTGGCGCAGATGGCTGCACAGGACACCACAGGTATGTTATCTAGTGCAATTGCAGGGCTTTCTGCAATTCCTGATTGGGCAGCAGATGCGGCAACAGCAGCACAGGTAGAGGCTACTTTAGATGGAATCGGCACGCAGTTAACCAGCACTGTGGAGACTCAGAAAGCAACTTTACAGAACTCGTTAAATAACATCACTAATGGACTATCCTATGATGAATATAAGGTAACAATTGATGCTTCTTTAGCTCAAATCAATACAGGCCTTGCTCAGGTGGATGCAGGTCTTGCAGAAGTGGAAAAAGGACAGATGGACGCTGCTATTCAGATGGCAGGAGCAAGCTCTCAAATAGCATTTGGAAAATATCAGATAAATATGGCTGAATCTCAGCTAGATGCAGCAGAAGAGCAGATTAAGACTGGGGAAGAACAGTTAACGGATGCAGAAGAGCAGATGAAAGAGGCTGAAAAGCAGCTTCTTGATGCAGAAGAACAGTTAAAAGAAGGCGAAGAGCAGTTAGCAGATGCAAAAGAAAATGCATATAATCAAGCAAATATGCATGATATTTTAACTGTTGACACAGTGAAAAGTCTCTTGACAGCACAGAATTTCTCAATGCCAGCGGGTTATGTAACAGAGGATGGTATTGATTACATGGTACGTCTTGGTGACAAGCCTACCACAGTAGATGAATTAAAAGCTATGCCACTGATGAACTTGAATATGGATGGCGTTCCTGTGATTACATTAGGTGATGTGGCAGATGTATTCTATACAGACAATTCAAATGAAATCTATGCAAATGTAGATGGTAGCGCAGGTGTAATGATTACCATGCAGAAACAGACGGGCTACTCTACTGGTGAAGTATCTGATTTGTTGGAAGAGAAGTTTGAAGAAATGATGGAAGAGAACCAAGATTTGACCATTATTACTTTGATGGATCAAGGTATTTATATCGATTTGGTTATGGATTCTATCATTAACAATATTTTATTTGGTGGATTGTTAGCAGTTTTCATTCTGTTAATATTCCTCAAGGATTTGAGACCTACTCTCGTAGTAGCATTCTCTATTCCTATCAGTTTGGTAGCTGCCATTGCATGTATGTACTTTAGTGGAGTAACTTTGAACGTTATCTCATTATCTGGTCTTGCACTGGGTATTGGTATGCTGGTAGACAACTCAATCGTAGTAATTGAGAATATCTACCGATTACGAAGTGAAGGCTACTCTATGAAGGAGGCAGCTATAGAAGGTGCTAAGGAAGTGGCTGGCGCGATTGCAGCATCTACTTTAACCACAATCTGTGTATTTGCACCAATTATTTTTACCGAGGGTATTACCCGTCAGTTGTTTGTAGATATGGGTCTGACTATTGCATATTCCTTAGTTGCAAGTTTGGTTATTGCGCTTACCGTAGTACCAGCTATGGCATCTAAGATGTTAACTAAGACCAAAGAACAGCAGAACGGTAGACTTTTTGAGGGTTTACTTAATATTTATGAAAAAGTATTAGGTTTGTCATTAAAAGTGAAACCTTTGGTATTCATTTTAGTTATTGCTTTATTAATTGGAAGTGCTGCTATGGCAATGAGCCGTGGTACTGCGTTTATGCCAGAGATGGATTCGACTCAGTTAAGTGTTAGCTTAACTTTGGATAAAGATGCTACATTGGAAGAGACTGCAGAAGTTACCAATGAAGTAATTGATAAGATTTTTGAAATTGAGGATGTAGACCATATTGGTGCAATGACGAATTCTTCATCTGCTTCCATGATGGGAATGGGCGGTTCTGATAGTACCAATGCAACAACTATCTATGTAGTAACAAAAGAAGATAAAACTAGAACGAATATAGAGATTGCAGAAATTATTCGTGAGAAAACTGCACATATTGATGTAGAAATGGCAATTACTACTTCTGATATGGATATGAGTGCATTAGGTGGTAGTGGTGTATCCATTCAGGTAAGAGGTCGTGATTTGGATACTTTACAGAGCATTTCTAAGGATATTGCGGCAATAATTGCAGAAGTAGAAGGAACCACAGATGTTTCAGATGGTTTAGGAGAAGCAGAGGAAGAGGTTCGTATTATTATTGACCGTGATAAAGCAATCGATTATGGTTTGACTGTTGCGCAAGTATTTACCCAGGTAAATGCAAAATTGGCTGATCCTAGCAATGCAACCACTTTAGTGGCAGTGGATAAGGATTACAACGTATATGTAACCCATGGAAGTGACAGTGAACTTACAAGAGATACTGTAAAAGAAGTAGAAATTCTAGGAACTGATGAGGATGGACAGAGTGTGAAAGTACCTTTGTCAGAGATTGCTACTTTTGAGACAGCTCAGGCACTGACTGCAATTAATCGTGCAGACCAGACCAGATATATCTCTGTAACAGCAGCAATTGCAGATGGTTATAATGTAGGTTTAGTATCAGCTGATATAGAAGAGGCATTGCAGGATTACACTATGCCAGAGGGATATAGCTTAGTATTTTCTGGTGAAAATGAGATGATTATGGAAGCTATGGAGCAGTTGATGCTGATGTTGGTATTGGCACTTGTATTCATGTACTTAATCATGGTTGCCCAGTTCCAGTCATTGTTATCGCCATTTATCATTATGTTTACGATTCCATTAGCATTTACTGGCGGTTTCTTGGGCTTGTATTTAACAGGAAGCGAAGTCAGCGTTATCGCTGTAATTGGATTTATTATGTTGGCGGGTGTTATTGTAAACAATGGTATCGTTATGATTGATTACATGAATCAATTAAGAGAAAGCGGAATGGAGAAGAAGGAAGCTATTCTGACTGCAGGACGTACTAGACTTCGTCCAGTACTTATGACTGCATTAACTACCATTTTGGCGATGTCTACGATGGTATTTAGCAATGATATGGGTGCAGAATTGGCAAAACCAATGGCGGTTGTAACCATCGGTGGTCTGTTATATGGTACCTTGTTAACCTTGATTGTAATTCCTTGTGTTTATGATGTTTTCACAGGCAAAGGAAAGAAGAAAATGGAGGATGACGTAGAAATTACGTTAGACTAATATGGGCAAGATTAAAGGTTTAGAAGATAAAAGCCAATTACCACAGAAAGTACTACAAATGTATGAGGCTGTTGCACAGTTAATGGAAGAAGGCGCGGATATTAACAACATCCGTGTCTCCACCATAACTGATAGAGCTGGGATTGGCAAAGGAACAGCATATGACTATTTTGATACCAAGGAAGAGATCATAGCATGTGCAATACTGTTCCAGATGAAAATGTTGACAGAAACCATTAAGCAGGAGATGACGGGTGTAGAACACTTTTCAGAGCAAGTAACTTTTTTGTTTGATGCATTGGAAAATGAAGATATTAAACAAAGTTGTTTCTTGCAGTATGTGCATAATTTAACGGATAACTCACCTATAGCAGAATTGGTTCGTACAAGAATGCTAGATAAATCTTTTGAAGAGCATTCTATATGGAACTTAATGCAGGATTGGTTGGAGCAGGGGATTGCTAATGGTGAAGTACGAGATGACCTACCAATGGAATATCTGATATACACCATTTTCTCTAAGCTAGTAACCTTCTTAGGTTTCTATGCAATGAAGGATTTAGTGCAATTAGATGTGGACAAAATTCGCCCTTATGCTAAAAAGAGTATTATGGAAGAATTGTGCAAAAAAAATATGAAATTTAGTGTTGACAAATAGTATACTCTTTGTTATTATAATAAACGGTGATTGCGAGAGCATCCCGTTTAAATGCTGCTGTGGCTCAGTCGGTAGAGCGTCGCATTGGTAGTGCGGAGGTCACGGGTCCGATTCCCGTCAGCAGCTTGTTAAAAGCCTAGTGTTTACTAGGCTTTTCCTTTTTCATGTTGCATTTCATGTTGCATTTTTACGAATTCTAAATACTCATTTATGCTTTCAGGGGAATCTTCTTTGTTGAATAAAATCAGCCATGCATTATATTTTTCATTATCAAAATCAGCAGGTTTTCCTATGCCGAGAGCGTCTGAAAAGTAATCATCGATTTTATCATCGACTGCAACACGCTCTTGATTATATATCTGCATATAAGTCTTTTTCATTACCTTATCAGAAGACCAACCGCCACGGTCCATTGCATACTGTGTAGGAA
>CAZHEM010000115.1:0-8417 GCA_964531725.1 uncultured Acetatifactor sp.
AGCAAATATTGTCTCAATGTGGTGAAATATACAGAAAAATAGAAAAATACTGTACATTTATTACAAAAAATGGTATTATATACAAAGGGTTATAAGATAATTTTTATCGGAGGCAATATGGGGATGAAAATAAAGAATGTGATGGAAGAACTTGTAGAAGAGAAAATAGAAGGGATTATGAAGGAAGCAGGTTGTTGTACCTGTGAAAGATGTGAAGCGGATGTAGCGGCGTATGTATTGAATCGTATACCGCCTAAATATGTAGCTACGGAAAAAGGTGAGCTTATTACTAAATCACTTCAGTTTGATCGTGAATTTAAAGTAAAACTTTTAATTATGATTTCAGAAGGTGCTAGAGTAGTAAAAGAGAGTCCAAGGCATTGAGATTATATTATGAGTATAAGGTATAGAGTGGTGCATATGCATCGCTCTATTTTTTCATTTTATGTATAAATATTGACGGAGAAGTAGAAATTATAGTAAAATACAATCGACAAGATGATAAGCAAGATAATAAGCAAGTTAATCTGAAAGGACAAAAAATATATGAGTGAATATAAGCCACCTTTTCATATTACTAATAAAATGCTTACACATGTTTCGTCAATATCGGAGAAACTAGGAAAAATTAGTCATTTTCATAATTTAGAATCTAAACCACATTTAAGGAAGAACAATAGAATTAAGTCTATTCATTCGTCTTTGAAAATTGAGGCAAATTCACTTTCACTTAACGAGGTGAAGGATGTTATTAATGGTCATATGGTTCTAGGTTCACAAAAAGAAATTCAAGAAGTAAAGAATGCCTATGATGCATATGAGAAGTTAGAGGACATTAATCCATTTAGCATAGAATGTATAAAAGAACTACATGGTATTATGACCAATAAGTTAGTGAGTGAATCGGGTGTGTTTCGCAGTGGTGAAGAAGGTGTTTTTAGCGGTGGAGAGTGTATATTTATGGCACCGCCAGCAAGATTAGTTTCTGGCCTTATGAAAGATTTGTTTGAGTGGTTACAAGAAAATGCCGAAGAAGTGCATCCGTTGATTTTATCTGCTATTTTTCATTATGAATTTGTATTTATCCATCCATTTTCGGATGGAAATGGCAGAATGGCAAGATTATGGCATACAGCGATTCTTTCTAAATGGAAACCAGTCTTTGCATATATGCCGATTGAAAGCCAAATAGAAAAGTATCAGGAAGAATATTATAAGGCGATTGCAGATTGTCATGTGGCAGGTAATTCGGATATTTTTGTGGAATTTATGCTGGAGCAATTTGATTTATTGTTGGATGATGTGATTGGTCAAGTGCAAAGTTATGATGAACAGATGTCAGAGTATGAAAAGAAACTTTTGGGTGTAATGGAATATGGTGTGCCGTATACTGCTAACGCAATAATGGAGCAATTACATCTTAAATCAAAAGAAACATTTCGTAAAAACTATATGAATCCTGTAATTGATAAGGGATTGGTTGCTATGACCATACCAGATAAGCCACAGAGTAGGAATCAGAGATATATTAAAACATAAAGGAATGTATCTTTCAACTTCCTACTTGACATTTCGTGGCAAAATCATTAAACTTAGACAATGTAAGATAAAAGCTACGAAAGTGTTTAGTAGAGGTTCATTTTCTTAAAGAGAGAGGAAGTCATCGGCTGTAAGCTTCCTTAAGTTCAGATGAATGCTCGAATTTCCCACTGGAGCTGCTTGGATGAAGCCTTTCTTGGTGTGTAATCTGAGACGAGTCACGCTCGTTACGCGTTAATGAGAGCCTATTAGTTTTAATAGGAATTTGGGTGGTACCGCGGAATTTATTCGTCCCTTGCAAGAAATTGCAAGGGACTTTTTTGCGCGAATAAGCAGAGTCAGAATAACAGAAACACTGAAGCCATGCTTGCATGAGCTGAAGTGAGGCTGTTGTTCTGACGAGCAACGCGAATGAGAAATGCTTAGCATTTCGAATCTGCTTATTCGAATTTTTCTATTGGAATCTGCTTACAAAAAGTACGAAAAGAAAGGAACAAAATCATGAAAGCCAAGTTAGAACAAATTAGAGAACAGGCATTGTCACAGATTAAGTTAAGTGACACAACAGAGAAATTAAATGAAGCAAGAGTTAACTTTTTAGGTAAAAAAGGTGAACTTACTTCTGTATTAAAGTCTATGAAGGATGTTGCCCCAGAAGACAGACCTAAGGTAGGTCAGTGGGTAAACGAAGTAAGAGAAGAGATTGAGCGTGTCTTGGAAGAAGCTAAGACCAAGATGGAGAGAGAGATTCGTGAAGCTCAGATGAAGGCTGAAGTTATCGACGTAACTCTTCCTTCTAAGAAAGCTGAAATCGGTCACAGACATCCTAATACTATTGCATTGGAAGAAGTAGAGCGTATCTTCATTGGTATGGGATATGAGGTGATAGAAGGTCCAGAAGTAGAAAAGGATTATTATAACTTTGAAGCATTGAATATTCCAGCAGATCACCCTGCAAAGGATGAGCAGGATACCTTCTATGTAAACGGAGATATTCTTCTTAGAACCCAGACATCAGGTGTTCAGGTTCATGAGATGGAAAAAGGCAATCTTCCTATCCGTATGATTGCACCAGGTAGAGTATTCCGTGCAGATGAAGTGGATGCAACCCATTCACCTTCTTTCCACCAGATTGAAGGTCTTGTAATTGATAAACATGTTACTTTTGCAGACTTAAAGGGTACTTTGGCACAGTTTGCAGTAGAATTGTTTGGTGAGAATACTAAGGTTAAGTTCAGACCTCATCACTTCCCATTCACAGAGCCTAGTGCTGAAATGGATGTAAGCTGCTTTAAGTGTGGTGGTAGCGGATGCCGTTTCTGTAAGGGTAGTGGTTGGATTGAGATTCTTGGTTGTGGTATGGTACATCCTAGAGTTCTTACTATGAGTGGAATCAATCCAGAAGAGTACACTGGATTCGCATTTGGTGTAGGTCTTGAGCGTATCGCACTTCTCAAATATGAGATTGATGATATGAGACTTTTATATGAAAACGATGCACGTTTCTTAAAGCAGTTCTAATAGAAGAACGTAGTGAAAAAGTAAACGGCATTGTATAGAAAAAACGAGAATGTAAATTTATAAATTTGATTGATTTTAGAGTGAATAATAGAGAGGACAATGAAACATGAATACAGCATTATCATGGATTAAAGCATATGTACCTGAACTTGAGTGTACTGACCAAGAGTATTGCGATGCAATGACTTTAAGCGGTACCAAAGTTGAAGGTTTTGAGAGAACAGATAAGAACTTAGAGAAAATTGTAGTTGGACAGATTGATTCTATCGAGAAGCATCCAGATGCAGATAAGTTAATCGTATGTCAGGTAAATGTCGGAACAGAAGTAATCCAGATTGTAACTGGTGCTCCTAATGTAAAAGAAGGCGACAAGATTCCAGTTGTTTTGGATGGCGGTAAAGTAGCGGGTGGACATGATGGCAGCCCATTACCAGAGGATGGAATCCGTATCAAAGCAGGAAAGCTTCGTGGAATTCCTTCAAATGGTATGATGTGCTCGATTGAAGAATTAGGTTCTTCTAAAGAGATGTTCCCAGAAGCACCAGAAGATGGCGTATATATTTTTAAAGATGATGTAGAAGTAGGTGCTGATGCGATTGAAGTTCTTGGACTTCGTGATACCGTATTTGAGTATGAGATTACTAGCAACCGTGTAGATTGCTATAGTGTAATTGGTGTAGCAAGAGAAGCTGCTGCAACCTTCCGTAAACCTTTTGTACCACCAGTAGTGAAAGAGACTGGTAACAACGAAGATGTGAATGATTATATCAGCGTAGAGGTACAGGATACAGACCTTTGTAGCAGATACTGCGCTAGAGTATGTAAGAATATTAAGATTGCACCTTCTCCTAAGTGGATGCAGAGAAGACTTGCTGCAAGTGGTATTCGCCCTATTAATAACTTAGTAGATATTACTAACTATGTAATGGAAGAGTTTGGTCAGCCAATGCATGCATTTGATTTAGACCAGATTGCAGGCAAGAAGATTATTGTTCGTCGTGCAAAAGATGGCGATGAATTCCAGACTTTGGATGGTCAGGTTCGTAAAATGGATAGCGAAGTGCTTATGATTTGTGATGCTGAGAAAGAAATCGGTATTGCAGGTATCATGGGTGGTGAGAATTCTAAGATTACCGACGAAGTAAAGACTGTATTATTTGAAGCAGCTACCTTCAATGGCCCTAATATCCGTAAATCAGCTAAACGTGTAGGTCTTCGTACCGATGCCTCTGGTAAGTTTGAAAAAGGTCTTGACCCAAGAAATGCAGAAGCAGCAATCAATCGTGCTTGCCAGTTGATTGAAGAGCTTGGTTGTGGTGAAGTAGTTGGCGGTATGGTTGATGTGAAGTTGCCATTAGCAGAGCTTCGTAGAATCCCATTCCAGCCAGAGAGAATCAATGCGCTTCTTGGTACTGATGTATCTACAGAAGAGATGCTTGAGATTTTCGCAAGAGCAGAATTAGAATACGATAAAGCAACCAATGAACTTATCATTCCTTCATTCCGTCAGGATTTGGAAGGCTTTGCGGATATTGCAGAGGAAGTTGCAAGATTCTATGGTTATGACAAGATTCCTACCACACTTCCAAGTGGAGAAGCAACTGCAGGTAAATTATCCTTCAAGCTTCGTATTGAACAGAAAGCAAGAGATATTGCTGAGTACTGTGGTTTCTCACAGGGTATGTGCTATTCTTTTGAGAGCCCTAAGGTATTCGATAAATTGTTATTAGATGCGGATGATGAGCTTCGTAAGACTGTTACCATTTCTAACCCATTAGGTGAGGATTTCTCTGTTATGAGAACCATTTCTTTGAATGGTATGTTAACCAGCTTATCTACCAACTATAATCGTAGAAATAAGAACGTGAAGCTTTATGAGTTAGGTAACATCTACCTTCCAAAGGCAGTACCTGTAACAGAGCTTCCAGATGAGAGAATGCAGTTTACTCTTGGTTTCTATGGCGATGGTGATTTCTTTACCATGAAGGGTGTGGTAGAAGAGTTCTTTGAGTCTATCGGTATGAACAAGAAGGTAACCTACGATCCAAATGCAGGTAAGAATTTCTTACATCCAGGTCGTCAGGCTCTTATGAAATACGATGGCGTAGAGGTTGGATACTTAGGTGAGGTTCATCCTGAAGTATGCGATAACTACGATATTGGAACTAAGGTATATGTTGCAGTAGTAGATATGCCAAATGTAATTCCTTTTGCAACCTTTGATAGAAAATACGAAGGAATTGCTAAGTTCCCAGCAGTAAGCCGTGATATCAGTATGGTTGTTCCTAAGACAATCCTTGTGGGACAGATTGAAGAAGTAATCGCTCAGCGTGGCGGTAAGCTCCTAGAGTCCTTCAACTTATTCGATATCTACGAAGGTAGCCAGATTAAGGAAGGCTTCAAGTCTGTAGCTTACTCCATTACCTTCCGTGCTAAGGACAGAACCTTGGAAGAGGCCGACGTTGCAGGAGCAATGAAGAAGATACTTAATGGTCTTGAGCAGATTGGAATTGAATTGAGACAGTAATATTGGAATGGTCGGACACCCCACCCATTATTCTATACATGACGCGCTCTCGCTCCTTGAACAACGTAGCGGTACTAAGCTCGTGGTCGTTAAAACGCCTACTCGCTAAGTGCCGACGTTGTTCAAGGGTCATGTATTAGAACAATGGGTGGGGTGTCCTTACATTGTAGATATTATATGACAATAATAAGTATTTTGTGCGAAGGATTTTCTTGCAGAAAAAGTTCTGCACAAGATTAGCCATTGAGAGTATTGTAGATAAAATAGTTTGTTATTGAGATATTTTATGTTTGGGAATGTTTTGCTTATACTTTGCAAACAGATATAAGTCGTGGTATAATATCGCCAGTGTGTGACGTGAAGAAATCTATAGAAAGGAAGGTCGCTAGGCGACGAAAATCATTATGGAGAATAAAAATACTTGGGAAACTTATAATGCAAAACAATTAAAAGAATTAGAAGCATTAAATCAGGAATATAGAGAGTTTCTTGATAATGGTAAGACAGAGAGAGAATGTGTTGATGTAATTGTGAATACCATTGAAGCTGCTGGATATCAGGAGCTTGAGGCACTTATTAAGGCTGGTAAGAAGTTGAAGACTGGTGACAAGGTATATAGCGTATGGATGAATAAGTCTGTAGCTATGTTCCAGATTGGTAAGAATTCTATGGTGGAAGGTATGAACATCCTTGGTGCTCATATTGATAGCCCAAGACTTGATGTGAAGCAGAATCCACTTTACGAGGATACTGGTTTTGCTTATTTAGATACTCACTATTATGGTGGTGTAAAGAAGTATCAGTGGGTTACCATTCCTCTTGCAATTCATGGTGTTGTAGTGAAGAAAGATGGAACAACTGTAGAGATTAATATTGGTGATAACGAAGATGATCCTGTATTTTTCATCTCAGACCTTTTGATTCATTTGGCTGCTGAACAGCTTGAGAAGAAGGCGGCTAAAGTAATTGAGGGTGAAGCTCTTGATTTAATCGTTGGTAATAAGCCAATCATTATTGATAAGAAAAAAGGCGAAGAGAAAAAAGAAGCTGGGAAGGATGCTGTAAAACAGGGCGTTCTTGCTATTTTGAAAGAGAACTATGATATCGAAGAAGAAGATTTTCTTTCAGCAGAATTAGAAGTGGTTCCTGCAGGTAATGCAAGAGAAGCTGGTTTTGACCGTAGTATGATTATGGGTTATGGTCAGGATGATAGAGTATGTGCATTTACTTCTATGAAGGCAATGTTAGATATTCCTGTAACCGATAGAACTGTATGTTGTATCTTAGTTGATAAAGAGGAAATCGGTTCTGTAGGTGCAACAGGTATGCAGTCTAAGTTCTTTGAAAATGCTGTAGCTGAGGTACTTGACCTTCTTGGTGAGTATAGTGAGATGAATGTAAGAAGATGTCTTGCACATAGTTGTATGCTTTCTTCTGACGTAAGTGCGGGCTATGACCCATCTTATGCAAGCTGTTTTGAGAAGAAGAATGTGGCATACTTAGGCGGCGGAATGGTATTCAACAAATTTACTGGAGCAAGAGGTAAAGCTGGTTCTAACGATGCTAATGCGGAGTATATTGCACATCTTCGTAAGATTATGGAAGATAAGAAGATTAATTTCCAGACGGCAGAGCTTGGTCGTGTGGATGTAGGTGGTGGCGGGACCATCGCATACATCCTTGCATTGTATGGCATGAATGTAATTGACAGTGGTGTAGCTGTGCTTAACATGCATGCACCTTGGGAAGTTACCAGTAAAGCGGATGTGTACGAAGCATATCGTGGATATAAAGCATTTGTGGAAGAGGCTTGTATTTAATGAGTGAACAGAAGTTATTAAAATCGGATTTTTACTTTGATTTACCGGAGGAATTGATTGCTCAGGACCCATTGGAGGATCGTTCTTCTTCACGATTATTGGTATTGAATAAAAAAACAGGAGAGACATCTCATCATATTTTTCGAGATATCTTGGATTACTTGAAACCTGGAGATTGCTTGGTGCTTAACAACACCAAAGTAATTCCAGCTAGACTTCTTGGAGAACGTGAAGGTACAGGTGCTCATGTGGAAGTTCTTTTGTTGAAGAGAAGAGAAGCGGATGTGTGGGAGACTCTTGTAAAACCAGGTAAAAAGTGTAAACCGGGTACTCGATTGGTATTTGGAGATGGACTTCTTCGTGCGGAAGTGTTGGAGACTGTAGAGGAAGGCAATCGTTTGATTCGCTTTGAATACGAAGGTATCTTTGAAGAGGTACTAGACCGCTTGGGCGAGATGCCATTGCCACCATACATTACCCATAAGCTTCAAGATAAGAATCGTTATCAAACGGTATATGCGAAGTATGAAGGCTCTGCGGCAGCACCTACTGCTGGTTTGCATTTCACGACACAGCTTTTGGAGGAAATTGCAGCCAAAGGAGTAGAGATTGCCTATGTAACCCTACATGTAGGATTGGGAACTTTCCGCCCTGTAAAAGAAGAGAACTTATTAGAACATCACATGCATTCTGAATACTATCAGGTGAGCAAGGAAGCAGCAGATAAGATTAATAACACCAAGAAAAATGGTGGACGGGTTATCTGTGTAGGTACTACCAGCTGTAGAACAGTGGAAAGTGCTGCGGATGAGAATGGAATGGTAGTAGAAGGCTGTGATAATACGGAAATATTCATTTATCCAGGTTATAAGTTCAAGGTATTAGATGCTTTGATTACCAATTTCCATCTACCAGAGTCTACTTTGGTCATGTTGGTATCCGCATTAGCTGGCAGAGAGAATGTGTTGGCTGCATATGAAGAAGCGATTAGGGAACGTTATAGATTCTTT
>CAZHEM010000116.1:0-8386 GCA_964531725.1 uncultured Acetatifactor sp.
AGGTCCTGTAATCACTTCTCAGTGTATCCGTGTTCCTGTATTAAACGGACATACTGCAGCTGTATTCGTGAAGTTCCGTAAAAAACCTACCAAAGAGCAGTTAATCCAGAAATTAAGAGAGTTCTCTGGTGAACCTCAGAGATTGCAGCTTCCAAGTGCTCCAAAGCAGTTTATCCAGTATCTTGAAGAGGATAACAGACCACAGGTATCTATGGATGTTGACTACGAAAATGGTATGGGTGTAAGCATTGGACGTATTCGTGAAGATAATGTATATGATTTCAAATTTGTAGGATTATCTCACAACACTGTTCGTGGTGCTGCAGGTGGTGCAGTTCTTTGTGCTGAATTATTAAAAGCACAAGGTTATATCACTAAGAAATAATTTATACATATAAGTGTTTTGAATGGAGAGAAAAGAAGTTATCTAGATTTCTTTTCTCTCTTACTTTTATTGCAGAATTCACTATATGTATGGTAAAATTAATCCGTATGATTTTTAGTGGAAAATGCAAAGTAAATGTTACAAAGGAAAAAGGGGTTCGTATGATAGTTGGAAGGAATGCAGAACTAAATTTTTTGAATCAGCATTATAACAGAGAAAATAGTTGTATTTTGGTGGTTTATGGACAAAAAGGTGTGGGCAAGACTACTTTGCTGAAAAATTTTGCCCAAAATAAACCGAGCTCTTATTATTTAGCAAGATGTTCTAGCGCAAGAGAACAATGCTATCAATGGTCAGCAGAATTAGTTGCAAATGGAGCTACACTTTCCAAATATCCATCTTATTCAGAGCTTTTTTTGCAATGTATGGTTTCTAATAAGGATGGCAAGAGAGTCTTGATTATCGATGAATTTCATCATATGGTTAAAGCAGACGATCGCTTTATGCAGGAATTAACTGCTTTTGTAAAAAGCGTTAATGCAAGTCAGCCTGTAATGGTATTGTTATGTACTTCTTCTTCTGGTTGGGTTGAAAATAGCATGATCCGCAAAATGGGAAGTCTTGCCTTAGCTATCAATGGCTTGCTTAAGGTACGTGAAATGAAATTTGGAGATATGACTCGAATTTTCCCTGAATATACATTGGAGCAATGTATCGAAATCTACGCTACTCTAGGTGGTATTCCTGGACTTTGGAACAGTTTTAATAGTAAGCTTTCTGTGAAGGATAATATGATTCATTATCTTTTGAATCGAGAAAGTCGTTTGCATGAAGAAATGAATGTATACATGGCAGAAGAACTACGAGAGCCAGCAGTATACAACACTATATTAGCAACCATGGCAAATGGTTGTTCTAAATTGAATGATATTTATAAGCACACAGGATTTGCAAGAGCTAAGATTAGTGTTTATTTAAAGATACTAATGGAGCTAGATTTGGTAGAAAAGGTGTTTTCTTACGATACAGCTGGTCGTGCCAATTCCCAAAAAGGAATCTATCGAATTACTAATCCATATGTAAGATTTTATTTTAGATATATTTTCCCGAATCAGAGTATGATTCAGGAGATGAGCAGTGAAGAATTATATGATGTTCTGGTAAAGGACACTTATCCAGATTTTGTTGAAGATACTTATCGAAAGATTTGTAGTGAATATATATCCAAACAGTATAGTGATGTGGGTGAATGGATAGGAAAAACAGGAAATATTGATATCGTTGCCAATGATGCTTCTGGCAACATGGTTGTAGCAGCTTGTTCTTATGCCAAGAAAATGACCTATGAAGATTTAGAGTGGTTAAAATTTGTTATGAAGAAAGCCAAAGTTGCCCAGAGCAAAATAATACTCTTTAGCGAAAAAGGCTTTGATGATAACTTAGAAAAAGTTGCTAGAGAAGAAGATATCAAGCTTTTATCTATTTTACAGATTAAGGAATGAACAATTTGAGCAAAAAGTTATTTATAGCAGAAAAACCTAGCGTGGCAAGAGAATTTGCTAATGCGTTAAAAGAAAATATGCGTTCCAAGGATGGCTATATGGAATCGGACAATACCATTGTAACGTGGTGCGTAGGTCACTTGGTAACCATGAGTTACCCTGAAGTGTATGACGAAAAGTATAAGCGTTGGAGTTTTGACACGATTCCTTTTTTGCCAGAGGAATTTAAATACGAAGTAATAGATAGTGCCAGTAAGCAATTTCGTATTGTCAGTGGTCTACTCAATCGCGAAGATGTGACTACAATCTATGTATGTACTGACTCTGGAAGAGAAGGAGAATATATATATCGTTTAGTAGAGCAGATGTCGGGCGTAAAAGGCAAAGAGCGTAAGCGTGTATGGATTGATTCCCAAACGGAGGAAGAAATCTTACGTGGCATCCGTGAAGCAAAGGACTTATCCGCTTATGATAGCTTAAGCGATGCTGCATATCTTCGTGCAAAAGAAGATTATCTTATGGGTATTAACTTCTCTAGAGTATTAACCTTAAAATATGGCAAAACCGTCAAGGATTATCTTAAAAGAGACAGAGCTGTCATATCAGTAGGCCGTGTAATGACCTGCGTTTTAGGCATGATTGTAAACCGTGAGAGGGAGATTCGTTCCTTTGTTAAGACTCCATTTTACCGCATACTTGGTAATTTTAAATTAAATGATAAGGAATTCAATGCTGAATGGAAAGCAATAGACGGTTCTAAATATTTCATGTCTCCTTTGTTGTATAAGGAGAATGGATTCAAAGAAGAAGAGACTGCAAAACAGCTTTTGGAATACTTACAACAAGAACCAGTGGGCGATATTGTTGTAAAGAATATTGAACGTAAAAAGGAAAAAAAGAATCCACCTTTATTATACAATTTGGCGGAACTTCAAAATGATTGTTCTAAGTACTTTAAGATTAGTCCTGATGAAACGCTTCGTATTGTGCAAGAACTGTACGAGAAGAAGATGGTCACTTATCCTCGAACCGATGCCAGAGTATTATCTACGGCTGTTGCAAAAGAGATACATAAGAATATTGCAGGGCTTCGTAACTATGCACATACTGCAAGTTTTGCAGCTGAGGTGCTTGAAAATGGTAGTTATAAAGGAATTGCTAAGACTAGATATGTTAATGATAAACAGATAACGGACCATTATGCGATTATTCCCACTGGTCAAGGTCTGAATAATTTGGCAGGTTTACCACCAACTGCAAGCTGTGTGTATGAAATTATCGCAAGACGTTTCTTAAGTATATTTTATCCTGCTGCAACTTTTCAGAAAATCTCGCTTTGCGTAGGTGTTAAGGAAGAAAATTTCTTTGCCAACTTCAAAGTGCTTGCAGAAGAGGGATATCAGAAGGTAACAAATTTCTCTTTTAAGAAGGATAATAAGAAGGAAGAAGACAAAAAGGAAGAAAATAAGAAAGAAGATAACGAGGATTCAGAAGAAACAGAAGCAAAATGCGATGAAGAATTCATGAAGCTTTTAATGGAATTGAAAAAGGGCGATACCGTTACTGTTGATTCGTATGAGATAAAAGAAGGCGAGACATCTCCACCGAAACGTTATACTTCTGGTAGTATTATTCTTACTATGGAGAATGCGGGACAGTTCATTGAGGATGAAGAACTTCGTGCCCAGATAAAGGGTAGTGGTATTGGAACCAGTGCAACTCGTGCAGAAATCCTTAAAAAACTGGTTAATATTGAGTATCTAGCCTTAAACAAGAAGACACAGGTACTTACACCTACTCTAATGGGCGAGATGATATATGACGTAGTAAACAGCTCTATTAAGCCACTTCTGGACCCAGCTCTTACAGCAAGTTGGGAAAAAGGATTAACATTGGTTGCGGATGGTAATATCACATCGGATGAGTACATGGTGAAGCTAACTGATTTTGTGGGTCGTAGAACCAATATAGTAAAGCAGTTAAATAATCAAGGTGTTCTTTGGAGACAGTTTCAAGATGCTTCGGTAAATTACAAAAAATAGAAGAGTAAAGGGCCTACCATATCAGTGGTAAGCCCTTTTTTTGAGTATATATTTATTTGCTAATTTTATTTTGCAAATGTTTATGTATTAAAAGTTTTTATTCAGGTCTTTTGTCGTGTTCTACTTCAATAGTATAGTTTGCGCCATCTTTTACAGTGAAATAAAACATATTAAGTTTGGAATAGATGACTCGACATTATTTTCTGTGTAGATTTCAGTAGATACTTCTGTTTCATCACCAAAGTCTAAGAATAAAAATGATGGCATTGAACACGCACACAAAGAAAGCGCACATGACAAAGCCATAGCCGCAGTTAAAAATTTTTTCATATTTTCCACCATAATTAATAAATTTATACTCGCATTTGATAATGCATTTTTATGACAATATTTGTCGATAAATTTAAAAGAAAATACTTGTCACATTTCACGAGTTGATGTAATCTTGTAGAGGTGTGTTACTAATATGTGACATTAAAAAGTCGTATATTGTAGTGATATATCATATCATTTTATAAAAATATTCTTATTAAGAAAGAAGGATTGAAATGAGTAACATAACAATACAAGACATGTATAATTTAGAAGAAACTATCGCAGTAAAATTATTTGATGGAGTGACATATCCATGGGAAGTGCTTCCTAAGATTCATGATTTTATTATTGAATTGGGTAATACCCTTCCAACAGATGTATATGAGCAGAAGGGTGAGAATATTTGGGTGGCTAAGAGTGCAAAAGTAGCTCCAACCGCTTGTTTAAACGGACCACTTATTATTGATGAGGATGCAGAAGTACGTCATTGTGCATTTGTTAGAGGAAATGCAATTGTAGGAAAAGGTGCAGTAGTTGGTAACTCTACTGAACTTAAGAATGTTGTATTATTCAATAAGGTTCAGGTTCCACATTACAACTATGTAGGTGATAGCGTATTAGGTTATAAGGCTCATATGGGTGCTGGTTCTATTACCTCAAATGTGAAAAGTGACAAAACCTTGGTTGTTGTAAAAGATACTGACGCACAGTATGAGACAGGACTTAAGAAAATGGGAGCAATGCTTGGTGATAATGTAGAAGTTGGATGCAACAGCGTATTAAATCCAGGTACTGTAATTGGAAGAGAAAGTAATGTATATCCAACCTCTAGTGTAAGAGGTGTTGTACCAGCTAAGAGTATTTATAAAGGCTATCAGAATATTGTTGCAAAACATGATTGACTAATTACTCAATAAGGTGTATATTTTATCTATGTTGTGTATCGCTTTAAAGTTGTAAAGCGTTGCATAGACAAAGGAGGATATACAAACTATGAAAAAGAAATTATTATCACTGTTATTAGTTGCTGCTATGTCAGTTATGTCTTTAACTGCATGTGGTGGTGCAAGTGACACCTACAATGTAGGTATTTGTCAGTTAGTTGAGCATGATGCATTGGATGCTGCAACAAAAGGTTTTCAGGATGCATTAACTGAAAAGCTCGGCGACAAAGTAACTTTTGATTTACAGAATGCACAGGGTGAGCAAACTACATGTGCAACTATCTGTAACGGTTTTGTATCAAATGGTGTTGATTTGATTCTTGCTAACGCAACAGCCCCATTACAGAGTGCAGCAGCAGCAACTTCTAATATTCCAATTCTTGGAACATCAGTTACTGATTACGCAACTGCATTAGAGATTAGTGATTGGTCTGGCTCAACAGGCAAGAATATCTCTGGTACATCTGACCTTGCTCCAATTGACGAGCAGGAGAATATGCTCTTAGAGCTTTTCCCAGAGGTAAAGCAGGTTGGTATTCTTTACTGTTCAGCAGAAGCTAACTCTTTATATCAGGTAGAATGCTTTGAAGCAGCTTTAGATGAAGATGGTATTGCACACAAAGCATTTGCCATTGCTGATACCAATGAGATTCAGTCTGTTGTAACTGCAGCTATTGCAGAATGCGATGTTTTATACATTCCAACAGACAATACTTTAGCTTCTTGTACTGAGACTGTATACAATATTGTTAGCCCTGCTAAGATTCCTGTAATCGCAGGAGAAGAAGGTATCTGTAGAGGATGTGGTGTAGCTACTTTGTCTATCAGCTACTATGATCTTGGATACAAAACTGGAGAAATGGCTTACGAAATCTTAGTAAATGGCGCAGATGTATCTACTATGGAAGTTGAATTCGCACCAAATGTAACTAAGAAGTACAATGCAGCAGCTTGTGAAGCAATGGGAATTACTGTTCCTGAAGGCTATGAAGCAATTGCAGAATAAATTTTATTTACAGTAATAATAAAAGCGATAATTTTCGGGTAGGGATGGCGTAATTTACGTTATCCCTATCTGATGTTATATAATATAAGTTTTATTTAAAACGAAAAGTATTACAATTGGAGGATTTTGAAATGGGTTATTTTATGTCTTTGAATCCTATGGCATTTTTTAATGCATTGCCTGGATCCATTGCACAGGGTATGATTTGGGGGATTATGGCATTGGGTGTATATATTACATTCCGTTTGCTGGATTTTGCTGACTTGACAGTAGATGGTTCTATTGCAACTGGTGCTGCAGTAGCAGTTATGATGATTCGTAATGATGTGCCACCTGTGGTCGCAGTTGCATTTTCTTTCCTAGCAGGTATGTTGGCTGGAATGGTAACTGGTTTATTGCATACCGCACTTGGTATTCCGGGAATTTTGGCTAGTATTTTAACACAGATATCCCTATATTCTGTGAACCTTAATATTATGGGAAAAGCGAATCAGCCTGTGAGTGTAGACAATTATCCATTGGTTGTTTCACTGCGTTATGTTACCGATAATATGCAAAGCCGTATTCTTTTCTTTGTAGGAATGGTTATTTTCCTTGTTGTATTAGTGGCAATTTTATATTGGTACTTTGGAACAGAACAGGGACATGCTATTCGTGCTACTGGATGTAATCCTAACATGGCGAGAGCACAAGGCATTAATACTAATTTCATTAAGGTGTTAGTACTTATGATTTCCAATGGTTTAGTAGGATTATGTGGTGGACTTTATGGACAGTTCCAAGGTTCAGCAGACGTTAACCTTGGTCGAGGAGCCATTGTAATTGGTTTGGCTGCAGTTATTATTGGTGAAGTTATGTTTGCTAAGTGGTGTGCAAAGAGTCGTTTTGCTTTTGCAATGACCTTGTTCTCTGTTATTGCAGGTGCAATCATTTACTACATGGTATATCAGTTTGTATTATGGCTTAAGATGCCTTCTGACAATATGAAATTATTCTCTGCAATTGTTGTTGCAATCTTCCTTTCAATTCCATATTTGAAAGAGCAGAGAAATCTTAAGAAGGGAGGCGCAAAATAATGGCATATGCATTAGAGATTAAAGATGTTAAAAAGGTGTTTAATCGAGACACTATTAATGAAAAGGTAGCATTAAATGGTGTGAATCTTCAATTGAATCCAGGTGACTTTGTAACAATTATTGGTGGTAATGGTGCAGGTAAATCAACTACCTTGAATGCTATTGCAGGTGTATGGCCAATTGATTCAGGAAGCATCATTATTGATGGGATAGATATTACCAAGCTTCCAGAACATAAGAGAGCAACTTACCTAGGACGAGTATTCCAAGATCCAATGACTGGAACAGCAGCTACTATGGATATTGAAGAAAATATGGCGTTGGCATATCGCAGAGGCCAGAGTAGAGGACTTAGATGGGGTGTAACTAAGGCAGAGCGTGAATTGTATCGCGAGAAGTTAAGTGATTTGGGCCTTGGTCTGGAAGATAGAATGACTAGTAAAGTAGGTCTTTTATCTGGTGGTCAGAGACAGGCAATTACCTTGCTTATGGCTTCCTTAAAACAGCCTAAATTATTACTTCTTGATGAACATACAGCAGCTCTTGACCCTAAGACTGCAGCAAAGGTTCTTGAGATTAGTGATAAAATTATTGCTGAGAACAATTTAACTGCAATGATGGTTACTCATAATATGAAAGATGCTATTGCTCATGGTAACCGCTTAATAATGATGCATGAAGGTAGAATTATTTATGATGTAGCTGGCGAAGAGAAGAAGAATCTCCAAGTCAAAGACCTCCTTGCAAAATTTGAAGAGGTTAGCGGTGGAGAATTTGCCAATGACCGCATGATGTTAGCTTAAGAAGATAAATGAATCCGAATTGCGGTCATTCTATCATTTTGCGACCGCATGATGTTAACAAAACATTGCCTGATAAAAAATCTCAAAAAGCACTAGATTTTTTACTACAAATATGAGAGAATGTAGACGATGATTATGATATTATTTTGTCAATAGTATTGTAAGTACAGAATTGAAAGGAGATTTCACATGATTTATTCAAAAGAAGTTGAAGAAATGTGTCCAGTAGCACAAGGCGTTTCTCACGGTTGTGCTCCAATCCCAGAAGAAGCTAAATGGGTAAAAGCAAAAGATGTAAAAGATATTTCTGGCT
>CAZHEM010000117.1:0-8338 GCA_964531725.1 uncultured Acetatifactor sp.
ATAAAATTCAAAAGAGAGGGGCCGACTATATGCAATATTCAGGTTTGGAACTATTAGCGTTTTTCTTTATTTATTCTTTTATAGGATGGTGTGGAGAGGTTGTCGCAGCAGCACTGCATCGCAAAAAATTTGTAAATCGTGGTTTTATCAATGGAATCCTTTGCCCAATTTACGGATTAGCAGCAGTCTTCTGTGCTATTTTTTTACCAGAGTTAAAAGACAATGTGGTGATTCTGTTTATGGGTGGTGTGATTCTAACTACAGTTTTGGAATACATTACTGGACGAATTATGGAGAATTTATTTCATAAGAAATTATGGGATTATTCACAGAAAAAGTTTAACTTAGATGGATATATTTGTTTGCAGTATGCGCTTTTATGGGGCGTACTGACGGTAGTTAGTGTTAAATTTGTTAATGATATAATTGTTAGTGGATTAGAACATATTCCATATACAGTACAACTCATAGTTATTATAGTTTTGATGGTTATTACCTTTTTGGATTTTGCAAGTACTGCTATGGCAGTCTGGGGAATGCAGAGTCAGGCGAAGTATTTAGCTGATTTTCCACTGAAAATCAAGAAAAGAGTGAAGCCTATTGAGAATGCTTTGACACGTGTAGTTCAGAGACGTATGCAGCATTCTTTCCCAAGCATTGATATGAATGCGATTGTGGAAGATTGGAAGGAAAAGAAGGAACTTCAAGCTACAAGTAAAGAACATTTTGCAGAAGGCTGTGGCTTTTATAAGTTATTCTCCCTATTTTTTATAGGAGCATTTTTAGGAGATATTGTTGAGACTATTTACTGCTATTTTACAGCAGGTTATCTTATGAGCAGAAGCAGTGTGCTATATGGTCCTTTTAGCATTGTGTGGGGGCTTGGATGTGCATTGTTAACGTATCTTTTATATCGATACAAGGATAAAAGTGACCGCTATATTTTTATGGCAGGTACCTTTTTGGGTGGTGCTTATGAATATATATGTAGTGTGTTTACCGAGTTAGTATTTGGAACCGTGTTTTGGGACTATAGTGGATTTGCTTTTAACTTAGGTGGACGAATTAACTTGCTATATTGTTTCTTTTGGGGAATTGCGGCAGTTGTGTGGTTGAAGATGATATATCCATTTTTATCTAAAAAGATTGAGAGCTTGCCCAAAAGAGCAGCTACAATCGTGTGTAACTGTTTAGTAGTGTTTATGGCGTATAATATGATTATTTCATCGTTGGCTTTGGTCAGATATACAGAGCGAAATACAGTTGAAGAAGCAAGTACTATTGAAGTGGCAGCAAAGGATGAGACTCCAGAAAATTTTTTTGCACAATGGCTGAATACATACTTAGATGAGCACTTTGATAATGAACGGATGGAGCGAATCTATCCAAATGCGAAGATTGTGGTGGAATAACTATTATAGTAAAGCTGTCACTTGAAACCCTTGCCAGTACATGCTACAATCTAGAATTGTTAGAATGTTATGTATGAGCAAAGGTGGTAATAGATTTGGAAGGACTTCATCGAATAATAGAGCAAATAAACCAATATTCAGGTAACATGTATACAATTGCTATTGATGGTCGAAGTGCTTCTGGTAAGACAAGTTTAGCTAAGGTGTTAGCTGACGAGACTGGGGCAGAAGTAATTCACATGGATGATTTCTTTTTACCAGCGGAGTGGCGCACAGAAGAACGGTTGACGATGCCAGGTGGAAATGTCCATTATGAACGTTTTAGGGAACAAGTACTTCCATTCCTGAAGAAAGAGGAACCATTTGTATATCAAAAGTTTGATTGCTCCGTTATGGAATTAGGAGAGGAATGTCAGATAAATGCCTCCAAGCTGCGTATTGTAGAAGGCGCATATAGTTGCCATCCTTTACTTGGGGATTACATGGATATGAGGATATTTTTAGATGTATCTTCTAAAGAGCAGATGGCAAGAATTCTAGAACGAGATGGTGAGGCCAAAGCAAAAGTTTTTGAGCAGCGATGGATACCCATGGAAGAAGCCTATTTCGCTACATATGAAATTAGAAATCTAGCAGATATGGTAATTGTGTCACCGAATACACACTAGAATCAAATGGTAATACTACAATTTAAAGAAGAAAGGGCAATAAAATGCTAAAGATGTTTTATCCAGATAGAGAAGTGGATTCTACATACGATATAGATTTTGAGACATTATACAAGAACGGCTATCGAGGAGTAATATTTGATATTGATAATACGTTGGTCCCACACGGAGCACCTGCAGATGAGCGTGCCATTGCATTATTTGAACGATTAAGAACGATTGGTTTCCAGACTATGTTGTTGTCAAATAATAAGGAACCTAGAGTAAAGATGTTCCACGATGGTGTACATTCTCCCTATATATACAAGGCTGGAAAGCCAGGTAGGACGGGATATCAGAATGCAATGGAACAAATGGAAACCAATGTGACTAATACTCTTTTTGTTGGAGACCAGCTATTTACAGATGTATGGGGGGCTAAAAGAACTGGTATTTTTAGTATTTTAGTGCATCCGATTCATCCCAAAGAAGAGATTCAGATTGTTTTAAAGAGATATCTAGAAAAAGTGGTATTATTTTTCTATCATAGACAGCTTAAGGGGGTAAAATAATGGCATTGAATGGACATACACGTACATGTGGTTTAATAGGGAATCCGGTGGAACATACTTTATCTCCACTTATTCATAATTTTTTGGCAAAAGAGACAGATGTAAATTTGGCATATGTACCTTTTCACGTGGAAACGGGATTGTTAGAGAATGCCATTAAAGGCGCATGGGCGTTGAATCTATTGGGGATGAATGTAACTGTTCCATATAAGAGTGATGTGATTCCTTTCTTAAAAGAGATAGATCCAATGGCGAAGCAGATTGGTGCAGTAAATACGCTAGTACGGGTGGAAGATGGCTACAAGGGATATAACACGGACAATCCGGGATTGTATCGTGCCATGTGTTCAGATGGTGTGAAAATTGAAGGCGAATGTGTATTAATTCTTGGTGCTGGCGGTGTAGCAAGAGCAGTAGCAATGTTACTGGCGCAAAAAGGCGCAAGTAAGGTGATTATTTTAAATCGTACCATTGAAAAAGCACAAAGAATAGCAGATGAAGTCAACACTATTATTGGACAAGAATTAGTAGAGGCAATGTGTCTTGGAGATTATGCTAGTTTACCAGAAGGAAGACAGTATTTAGCAATTCAGGCAACCAGTGTAGGTATGCACCCTAATGTAGACGATGCGGTAATTGAAGACGATGCTTTTTATCAGAAGATACATACAGGTTATGACTTGATTTTTAACCCAAGCGAGACAAAATTTATGAAGCTTGTTAAAGAGCAAGGTGGAAAAGCATATAATGGAGCGAAAATGCTTCTATATCAAGGGATTATTGCATATGAATTATGGACAGGTGTGGAAGTGTCTGATGAATTAGCGGATTGTGTATATGAACAGATGCTGGAAGCAATGAATAATAAATAAGGTGATAAGTTGCTATTACTAGATATCATACGAAGGAATGGGAGTAAAATGAAACAGAAGAAAAATATTGTATTGATTGGTTTCATGGGATGTGGAAAATCCACCATAGGTGTGCGATTATCTTACCGTCTGCGTAGATGCTTAACTGATACAGACAAATTAATTGAACGTCAGGAGAATAGAAGCATTAGTGATATTTTTGCACAGGATGGAGAAGAGTATTTTCGCCAATTGGAGACACAAGTGTTAGAAAAATTAGCACAGAATGCTCATCATCAAATTATTTCGCTAGGTGGAGGAACCCCTGTGAGGGAAGAGAATCGACCTTTGATGAAGAAAATAGGAACGGTTGTATATCTGCGTATTAAGCCAGAAACAGTATATGAGCGTTTGAAAAACGATACCACAAGACCATTGCTACAGGGAGAGAATCCTTTGCAAAAAATAAAGGAATTATTGGGGCAGAGAAATTCTATTTACGAAGCGTGTGCCGATGTTATCGTAGATGTGGATGATTTAGATATAGGTAGTGTATTGAATCGTGTATTAGACGCATTACACTTATCTGAAAAGGAAAAGACAACACAGGAAAAAGAACGAAAAGAGAAAAAAAGTATGAAATTATTAGTAATCAACGGTCCTAATCTAAACTTTTTGGGAATTAGAGAAAAAAGTGTCTATGGCACACAGGATTATGCATATCTGGTGAATCTGATTCAAGAAAAAGCGAAACAAACAGGAAATGAGATTGAGGTGTTCCAGAGTAACCACGAAGGTGCAATCATTGATCGTATCCAAGAAGCATATTTTGATGGTACAGAAGGAATTGTTATTAATCCAGGTGCGTACACTCATTATAGTTATGCAATCCATGATGCTCTGGCAAGTGTTACTATGCCTAAGGTGGAGATCCATATTTCGGATATTACCAAGAGAGAAGAGTTCCGTAAGATTTCTGTTACAGCACCAGCTTGTGACAAGCAGATTTATGGACAAGGGTTGGATGGATACCTTCAGGCTATTGATTTTATTTTAAATAAAAAGTAAGTTTTGAACATTTTTCAATATTTTTTTTGGAAAACAGTTGAAATATAAGTATTTTTATATTAAACTGTTAAAGAATTATTATGCGTAAAGTTATAGGAGGAATATATTATGATTTCTGCAGGCGATTTCAGAAATGGTATTACTATCGAATTTGATAATAACGTATACCAGATTATTGAATTCCAGCATGTTAAGCCAGGAAAGGGTGCAGCTTTCGTTAGAACAAAGCTTAAGAACATCAAGAGTGGTGGTGTGGTTGAAAAAACTTTCAGACCTACCGAGAAATGCCCTCAGGCACGTATTGATAGAAAAGAAATGCAGTATCTGTACTCAGATGGAGATTTATACTACTTCATGGATACAGAGAACTACGAGCAGATTGCTCTTAATCAGGAAGCAGTTGGTGATGCTCTTAAGTTCGTAAAAGAAAACGAGTTGTGTAAAGTTTGCTCACACAATGGCAATGTATTCTCTGTTGAGCCTCCTTTATTCGTAGAACTTGAGATTACTGAGACTGAGCCTGGTTTCAAGGGTGATACAGCTACAGGTGCTACTAAGCCTGCAACTGTTGAGACTGGTGCTGTTGTATATGTACCTTTATTCGTTGAACAGAACGATAAGATTAAGATTGATACCAGAACTGGTGAATATCTGTCTCGTGTATAATTAATTATCGTAGACTTGTAAGACAATGGAACTCCTTTGGGAGATTCATTGTCTTCTTTTGTTTTTGCGAGCAAATATAATAGAAAGGTATTAATTTAAACATGGAAATCAAAGAATTCACTGAAAAACTTAAAAACGCATTAGATATAAAACTAGGAGAGGAGTATCAGATTCAAAGTGTACAGGTTCCAAAGAATAATAGTGTATTATTGCAAGGATTAAGTATACAAAAGTTAGAACAAAATGTGGCACCAACAATCTATATTAATGGATTTTTGGATGCTTATAATGATGGTGTTCCATTAGCGAGTATTGTGGATAGAATGCTGGAAATTATACAGAAAGATTCTCCAACGGGAGAGATTGATATGAGCTTTTTTCAGCGATTTGAGGAAGTGCAGGATAGAATATGTTTTCGCATTATTTGTGCAGAAAAAAATAAGGAGCTATTAAAAAGGATTCCTCATAAATTGTTCTTGGATTTGGCAATTTGTTTTTTCTATGCGTATCAAGGAGATGAATTGGGAAATGGTTCGATTCTAATTCATAATACCCACGTTGATATGTGGAGGACTTCCACAGAAGCATTGTGGAAATTGGCGCAGAAAAATACAGAACGAATTTTCCCATGGGAAAATAAATCAATGGAATGTGTTATTCGAGAACTAATGCTAAAGAAACATGACATAAATGAAGAAGATTTAGAGGAAGACTTATTTGATAAGACGATTCCTATGTATGTTTTCAGCAATAAAGAACGATTATATGGGGCTAGTTGTGTGTTATATTCTGAAGTATTAAATCAACTAGCACAAGAACTAGACGCAAATCTATTTATTTTACCAAGTTCTATTCATGAAGTAATTCTATTACCTGATGCTCATCAGGATTCCCCAGAACAATTGAAAAATATGATTAAAGAAATTAATGAAACCCAGGTCGAACCAGAAGATGTTCTTTCTGATAATCTATATTATTATGACCGAAAAGAAGGGAAAATACGTCTTTTGTTGTAACATTTTCCTATAAAAGAAGGTAGACATAGAGCCCTTTTTATGATAACATAGTCAAGGTGGTGTAACAAATTTGTAATATTTGCATCCGTAGTCTAATGGATAGAACGGAGGCCTCCGACGCCTTTAATGCAGGTTCGATTCCTGTCGGATGCATTCACATCACCTTGATTATGATAGTGAGGTTTTAGTTATGTTAAAAGACAAATTGAGCAAATTAGGTGAATTTGCATTGAAAAATAGTAAGATAGTGTTTCCTGTGGTTGTGATTGTAGCCGTAGCATGTACTGTAGCAATCGCATTAAGCCTTGGTGAGAATGATGCAAATGCAGAGTTACTGAAGGCTGAGAATGCGGAGAATCAGACAGAGGAGACAGCTGTAGCTACACAAGAGATTCCATTGGTGCAGAATGATGATGGTGAGATTTATTCCTTGATTGCAACATACTACAATGCAATGGCACTTGGCGATATTGAGACTATTACAAGCGTTTGTGATCAAGTAGAAGAGCAGGAGCTTATTAAAATAGAGGCACTTGCTGACTATATTGAGACTTATCCAGCATTAGAGATTTATACCAAGACTGGTCCTGAAGAGGGAAGCAGCATTGCTTATGTATATTATAGAGTAACATTTGCTAATCGTACGGAGGAATTTCCTGGTTATTCAACTTATTATGTGTGTACAAAAGACGATGGAAGTCTTTATTTGAAGATGACTGAGAATAGTGACGAAGTAAATGCGTATATTGGAGATATTACAACGCAGGATGATGTTATTGAGTTCAATAATCGAGTAACCGTAGAATATAATGACTTTGTAACCAATAATGCAGAAGCATTCCAGTATTTACAGGAGTTAGATGCATATGTAACGATTGCTGTTGGTGAAGAATTAACTAGAAGACAGCAGGCAGCCCAAGCTGAGGCGGAAGCAGAAGCTGCACAACAGCAAGCGCAGGAGAGCCAGCAGACAGGCGAGACTACTACCGAGTCTGCAGAACCAGTGGTACAATATGCAACTTCTACCACTACAGTTAATGTCAGAAGTTCTGATAGCGAGCAGGCAGATAAGCTCGGTAAAGTAGAAGGTGGTACTAAATTACAGGTTGTTGAGATTCGTGAGAATGGTTGGACCAAGGTAATTTATGAAGGCGCGGAAGGTTATATTAAATCTGAGTATCTGCAGATGGCTGAGAGTGCTGAGGGCGCAGAAGTTATTGGTACGGTTACGGCAACCACCAACATCAATGTTCGTGCAGCTGCAAGTCAAGAGGCTGAGAGACTTGGCGTATTAGCTGGTGGTGATTCGGTTGAGTTAATTGCTAACGAAGGTGAATGGTCTAAGATTAAATATAATGGACAGATTGGATATGTAAAGTCGGAATATGTTCAATAGTATATCTATGATATAAGGCAGAATAATAGGTTAAATAATCCCTAATTATGAGGAAAAAGTTACTCATAGTTAGGGATTTTTTGTGGTAGAACCAACAGGGTTGCATAATTGTATACTTGTATAAAATTTTGTGCAACATGTATAAAAAATCATAAAAAACTTTTACAATTTAGTGAGATAAAGTGTGTTGTGAAAATGAGAAAATCGTTTTATAATAATCTACGGATGACATGTAGTAAATAATTTATTTAAGGAGGATACAGTAATGTCATACGTTGATGAGGTATATGAGTTAGTTGTAGCAAAGAACCCTGCGCAGCCAGAGTTTCACCAGGCAGTTAAGGAGGTATTAGATTCTCTTCGTGTTGTTATCGAAGCAAATGAGGAGCAGTATCGTAGAGACGCTCTTTTAGAGAGAATCGTTACACCAGAGAGACAGATTTTATTCCGTGTTCCATGGGTAGATGATAAGGGACAGGTTCAGGTAAACAATGGTTTCCGTGTACAGTACAATTCAGCTATTGGACCTTACAAGGGAGGCTTGAGATTACATCCTTCAGTTAATCTTGGTATTATCAAATTCTTAGGTTTCGAGCAGATTTTCAAGAACTCTTTAACCGGACTTCCAATCGGTGGTGGTAAAGGTGGTTCTGATTTCGATCCTAAGGGTAAATCAGATAGAGAAGTAATGGCATTCTGCCAGAGCTTTA
>CAZHEM010000118.1:0-8320 GCA_964531725.1 uncultured Acetatifactor sp.
TGAATTTCAGGCATTTTTTGTTTTGATATTTTTATTCGGCAAAAATAATTCGTTGGATAATCAGCGGATTGCTCTTTTTATAGGGGAAATCTGGGAAAAGGAATGAGTTTACAATTTTCCTAACAAGAGATAAAATAAATACATCATTAGGAGGCGAGTAAATGCTATATTCTAATAAAGACTTACGCAAATTAATAATACCTTTGATTTTTGAACAATTGCTGGCACTTTTGGTAGGATTAGCAGATACGATTATGATTGCCTCTGTAGGAGAAGCTGCGGTATCAGGAGTGTCGTTAGTAGATACGGTGAATGTATTGATTATCAATATCTTTACAGCACTTGGTACAGGTGGTGCAGTAGTAGCAGGACAGTTTTTGGGCCAAAAGCAACCAGATAAAGCTGGAAAAGCAGCATGGGAGACCAATTATTTTGCGGCTATTTTGGGTGTAATTGTTACAATTGTATTCATTGCTTTTCATGATGGTGTGTTACGACTGATTTTTGGACAGGTAGAAGCGGATGTAATGAGCAATGCTAAGTCCTATTTAGTTATTACAGCTCTATCTATTGCACCATTAGGAATTTATAATGCTTGTGCAGCAATGTTTCGTGCCATGGGCAATTCTCGTACAACCTTGTACATATCTATTGTAATGAATGTGCTGAACGTAGTTGGCAATGCTATATTAATTTATGGAGCGAAGATTGGAACGGCAGGTGCTGCTATATCCACTACTTTTTCCAGAACAGTTGCGGCAGTAATCATTTTTGTATTGATGTTCCAGCAGAAGAGAACCATTCATTTTAATGGACATGTATCATTGCGTTTTCATAAGGATATTATAAGAAGAATTCTCTATATAGGTGTCCCTAATTGTTTGGAGAATAGCTTTTTCCAATTAGGCAAAATATTAACCTTAAGTATGGTATCCACTTTTGGTACCTATGCTATTGCGGCTAATGCGGTATGTAATACCTTGGCAGCCTTTAATATGTTACCATGTCTGGCTATTAACAATGCTTTATTGGCAATTGTATCTGTGTGTGTAGGCGCAGGTGAGCTTGACCAGGCAAAGTATTATGCCAAAAAGCTGATGAAGATAGCCAATATTATATTGGTGTTCTTATCGGGAGCAGTAGTACTTAGCTCAGAGTGGTTAGTGGGACTCTATCAGTTAAGTCCAGAAGCCATGGTGCTTGCAAAACAAGTGTTGTGCTTCCATGCCATTATGGCAGTGGTGTTCTGGATTCCTTCCTTTTCCTTACCAAATGTATTCCGTGCGGCGGGAGATGTGGTGGTTCCAATGGCAGTGGCAATCTTCTCTATGTGGGTGTTCCGATTAGGAATGTCATATGTTATAGGCGTATATATGGGCATCGGACTTATGGGAATCTGGATAGCGATGATTATCGATTGGATATTCCGTTCAATCTGTTATATAATTCGTTTTAGAAGTGGTAAATGGGAATTGGGAAGCAGTAGATAAAAAGCAAAAAATAAGATAATACTTATAGATGGAGTATATTATGAAACAGATGATAAATGAGATGAGTTATTTTTTGAAGAACAAGCTTTATATTATTATGGTATCGTTTGTGGCAATTTTTAGCTATGGATTCACAGTAACACATCCAGCAATTGGAATTGATGATACGGCTATTCCTCTTTATTTTGAGGATGGATTTGCGGCGTGTGCTGGAAGATGGGTACTATATATAATCAATAAGGTCTTGTTTTTGGCAGATTTTATACCATGGATGACGGAAGTGGTGTCGGTAATTATTTTTGTTCTATCCGTAACTTTGTGGTGTGTATTATTGCGCCGAATTGTGGGTGAACGTGTACCAATCTGGGGATATGCAATATTTTCGTCCTTATTTATCTCATGTCCACTGATTAGTGAGGTTTTTGTATATTATTTACACAATGGAATTTGTATAGGATATGGGGTAACTGCGCTTTCTCTTTTAGGAGTGTTAGAAACAGTTAAAAAAGGAAATTCATTGAAAAAGACGATTGGTTACGCAATGGTTTCTGCAAGTGCATTATGTATTGCAATAGGTCTTTATGAGTCGTTTATCATTGTTTTTATAATTGGAATGTTTATGATATTTTTCCTAATACGTTTGCAGAAAGAAGATAAAGACTGCTTCTATGCCTATGATGCAGTGAAGTGGATTGGGGTTATCATTGTTGCGGTAATAGGCGCACTTGTATTGAGAACATTTATAGTAAAAATAATTACCTTTGTATTCCAGTTAGAAATACCTGCAGGGATATGCAATATTTTCGTCCTTATTTATCTCATGTCCACTGATTAGTGAGGTTTTTGTATATTATTTACACAATGGAATTTGTATAGGATATGGGGTAACTGCGCTTTCTCTTTTAGGAGTGTTAGAAACAGTTAAAAAAGGAAATTCATTGAAAAAGACGATTGGTTACGCAATGGTTTCTGCAAGTGCATTATGTATTGCAATAGGTCTTTATGAGTCGTTTATCATTGTTTTTATAATTGGAATGTTTATGATATTTTTCCTAATACGTTTGCAGAAAGAAGATAAAGACTGCTTCTATGCCTATGATGCAGTGAAGTGGATTGGGGTTATCATTGTTGCGGTAATAGGCGCACTTGTATTGAGAACATTTATAGTAAAAATAATTACCTTTGTATTCCAGTTAGAAATACCTGCAGATGTGAGAGGATATGAGTATCGAGGAATTTTTAATGATTTGCAGAGACCATTATATGATACATTTATGATTTTAAAGAAGTTCGTAGTAATGTATTATTTAAATGCATTTTGCTATTTGCCTATTACGGTGTATGTTATTAGTATTTGTGTTCTTTTATTGGTAGGAATATGTTTATGCTTTAAGAAAAAGGATATTTTCTTGTTTTTAGCAATGTTAGCAATACCAATTGTTCCTGTACTTGTGCCAATTCTGGAAGGGTATCCAACCCATTATAGAGCAAGTCAGTATGTACCTTTGATAGGTGCATTTGCAGTTTTTGTGTTGATGCTTTTTTCGACCCAAAATAAATATAGTTTACTGTGGAAAAGAATAGTAATAATTGCTTCAATGATTATTGTGTGGAATCAGTGCATAGACATGAACAAATGGTTTTATGTAGACTATTTGAAATATGAAGATGCTAAACAGGTTATGAATACTATTATGTACGATCTGGAGAGAGAGCATGATGTGACGAAACCAATTGTATTTAGAGGTGGCTATCTTGTTCCGTATGAAATTGCGAAGGAGGCGTATTTGGATTTTGATTCCAATACATATCAAGTCATGTCTGCTATTGCTGATGTAATTGACCCACATTTATTAGAAAAATTCAATGCAGAAGATCAAAAAGGATATGTATTTACGCAGACTCCTATAAATTCTACCTTACGTTGGGGAATTACTGCTTTTGATAACACATCAGGACAACTAAAAGAATTCTGGGCGATGCACGGTCATTCTATTGAAATCGTTGTAGATCAAGAGGTAATTGAAGAAGCAGAGCAATTGCGTAATGATATGCCAGCATTCCCTAGGGAAGGATACATTAAGGAGCAAGAGGACTATATTATTGTCAATCTATATTAGTAGGAAGGGCAAAGGTGATTTAGCATGGATACAGAAAAGGTTGTGATTAGTGATACAGAACCTCAAGAAGTGACAAAAAAGCAAACAGTTAATGCACTTTCTTCCAATAATTTGATATTTGATGGATTTCAGTTTTATACAATAGAGGATGCGGAGATCGCAACGGCAGAGCAGAAGAAAATTGAATTTTTATCGAAAAAATTAAATTTCTCTAATCCTGCAAGTATCCATCAGGTATATGAAAAAATAGTAGAAGAGCGTATGTTCAAGACTCCGGTTGGACTGTCTTTTTTAAAGCAAATCCAAAAATATCTGATGGACAGTCCCAGCATAGATAATAGCAAGATTACACCGATTCCTTTGAATGTGGTCTTCAATGGAGGGATTAGAGAACAGAGTAATCGTGCCAGACAACGTATTCAACCATCTCAGAAGAAAGAGAAGAAAGTGCCAGTACTAGCTATTTCTGTAATACTGAATTTGATGCTAATTGCAGCGGTGGTTGCAATGTTCGGAATTGCTGTAACAGCGGACGAGCCTAATATTTTGAATTATGAGAGAGCGATTACCAATCGTTATGCCAGTTGGGAACAAGAATTAACTGAACGTGAGCAAGTGATTCGAGAGAAAGAACGTGCGTTAGAAATAGAAGTTGAGTAGATTTCACAGTTTTAACATATTTATCCGCTATACTGACAATGTAAAAGATTGGCAAAAGTAGCAATTGGATTACTTTAAGGAAGAGGTATTAGAAAATAAGATATGATGAGAGAAGTAAAGTGATTTAGTTGCATGGAGGAATCAAATGGATAGATTGAAAGTATTGGTTGTGGACGACGAGAGCAGAATGCGTAAGCTGGTTCGTGACTTCTTGGTAAAAAGCAACTTTGATGTGGTAGAAGCAGAAGATGGTGAACAGGCATTGGATATCTTCTATGAGCAGAAGGACATTGCTTTGATTGTGTTGGATGTAATGATGCCTAAGGTGGACGGTTGGCAGGTGTGCCGTGAAGTCCGTACACACTCCAAAGTACCTATCATTATGCTAACTGCCAAAACCGACGAACGTGATGAACTACAGGGATTCCAATTAGGCGTAGACGAATACATTGCTAAGCCATTTAGCCCTAAGATCCTAGTAGCTCGAATTGAAGCAATCCTTCGCCGTACCAACCAAATCAGCACAGAGATTATCAGCTACGGTGGTATTGAACTAGATAAATCAGCTCACCGTGTAGTGATAGATGGCGAACCCATCGAATTAAGCTACAAGGAATTTGAGCTTCTCGCTTACTTCTTGGAAAACAAGGGCATTGCCTTATCCCGTGAGAAGATTCTCAATAACGTATGGAATTATGATTACTTTGGTGACGCCAGAACCATCGACACCCATGTGAAGAAGCTGAGAAGTAAGATGGGTGAAAAGGGTGATTTGATTAAGACTATTTGGGGAATGGGGTACAAACTCGAAGAGTAGAATGATATTATTTTAAACGTGATATATCATTTGTGACTATTAAAAAATGTTGAAAATATGGGTTTTCTGAGAGAGAACGAGTGATGTAATCTGAAGCGGATTATGTCACTTGTTTTTTGATTTTTAAGGAATTTTGGTAGTATTTCCGATAGTATTTTTTAGAAATGTTGTTCTAGGAAAAATGGGGGCTGAGGGAGCGTGTGAAAAAATAGGAAGGCGTTGGAATTTTGGAGTGATGGCGTGTGGTTGAGTGGAAAAGTGGGGAATGGGAGAAAAAGGAGAAGCGGAATGAGGTGAAAATTGACAGTTGAGAATACCTCTTTTGATATTAACAAGTGCTTGCATGTTATGTACACTTTTATAATATAGATCCAAAAGTGCTTGGACTAGCAAAGATTTATATTGACAAGAAGAAAATGTAATACTATAATAACAGTGTTGCGTAACGGTGTTACCAAAAGAATAAGAAGGAGGATTACTATGCCACCAGCATCCAAAATTACGAAACAAGAGATAATAGAAGTTGCCTTTAGAATATTGAAGGAAGAAAATGTGATGGCGATTACAGCTAGACGATTAGCAAAGGAATTGAACTGTTCAACGCATCCGGTGTATCAATGTTTTAAGAATATGGATGATTTGTATAATGGCCTTTACACTCTCGCTGTCCAGTATTTCAAAAATGTAGTAGAAGAGAATATGAAAGAGAGCCAATATCCATGGTTAGAGCTAGGGGTATCGTATGTGCAAATGGCATATCGTGAAAAGAACATATATCGGTTTTTGTATGTGGACCATACACGCCCAATTTCAGATATTGAGGACTATATCGGCAATGCGGATGGCAAACGCTTTAATATGGAATTAGCTAATACAACAGGATGGAAGCAGCGATCTGATGAGGAAAAAGAAGAATTACATCTGATGATTCGAATATTTGCTCAGGGTTTAGCTGCCATTGCAAATAATTGTGAAAAAGAAATAGATGAAGAGCAGATTCGAAGATTATTAGAAAGAAGCTTTGAATTATTCAAATAAAATGATGGACAAGGATAAAGGTATGAATATTAAAGAGACAATGTATATGGAAAAAGAAATGGATATAGATACAATAAGAGCCAAGGAACTGTACCAAGAGTTAGATTTAAAAGGGAAAATAGAATATTTTTGGGAATACAATAAAACTAAATTTTATGTGACTATTTTTCTGATTGCATTAGCTGCAATAGTCTATGTATTTAGTCCTGAACCAAAACCAGAGGCAAATCTTAGAATTAAATTTATAAATAGCTATGTGGAAGGTCTGCTGGATGAAACGAATATTATAGAGACCGATTATGAGGCATACTTAGGTGAGGATAATACATGTGAAATGGCCTTTTCATATATCGAACTCGACCCAAATGATGAAACACAAGGCGGGCAGAATATGGAAAGTCTCATGATAGAGGTTGTAACATGTAATTTGGAATTATTTATTTTTGATGAATTTGCTATGAATAAATTGTGCCCGACAGGTTTTGTTGTGGACTTGAATACATATTTAGATCCTGAGACTGTAGGGAAAGTAAAAGAAAGATTAGTATATCACAAGGATATAGATGGGAATGTGGTACCAATGGCAATTGATATCACAGATACAAAATATGCAAAAGATATGGGAATCCAGGGAGAAAAAGTATATCTTTCATTTGTAGCGAACTCGACCAATATGGAAATGACAAAGGAATATGTTACATATATCATATCGCAGGAAATGTAATTTTCCCAAATTATAGGTAATTGTTAAATGAATTTCTCTTATGATGTGGATAACTTTCCTCATATAAGGAGAGAAAAAAACGGTCATTATTCAGAATAGTTTCTGAATTGACATAAATCATCAGATGTGGGGCGTACTTTGGTGGCGGTAGAGCATGGATTTTTACAGTCGCAGACATATTTTCCCTTTACCATGTGAACCTTGGGACAAATCCATTTGACGCGGTCAGCACGTCCCTTTTCATGGGTAGTACATTTGCTTGAGAATTGGTTGGAAAGAAAAGGTTTTTTAACACAGTAAGAATGGAAGAGATCGCATCTTAGAAGAAGTTCGGCGAATCTGTGCATGGATTAGTGCTCACATAATTCTAAGTGTTAGGTGATAACGATGAGTGATATAAGACAAGCTAAAAGCGAAGATTTAGTAAGAATTGCAGAAATTGAGATCTTCAACTACAGGCAAAATTTTTACCCAATATTTAAAAATGATTGGTTTTTCTTTGATGAACTCCAAGTAATTAAACGAATTAAAAAATATGAAAATTCAATTGATACCATATGGGTTTATGATGATGGTGTTGTGAAAGGCTTTATTCAAGTGAATAATCAAGAAGTTATGAAATTATTTGTAGAGCCTGTTCTTCAAGGGAATTCTATAGGTGCACAATTATTGGATTTTGCAATATCTGAAGGGGATGCTAATTTCTTATGGGCATTGGAGAAGAATACGAGAGCAATAGCATTTTATAAGCGACATGGTTTTGAGATAACATACGATAAGAAGTATGAGGAAGATACAACAGAGTTTCTTGTCCGTATGGAACGGAAGTTTTGAAAGAATTTCAGTCAAAGGCAGTTAAGTCTTGATAAGTTGACAGCCTTTGGTTATTTTTGCAATTAATCCATGATGATTTTAACGTTTCATACATATTTTTTTATTCATGGATTATCTTCCTGCCATAATTGTAACATATCATAAAAAAACAAATAGTGTAAGAAAAGTGTGTTAAAAACAAAGGAAAAGCAGTGTTTTTGTGATTATAATGTACTTTGTATGAGAAAGATGGAGGATGAATTGATATGAAAGAGAGAATAATAAAAGATTTACCTATGTTGATAGGATTTATAATAGCTATGGCGATTGTGGATGTAATATCGAATGATTCTTTTGATGTAATGCAAATGTTATTAAGAACTATAGTGACCATAGCAGTATATTTAATTTTTCGATTTATTGAATTTAAGAAGAAAAAATAGAGTAATTCCAGTGAGTTTGAAAGCAACAGAAGATTTGAATTCTACGGAGAAATTACAAAATGAAAAAGTGGATAATTAATTATAATCTTGAAATCATGACAGCTATATTAGCAATTGTGTTTTGTGTAAGTATTTTCTTTTGGGATGGTTTAACTCTTGCAGGAAAAGCATTGTTGGGATTTATGGTATTGTATGCCTTGCATGAGTGGGAAGAG
>CAZHEM010000119.1:0-8318 GCA_964531725.1 uncultured Acetatifactor sp.
GTGGATCAGAGAAGATATAGATATCTGGCTCGTTACCATCAGCGATTGGCTTAGAGTTCTTGTACATCTTAACGTATTCATCAGACATATACTGGAAGTTTAACATCCAGTTGTAAAGGATATTCTCTTCTCCTTCTGGAATAAGAAGATGTGCTTTAGCCATGAATTCTGGATCAAGACCAATGTAGCACTCTGCATGATACATAGTTTTCCAACGTGTCTCATATACAGCATCCATAACAACTTTATCAAGCTTCTCTGCATCTACGCCTGGCTCACCTTTAATACGACGAGCTGCTGCGTAACGTCCGGTTACTGCACCATCGTTGAATAATAATACTTTAGCGTCTTTTTCAAGACCAAAGGTCTCACCATCTTTGATTGGCATATCTGTTACAACAGTACCTGGTGAATTTTTAGCTAATTCATAAGCTTCTTTTAAAGTATTAACTTTAACTACGTTATTACCATAGAAAGCTGCTTCAATAATGGAACGGGTTTTGCTGAAACCAACTTTTCCTGCGCCAATTTCGCTAATAGGATAATAAGCTTTTGTTGACATTAATTAGTCCTCCTTAAAATATGTATATTTACCGCGATGATGCAGCGGTAGTTTTTAGTTTATAACAGTAAAATGTAACCAATTACAGTAAGACTGTCATATTCCCTTGTATTATCTCAAACCTGCAATCAAAAGTCAATAAATGCAGAATAAAATTAATAGCATTTTTATGATTATTTCACTGTCATTTTCCACAACATTACACACTAGTCTCTTTACGAAGCCACTCTTTCTCTTCTTCATTCAAATAAGGAGAAATTTTATCAAATACCTGACGTTGATATTCACATAGCATATTCCACTGTTCCTTGGTCATATACTGCTTATCAATTGCTTCCATATCAATTGGAACCCAGGTAAGTGTATCAAAGTGCATAAACTGACCATATTCATTCTTTACATCATTCTTAGCAACCATTACATTCTCAATACGGATACCATGACTACCTTCAATATATACACCTGGCTCATTGGTAATATCCATTCCCTCTTCAATAACCGCTTCTACCATACCACCAGTAAAGCGCCATCTTAGATTCTGAGGTCCCTCATGAACATTTAAAATATAGCCAACACCATGACCTGTACCACATTTGTAATCTAAACCGATATTCCAAAGTGGCTGACGTGCCATAATATCCAGATTACGTCCTGTACAACCATAAATCCAGCGAGTATTGGTCATCTGAAGCATACCAGCCGCTACCAATGTATAGTGCTTTTTAATCTCCTCACTAACTGGGCCAAGCGCAATGGTTCTGGTCACATCCGTAGTACCACCTAAATACTGTCCGCCTGAATCCACAAGGAACAAACCTTCTGGCTGTAATACTGCATAATTATCTGGGGTAGCCTCATAATGCATCATTGCTGCATTAGCCTTATAACCTGCAATTGTTGGGAAAGATAAATCTAAAAACTCTGGAATCTCACGTCTAAGCTGTTCCAAATAATCAGCTGCCGTAATCTCTGTTATTCTAATTTTTCCAATGTTGGTCTTTAGCCAGTAGATAAACTTTGTCAAAGCAACACTATCTTTTAAATAAATCTTCTCCATGTTGGCAAGTTCAACTGGATTTTTGATTGCTTTCAACAATTCAGTAGGATTCTTTTTCTCTACTAAAGTCTGCTTTTCACTTAAAGTCTTGTACAAGGTGTAACTACAATAACGATTATCAATTAATACCTTCTGTCCTTCTGGCATTGCCTTCAGATAGCTTACTACACTATCATACTCTGCTACTTCAATATTATGAGCAGCAAAATATTCCTTTACCTGTGCATCTAATGCCACATTCTGAATAAAGCATACACACTTTTCCTGTGTAATATAACCATAAGACATTGCCACTGGATTACATTCCACATCACATCCACGAATATTGAAAAGCCACATTAAATCATCTAATTTGGTTAAAAGCATGCTTTCCGCGCCTTCAGCCACAAGCTTCTCTCTAGTCTCTTTTAGCTTCTCTTCTACACTTTTACCTGCAAGTGCTTCATCTAACACAGTTACCTTACCAGCAGGGAAAGCAGGTCTCTCCTTCCATACTTGCTCTGCCAAATCTTTCTCATAAGCAAATGTAATCTTCTTATCCGCTAATTTTTTCTCGTATTCCTTGCCATCCATAGTAGCAATGACTCTTCCATCAAAGCCAAGGGTCTGTCCTTCCTTCATTTCCTTTGCAAGGAATTCCTCAATGGTAGGAACGCCATCATCAAGCATACGGAACAATTCTACACTTGTCCCCTTTAATTCATTCTCTGCTTGAATAAAATAACGTCCATCCGTCCATAATCCAGCACCTTCGTTCCATACCAGCAAAGTTCCATTGGAACCTGTGAAATTACAGAAATACTCTCTCACTTTAAAATAATCATTAACGTACTCTGAATTATGAAAATCTGCAGTAGGCATCATGTAAAAATCAATACCCTCTTTTTTCATAACCGTACGCAATGCAGCTAAGCGTTCTAAAATCTGTTTGTTTTCCATCTATATCTCCTCTCTGCTTCTGCAGTAAAATTCCACTAAGTAGTATATACTATCCTCACAAAAAACGGAACCCCGAGAGGTTCCGTTTTTGATTAATTTTCTCATTACATGTTCAAGAATTCTCTTACAACATTCTGCATTTCATCTACTTCACACTGTTTATCATGAAGAACTGGTGCAGTACGAATCTCTTCAATAGCCATAGGTACTTTCACATTAGCAATCTTAGATAACTCATCTACTAATTCAAAATCTCCCATAGCATCATATTTGCTATCAATTGCATTCATTACACTTCTGGTAAACTTAAATGGGCTTGCTGTAGAAGCAATTACAGTCTTGGTATTATCACCAGTCTCTGCTTTGTACTTCTCATATACAGCAGCTGCAACTGCAGTATGAGTATCTAACACATAACCACAATTTGCGTAAGTTTTAGCAATCTGAGCAGCAGTCTGCTCTTCACTTGCATAATTACCATAGAAATCAGAAAGATTCTGCTTCATATCTTCGGTAATCTCATATTTACCTTCACCGTTAAGTGCCATCATCAATTCTTTATTCTTATCAGCGTCATTACCAGCAATACGATAAATCAAACGCTCTAAGTTACTTGAAATCAAAATATCCATGGAAGGAGAAGTTGTTAATACAAAATCTCTATTTCTATCATATGTACCTGTGCTAAAGAAATCATACAATACTTTGTTATCATTAGAAGCACAGATTAATTTACCAATTGGCAAGCCCATGTTTTTTGCATAGAATGCAGCAAGAATGTTACCAAAGTTACCTGTAGGAACAACTACATTCATTAACTCGCCTTCTTCAATCTTCCCTTCTGACATAAGCTTTGCATATGCATATACATAATAGCAAATCTGTGGAACTAAACGTCCAATATTAATAGAGTTAGCCGATGAGAACTGGAATCCCTTCTCATCCATCTCTTTTGCCAATTCCTTATCAGAGAAAATCTTCTTCACACCAGTCTGTGCATCATCAAAGTTACCATGAATACCTACAACTAATGTATTGTCACCCTTCTGGGTTACCATCTGTTTCTCCTGAATAGGACTTACACCATTCTTAGGATAAAATACGATAATTCTAGTACCTTCTACATTAGCAAAGCCTGCAAGTGCAGCCTTACCAGTATCACCTGAAGTAGCAGTTAAGATAACGATTTCATTCTTAATCTGATTCTTACGTGCTGATGTAGTAAGTAAATGTGGCAAAATAGATAATGCCATATCTTTAAATGCGATTGTGGAACCATGGAACAATTCCAAATAGTAAGCTCCCTCAGCCTCTACCAAAGGGGCAATCACATCTGTATCGAACTTGCTATCGTAAGCACTATTGATACAATGCTTTAACTCTTCCTCTGTAAAGTCGGTTAAAAATAACTTCATAACCTCATAAGCAACTTCTTGATAAGACATAGCTGCCAATTCTTTCAAGCTCTTATCCATGGCAGGAATATGATCTGGAACGAATAAACCGCCATCATCTGATAAACCCTTCAAAATAGCTTCGGATGCTTTCACAGGATTCCCCTTGCTACGGGTACTATTATATAATACTTCCTTTTTCATAATTGCTCCCTTCGTATGCCACTCACGCACACTTTAATCAAAATGTTCTTCTCTCTTATGCCGAGATTTAGCATAGTATATCACACTTTTTTTAGGGGTGCAATCCTCAAAAAGACAAGTGTTTACTGCAAAAACAAAGGCTTCTTCGTAAAATTACATAAAAAATTCATGACCACCATGAGTAAAAAGGTACGTTAGATTCTCATCAAACCATTTCATCCTATTTTGATTCGCATATTTTCGTGCTGCAAAATAAAGTGCTCCCTCAGAAATATCTTCTCCATTTAATGCCCTCTCTACTGCCGAAATGGTTTCTTCACTAATATTTACCATATAATATCGTCCGTTTGCCACAGGCGAAAATTGCGTTACCCCTCCGTCTTTTTGCATTACAACTTCATACACTGTATCCGGAAAAGAATCATTCTTTACTCTATTAAGTATTACATTCGCAACTAATAGTTTTCCCTCCTCGTCTTCTTGCCCAGCTTCTGCCTCTACAATTCTAAGCAACGCTTCTATATCCGCTTCTTCTAATTCGTACAGCCTGTCCTTTTGTAGCGTATGTTGTTCCACAATTCTCTGCCCAGATTCTACAGAAAGTACACTTCCTACATGTTGATAAATGCTTGTCCCTTGCATTAAAAGGACCACTGCTAATAATAGTGCTTGAAAAACACCTAAAATGCCCATTGCTTTTTTATACATAAACTTTCCATCCTTTATACCTTTAATCAAAATGAATTCCTTTCAACATTTTCTATTTCTTCACAGGAATTCCAATTATAAGTATATGATGGCATTCAAAAAAATATTTCTACTATATAAAAAAAATGTTATAATGTATCCAAACAAAAATTTGTAATAAAAATAGACTTGTATTTTTACTATGAATATACCGAATAACAAAGGAGAAACCATGCACTACGAAGGCGTATATTCCGCAACAAAAAAAAATGGTGACATATATTACCGTGCCTCTTTAACCTATAGACGCAAACATATCAGCCTAGGTAGTTATGACACTCCCGAATTAGCTCACCAAGCATATTTAGAAGGTTTGCGATTACTAGAAACAAATGAATTATCCTTAATTCATTATCGTAGTACCTCCCCTCTTTCTTTTGAAAAATGGGTATGTTTAATTAATTTTCGCGATAATAATCTGTATTTTAGTACCCCAATTTATTTGCGTCAGCGATTCTTCAACTACTATCTTTCCAACAAACACATTCTTAAGTTTGATATGGACGACTTATTCTATTATGCTTCCCACAAAATAATGTGTCGTGGCAATCACTATTTTGTGGCGGATTATGGCATGCAAGTAAATATTGTGTCAAGATATGGCATCAAAAATTATGCAGTAGAAGGTAAGGATTTTCGTTTCTTAAATGGTGATCCTACCGACTTCCGTCGAGAAAATATAGAAATATTAAACGTATACCATGGTGTAAGTACTACTACAACAAAAAATGGCCAACAATTATATGTTACTCGTATCCATATTAAAGGCAATTATTTAGTAGGTAAATACCACACAGAAGAAGAAGCTGCTATCGCATATAATAAGGCAATTGACATTCTTCACAAAAACGGCGTCAAGAAAAATTATACCCCAAATTATGTAATCAACGTATCGCCTAGTCAATATGCCGAAATCTATTCTACTCTTTCCATTTCACAAAAAATCATAGAATACAAACCCTAAAAAGGATAACATCAAAAGGGAATTTCACCCAATCAATGTTATCCTTTTTATCATTTTTATTATTTATATTTTTTTGTTCCATTGATACTTCTTACGTTATTTCTCCGAATAATCAATAAAACTAATATCTAAATTGGCATAGCCTGCTATACCGTCAAGAGATGCTTCTTCATTGTATTTCCACATAGTAAACTGATATGGATAATCTGGCAAATCGCCCGGTTGCGACAACCATACATCATAGGCTGTAAGTTTAGACATATCAATCTCCTTAATGAGCCATTCCTTGTCTGCATAAATCATTGCCTTGTAACCTGCATTTTGAATAGTATCCAAGAAGGCTTTTGTGATATCTGTCTTCTCTGCCTTCGTCAAGTTATCTATTCTAGCCGTATCATTGGTAATATGCTCCATATTGAATGCCACTGGATAGGTTACTTTATAATCTTTTATCTGTTCCAATACCATATTAGCTTCCTCAACAGCCTCTTCTACGGTAATTGCTTGTGAAAAGAAATATACGCCAACCTCAAGCCCTGCATCAGTAGCTCTCTTTATATTCTCACTAAAATAATCATCCAATACCAACTGACCACTGCCATAGCCTCTGGCGCCAACACGAATCATACAATAATCTATTCCAGCTTTGCGAAGCTTTACAAAATCTACATAATCCTGATATTTAGAAATGTCGGTTCCCACATAGGATACTTGCTTACCATCCACATAATATTTCATAATATCAGACTGACATACTAATTTCGTAAAATCATATTCATGCTTTGGTAAATAAGGACTTATCAATACCCATTCTTCTTGACCATCTGCATATTTTATCAAAGTATGTTTTCCGTCAGTAGCTGGATCATCCTCTTTTTCTTCTGTAGGCTTCTCTTCCGTCTCCTTTTTTGCTTCTTTGTCTACTTCTACCGGCTTAGTTCCTTCTATTACTGGATACATATCCCAAAAATCCAAATCTTCTGGTTTCAATGTACTTCCACTAATGACATCCTCTGTAAGCAAAGATGAACTAGGTGCTACTGCCACACTTTCTTGCTTGGTAACAGAAGATGTCTGCTGAGGCGGTTGTTTCGTGTTCATCATCAGAACCACAATCAAAATCATGGCTACAAACAATGTTACTGCGACAATAGCAGATATAATAGATGGAGTTAATTGAGAACGTTCTTCGTAATCATTGGGTAATCGCATCTATGTACCATACCTTTCTTGTTGTACTTATTGTACAATCGCTTTCTTTGGACATTTCTCTGCACAAGTTCCGCATCCTGTACATTTATCATAATCAATCACTGCATGGAAATCTTGCACTGAAATTGCTTCATTCGGGCAATTCTTGGCACAGATTCCACAACCAATACAAGCAACCTGACACGCTTTCATAGCCACAGGTCCTTTATCTGTAGAGCTACATGCTACTTTATATTCCGCAGAATATGGAATCAACGAAATCAAATTCTTTGGACATACCGCAACACATTTTCCACAAGCTTTACATTTTTCCTTGTCAACTACTGCAACACCATTAACAATATGAATTGCATCAAAAGGACATGCCTGTACGCAACTACCATAGCCCATACAACCACTGTTACAGGTCTTTGGACCGCCACCTGGTACAAAGCTCATTATACGACAATCTTGTGCTCCCGTATACTCATAATCTGTTTTAGCCTTATCACAATCTCCATTACAATGTACAAAGGCAACTTTTCTCTCCGCACTTTCTGCTTCTACTCCCATAATCTTAGAAATCTGTGCACCTACTGCCTCTCCACCTACAGGGCATGCGTTCACAGGTGCCTCTCCTTTGGCAATAGCAGCAGCAAGACCAGAACAACCTGCATAACCACATCCACCACAGTTATTACCTGGAAGAGCTGCCAACACCGCCTCTTCCTTTTCATCTACTTCAACTTTAAATTTAATACTGGCTACTCCTAAGAAAAGACCAACGAAAATACCAACAGCACCTACAATAGCTGTTCCTAATAGAATTCCTGTTATACTCATACGTTGTTCTCCTTCCTAACCCAATACAGAGAATCCGCAAAATGCAATCGCCATAAGACATGCTGTAACCAATACAATTGGCATACCTTTAAAGGATTCAGGAATGTCATTATATGCAATCTTTTCACGAATACCTGCTAAGATAATAATCGCAATTGCAAATCCAACTGCGGTAGCAAAACCATTTACTACTCCCTGTAAAATACCATACTCACTCTGTACATTAGTAATTGCCACACCGAGAACTGCACAGTTGGTAGTAATCAATGGAAGATATACTCCCAATGCTTCATAAAGGGAAGGCATTGCTTTCTTTAAAAACATCTCTACAAACTGTACCAATGCTGCAATAACCAAAATAAATACTATTGTCTGTAGATATTCCAAACCCAATGGGTCTAATACAAACTGATAAAT
>CAZHEM010000120.1:0-8241 GCA_964531725.1 uncultured Acetatifactor sp.
CAAATAAGCTCTGGTAAAAAATTGCTTAATGAGTTCTTCATGATCAAATGCCTGATATTCCTCTGTATAATCGCCCTGTTCAGGATGAGAAGAAGGACAATTCAAAGCTTCACAACCATATTCACTCATTCCCACTGGAAGGTTTGGATACATGGCATGGAATTTATCCATCCAAGGACCATTCATGGAAGTATCTCCACCATACCAACCAAAATAATGATTCCAAGATACAGTATCTGGAATGGTTACATATTCACATTCCATTGGACACATAGACACAATCGCCATTGTGGTCAATCTGGTTTTATCTAGCTCATGACATAATTCATTAAGAATCTTGTGATTTTCGATTAAGTCTGCGTCCGCCTCACCCTTCATGGTTATCTCATTGGAAAGTCCCCACACGACGATAGAAGGATGATTATAATTCTGGGCAATCAATTCCTTCATCTGCAAGATAGTATTCTCTCGACCATTAGGCATATGCTGCGAAATGTATGGTATCTCCGCCCATAAGATGAATCCCATCTGATCACATAAATCATAAAAATACTGACTGTGCTGATAGTGCGCCAAACGAATAGTAGTGGCTCCCAATTCTGCAATTAATTCTAAATCTTCTCTGTGATGCTCAGGCAACAACGCATTTCCGATATCTGGTCTATCCTGATGTCTCGACACACCACGAAGTGGGTATTCCTTACCATTTAAAATAAAGCCTCTATTTGGATCAATTTCAAAGGAACGACAACCAAATGGAATAGTTCTAGCGTCTAATACTTTGTCTCCATCTAACAATTCTGCCTCCAGCATATAAAGATACGGATCTTTTCGTCCGTTCCAAAGATGCACATTTTCAATTACAAAATCTGTTTTGCCATCCTTGGCTACGATGGTTTTCTCTTCTACTGTATCTGCTCCATCTTTGATTACTAATCTTACTTTTTCATCTCCAGCTAGTCCCTGAAAATAGGTTGCAACATTTACTTCTGCACTGTTCCCTCTCACAATAGGAGTGACACTGACACCTGGACCACCGTAATAGCTTAAGTCAAAATGCGCCTTAGGAACGCATAGAATATTCACATCTCGGTACAGGCCACCATAAAAAGTAAAGTCCGCCATCTGAGGATATACCCTATCATTGGCAGCATTGTCTACCGCTACAAGAATCTCATTCTCATCTTGTAGAAAATCTGTAATGTTCGCACGAAAAGTAGAATAACCGCCATCATGATGTACTGCTAATTTACCATTCACATATACATCCGCAGAGGAGTTGGCACCCTCGAATTCAATATATACCTCTTCTGCTCCTTCACAAGAACTTTTCTTCAATTGCTTTGTGTAAAAGCAAGTTCCTCTATAATAATCATTTCCACCATCTTGTCCATCCTTTCCGTTCCAAGTATGTGGTAAATTCACTTGCTCCCAATCTTTCACATTTACAGCACAATTTTCTTTTACAAGAGTGGCATCTTTTGTAAAAAACCATTTTTCATTCCAATTAATTTTTTTGCTCATTATGTCCTCCAGTCCAAATATTTACCTATTTGTAATAAAGTACCAAATCTTTCAACTTGAATAATCTTTATTTCATTTGTATAATTTTTGTGTATATATACAATTTGACATAAGATTAAGAACGAAGGAGACACGCCATGACCCAATCAAACATAAAAACATGCTACGAATTATTACAATGCGTTTTAGCCGAAGCCTTTCAGACAGACTGTGTTCTCTTCTCTCCACCATATAATGACTTTTCATTAATTGACCATGGTATCCGTAAAATCATGTGGCCTGATTACAAAACAGCAGACATGAGTCAATCTTCCACTATGCGTGACCCAGCCAAACGCTTTTTTATCATCAAAAGCAATTTAGGTTTCTTTAATATTATTGCCTATTTAACCACCGATGAGCATCCAGATTTTATCTCCATCGGCCCATTTCGCTCTGAGGAATTTACAAAAGATTATTTTCCTCATATTGCAAAAGATATTGGACTAACACAGGTTTCTACTCTTCCTTTAAAAAGCTTTTACGATAATTTACCCTATATAACGCTTTCTTCTATTACCAATATCGTAAAAAGTATTCTATCAAACTTTTTTTCCGAATTTGAATCCATGGCTCCCTTGCAAATTGCTTTTCAAGAAGAGTCCCACACCATAAAGCTTGATTCCGATTTGCTACAGGAATACACTGCAGAATTTGCAGACGACTATCAAAAATCATTATTGAACTTTCTATCTGCGTTAAAAAAAGGGGATGTCAGCGTCGCTCAAAAAGAATTAAAAACTTTTTTAAGTAAAATATCTCTTGCTTCGTTCCAAAACATCTCCGAGTATCAAAGAGAGTTAAATGCAATTAATAATCTTTGTCATGCTGCACTTATGGATACTGCTATACATCCTATTCATGTGCTTAAGCTTTATAATTCTTTCAGGCAGAAAATTAGTACCATTCACAATCGTGATACGCTTATAGCCATGCCAAATGATATCTGTCATAAGTATTGCCTATTAGTGAGAAATTATGCTTATCCCGAATATTCGCAGACAACGCGTGCTGTAATTAACTACATAAACCTTCACTTAGAAGAAGATTTATCACTATCGCTACTAGCATCCTATTTCCGCAAAAATGCCTCCTCACTCTCTGCAACTTTTAGTAGAGAAGTTGGCATAAGTGTTACGAATTTTATTCATCAAACACGTATCAACGAAGCAATTCGTTATTTTAACTCTACAGAAATGTCCGTTTCAGAAGTGGCTCTCACTGTCGGTTTTCAAGATTTTGCCTACTTCTCCAGACTATTTCGCAAACAAGTAGGATGTAGCCCTAGGGAATATTGTGCAAACATCCGATAATGGTCCTTTTTTGCCTATGTTGACAAAGAAAATGGGCATTGCTATACTGAAAAAACAAATATTATTGATAAATAATTACTGTCATATATCAGAAAGGCTTAGGTTATATATGCATCTTTTTTCTAAAATAAAAAATAGAACGCCACAATGGGTCTTACCTTTATTACTTGTTCTCTTAGGTGCGTTTTTACGTTTATTTTATCTAGGAATTGTTCCCGGTGGTGTGCATCAAGATGAATGTTTTGTTGCATTAAATTCTTTTGACTTATACCATGAAGCAACGGATTCTGGCGGAAGACATCTCCCAGTCTATATGGCTGATTGGGGTGATGGGCATAGTGCCATGTACTCTTGGCTTCTAGTTCCACTGCTTGCCTTTAACGGTGGTATTCCTACCTTATTTCTCTCCAGATTGCCACAAGCACTTGTTGCTACTATCACTCTATGGTGTGTTTATGCCCTCATAAAGCGTATGTTTGGTCGTAGTGCTGGACTCTGGGCTTTATTTGCTCTTACTATCTGTCCTTGGCATATTATGATGTCTAGATGGGGGCTTGACTGTAACCTAGCACCTGGCTTCTTGATTTTTTCATTGTATTTCTTTATAAGAGCCTTAGATGACCAGCGTTTTTTATTAATGGCTGCTTTATTTTATGGACTCAGTTTGTATTGTTATGCGGTAATTTGGCCAATTGTGCCATTGATGTTACTTCTCCAGATAATATATGGACTTTATCATCGTAAATTGACCATTAACAAATGGAGCATGGGAGCTGCGCTTCTTTTATTTGTACTAGCTCTTCCATTGATATTATTTGTGCTTGTTAATTCGGAGATTATTCCTGAAATTTACCTTCCATTTATGTCCATTCCACAATCTTCTGGCTATCGTGGTGGAGAAGTATCTCTGAATTTTTCACAGATGTGGATTAATTTTAAGACAACAGTGCGCCTGTTCCTTCTTCAAGATACAGGCAGCCCTTATGATGTGATTGAGCCATGGGGACTTTTCTATGATTTAGGGCGTGTTTTTATTGTCATCGGTGCTATCTGCTTGATTTACCGAGTTGTGAAATCTCTCCTGCAAAAGAAATTCACTTATGAATACTTTCTCTTTGTTCAGGTATTGTGTGGCGGCTTTGTAGGATTAATCGTGTCAATAAGAGTACACCAGCTTAATGCATTCTTCATTCCATTGGTACTCTGTGAAGCCTACGGCTTGTGGACAATAATTGGTTTTCTAAAAACCAAGAGAGCACAAATCGGTTCCATCGTGCAAGGAATTATCATTGGTGTTTTCCTTGTCTGCCTCGCACTATTTCAAAGAGATTATTATACTGAGTACAAGGAATTGACTGATGCCTATTTTCAAGCGGGTGTAAAAGAATGTATAGAATATGCGGTAGAGCAATGTGAAGTAACAGGAATTGATACCATTACTGCTGAGAAGGCAACACAATGGCCTCGTCTCCTTCTGTACACAGAAACACTTGCTTCCGAGTATTTTACTAATGTGGTATATGATGTACCTCCTGCACCAGCTCAATTTACCACTCATGGGCTTACCATTAACACTCGAATCAACTACGATGCGATTACTACAGAAAGTATTTATATTATTTACTATACTGACGCAGAGCTTTTTAGTGTGGACTTCGATTTAACCCCATTTTATGATTGGTATGTTGCTATACCAAAAAATATTTAAAAATTAAGCATAGCAAAAGGCTGTAGCTCATATTCCAATAGGAACATTGACTACAGCCTTTTATGTTTATTTACTTATAATAATCTTTCTATCGATCCATTTCAGACACACGTCCAGTAGACTTGTGCTCCTTGATAATTCCTTCAATTTCTTTCAAGTCAGTACTTAACAAGTCACCTGGAATAGTGTTCTTCAATGCACTGATTGCATTACCATACTCCAATGCTCTCTGATACTCGCCCTCATGAGCAAGTAAACCATAAAGTACACCTGAAATATAAGCATCACCACTACCGATACGGTCTACAACCTCAATATCTGCGTATGGAGCTTCTTCATAATAAGTATCGTCCTTTGCAGAGTAAATAATAGAACCAAAAGTATGACGCTTTGGACTATGTACAATGCGCTGTGTAGAAGCCACGATAGAGATTGGATAATCCTCTGTAAAGCTCTTCATAATGCTCTTAGCATCACCTTCTTTTAAGAAGGTAAGTCTAGCAGTATCTTCTGAACAGAAGAAAATATCTACATATGGTAAAATAGATTCAATACACTCCTTCGCCTCAGCGCCTGTCCAAAGGTTACCACGGAAGTTAACATCAAAGGAAATAATAGCGCCTTCTGCCTTGAATCTCTTAATCATCTCAATCGCTGTCTCACGAAGTTCTGGGCTAAGCGCCAAAGTGATTCCACTGGTGTGGAAGCAACGTGCAGACTTGTACATTTCATCTGAATAATCAGCAATGGTAAGCTTATTAATAGAGGTATTCTTACGATCATATACAATACGTGGCTTACGTGGGTAAGCACCATTCTCGTAATAGTACACACCAAGACGTGCATCCTTGTCATCATCGTATACTAAATAGTCATCGCTGACACCACAGAGACGCACACGATTCTTAATAAAGCTACCCAAATCATTTGCTGGTAACTTTGAAATAATACCACAACGAAGTCCCAACATAGCAGCACCAGTGATTGCATTCAATTCTGCACCACCAGCCTGTTTACTAAAGCTATCACCTCTAGTCATACGCTCATTACTAGGCGGTGATAAACGTAACATTATTTCGCCTAATGAAAGTAAATCGAATTCTTTTTTCATATCTCATATCTCCATATTGGAATTTATTTTCAATTTCAATATAGCATATTTTCCTAGATAAGGTAAAGGTACTAGACACAAATTAAAAAATTAACAATTCAATTTCCCTATATTTTATTTTTTCTCCAAAACAATGTTATAATTGTTACTACTTTTTCTAATAATTTCTCATAACCTATAACCGCCAACGGAAACATCATCAAATAGTACGGTAAAATGTATCTAGATTTAGCCTCCCATATAATGCTAAAGAAGAAACCGCCGATAATTGTAACCACTATCAAATGTTGCATAATATTGCTATCTTTTCTCACTGCCAAAAGGCAATAGCATAGCATACCCAAAAACACAATCATTTGAAGTCTATCACAAATACTCAACACTGTTGGGAAATATTCCTTGCTTAACTGGTCAACAAAAGTGCCTTCTTCTGCCTCATATCCCGGCCAATATTTCGTAGCAAAGTACATTCCTTGGTATAAGGGTGCATTCCACTGAGATTGCAGTTTTTGGCTAAAAAAGTTTCTGGCATATTCTGGGTTTTGTGCCATATACTCCAATCGCTCCCCAATCTCTTTTCTCGCAAGCTCATCGGCACGCTGGGTATCACAGTCTACAGAAAAATATAAATCACTACAATAAAGAGAATACCACCCGTATTTCCCATACTCTTCTTGCAATCCCATGGAAATATACGAAGAAGCAGGGAATCCATCAGAGTGTTCAAAACCAGAACGAATCTCGTACATTTTATTGATTGCGGAAGTCACTAATATAGGACATGCTATCGCCGCAAGTAATGCAGCAAGCAATTTCTTATCCTTTTTCTGGATAGTATATACGCCTCCAACTAAGCAAAGTCCAATCAAAGCAATTAAGGAATTCTGACGAAACATAATAGCCAAAGTCATTCCAACTACAATACCTACCAGATATTTCCAATCCTGCTTTTTACTATATGAATATAACAAATTCGCCACTAGTAAAATCATAAACGTACTTGGAATATCTCCATATACCCATCCAGTGTAGAAAATCAACGGCAAACAACATATCATCATTAAGCAATATCCAACCGCCAAAAGTGTTCGTGATGTAATGCATCTAACTAGACGATATCCCATATACACAATTCCCATGGCAAATCCAACGCATATAACCTGAAAGGCATAGTAATTAAATAATCCTACTACAGAGAATAAAATTTCTAGCATAAAAATCAGTGGTAGCTGATGCGGACATTTTCCGCAATAATTACCCGCTTCCAAAAAAGTATAACTACCTTCTAGAAAATAAGAAGCCGCCCCATACACAAATGCTTGATCACCTTCAGGATGTCGCTCCAATACCGTTATCCACCACATTCCGACACCGCCAGTCCAAACCAAAGCTATGATCAACGAAACCCTCACAATTACATTTTTGATACTCTCTGACAACCTATTTTCCATATAAAAAAGCCCAAAAAAGAACACTATCGCCAACCATAGAAATAGAATATTTCTCTTCATAGAATCAGGAATATTCTGTGAGAATTCCCATCCCAAAGGGGCAACATACTGCGTATATCGAAAAGCCCACCATACCAATACGATAAAAATAATGCTACTAATTATGCATACAATTCTATTTGCATTATAGGCTAGAAACTCAATCCAATCCCACCCTTTTTTGTTGTCTTTTGCCTCCATAAATAGCTATCTCCTCTGCATATTCTTACAAATTTCAACTATCTTTTTAAAAAAATATAGCATATTTCACAAAGCATAGCAAGGCAAGTCAGTCATCCTCCTTAATCTTCCATATATTCAAAATATTCACTCTCACTTGCAAACAAAATGTAACTTCCATCCACTAGTCCCATGTATCCACCCGCTGTTGTATATCCTTTCATAAAAATACCTCCTCTTTAACAATGTGTTCTTGTCAAAGAGAAGGTAACATTTTTTGTGTACTATTTTATGGACAGTTTGAACATCGCCTATTCTGTCTTCTTTTTACACTTCCTCATCAGCTCTCACCGCTAGCTTTTGCATATCCTTTAACAGCTTCTCTGACATGTCTAATAGCAATTCTGCATCCTTCTCCACCAAACCTGTTTTCTTGTACTTGTAGGTAAAGAATGGATTACCGTAAGCCGTAAATGCCAAATCCTTTCCATAAGACTTCAAAAATGCAGGAATCTTAATAGGATCAATTGGCGCGTCTGGACGGAAGGTAAAGGTAATGCGCTCATTCTTGCCTTTAATCTCAGTCATAAATAAAGAATGCGCTGCCACACGAAGCAATGCAATACGGAGCAGATTATCTACCGACTTAGGTATCTCTCCAAAACGGTCAAGGAGTTCATCTCTCATATCATCACGTTCTTTGAGATTCTCAATGCCTGCAATACGCTTATAGATATCCAGTTTCTGCACTTCATTGACAATATAGGTCGCTGGAATAAATGCATCCACATCCAGATCAATTAGCGTAGCAAAATCGGTAACGGTCTGAATTCCCTTCAGATTCTGTACTGCTTCATTCAGCATCTTACAGTACAT
>CAZHEM010000121.1:0-8227 GCA_964531725.1 uncultured Acetatifactor sp.
TCCTTGTGCTTATAGTATGACTTTTAATGTAACCCAGAAAAAGGGTGATGATAAGCTGACCTTGAATGCTGTTCTTAATCAGCGTTCACAGGACGTTCTTGCAGCTAACAATTGGAATGTAGTGCAGTATTCCGTATTAGTGCATATGTTGGCACAGGTATGTGATATGCGAGTAGGCGAATTGGTACATGTAATTGCCGATGCTCACATCTATGACAGACATGTTCCTTATATTGAGGAATTAATTAGTCGTGAGCCAAAGCCAGCACCAAAGTTTTGGTTGAACCCAGATATCCACGACTTCTACCAGTTCACAAGAGATGATGTGAAGTTAGAGGGATATGAATTTGGGGAACAGATTTTGAATATTCCGATTGCCATATAGTGTGAACAACGAGCCAAACAAGAGGAGAACAATTATGAACATGATAGTAGCCGTAGATAGCAACTGGGCTATCGGCAACAAAAACAAACTTTTAGTAAGCATTCCAAACGATATGAAATTCTTTCGCCAAGAAACCACCGGCAAAGTAATCGTAATGGGACGTAAAACCCTAGAGAGCTTTCCACAGAGCCAGCCGCTTAAGAATCGTACTAACATCATACTAACCACAGACAAAAGCTATACCGTAAAAGACGCCATCGTAGTACATTCTATCGACGAACTTTTAGCAGAACTCAAGAACTACAACGATGATGAAATCTATGTAATCGGTGGTGACAGCGTATACAGACAGATGCTTCCATATTGCAAAGTAGCTCATGTAACCAAAATCGATCATGCATATGAAGCAGACACTTATTTCCCTAACCTAGATGCAGATGATGAGTGGGAAGTAACTGCATGCAGCGATGAACAGACCTATTTTGACATTGCATATGAGTTTGTGAAATATGAAAGAAAATAGAGCTTGTTATGTGTTTTGACCAGTAAAATCTAAAAGCTCAATATGCTAAAATAATAATTATAAAAATAAATTACGCTTTTGCGATTTAATTCGCAAAAGCGTATTGACTTTTTTGCGCAAAAGTATAATAATGGAAAACAAATCAATTTTAATGAAGCAGACGATTTTCGATGAGAAGAATGACACATTAAAATGAGACTAATCCGAAAAGAGAGGGATATACCAATGGAAAAGAAAAATATCGATTGGAGCAATTTGGGTTTCGGATACGTTCAGACAGATTACAGATACGTATCCAATTTTAAAGATGGCGCTTGGGATGATGGTGTCATTTCACAGGACGCAAACATCGTGTTAAATGAATGTGCTGGTGTTCTTCAGTATGCACAGACTGTATTTGAAGGCTTGAAAGCATATACTACAGAAGATGGACATATTGTAACTTTCCGCCCTGACTTAAACGCAGAGCGTATGGAAGCGTCAGCAGCGAGACTTGAGATGCCAGTATTCCCTAAGGATCGTTTTATAGATGCAGTGACCAAGGTAGTAGCAGCGAACGAAGCATTCGTTCCACCTTTTGGAAGTGGTGCTACATTATACCTTCGTCCATATATGTTCGGAACCAATCCTGTTATCGGTGTTAAGCCGGCAGATGAATATCAGTTCCGTATTCTTTGTACACCAGTTGGTCCTTATTTCAAGGGCGGTGTGAAGCCATTAACCATTCGTGTATGTGATTTTGATAGAGCAGCACCTAATGGTACAGGTCATATTAAAGCTGGTCTTAATTATGCAATGAGCTTACATGCAATCGTAGATGCACATCATCAGGGTTATGATGAGAACATGTATTTAGATGCTAAGACCAGAACTAAGGTTGAAGAAACCGGTGGTGCAAACTTCATCTTTGTAACCAAGGATGGCAAGTTAGTAACTCCTAAGTCCAATACTATTTTACCTTCTATTACTCGTCGCTCTTTACTCTATGTAGCAAAAGAGTACTTGGGAATGGAAGTAGAAGAGAGAGAAGTATTCGTAGAAGAGCTTAGCGAGTTCGCTGAGTGTGGTCTCTGCGGTACTGCAGCAGTAATCTCACCTGTAGGTAAGATTGTTGACCATGGCAAAGAGATTTGCCTACCTTCTGGTATGACTCAGATGGGACCTGTTACCCAGAAGCTTTATGATACCTTAACTGGTATCCAGATGGGCAAGATTGAAGCTCCTGAAGGATGGATTCACGTAATTAAATAAGCATGTGTGAATATAGCACCTTGAACTAAGATGTAATGTCTGGTTCAGGGTGTTTTTGGTTGGATGGCAAGAGGTTACATATAGCATTTCCGCAGATGGACCGTGGGTGATTACTGAGCGAACGGGGCGTATGATTGTAATGCGTAGAAAATGGAATTGGTATAAAAAGTAGATTGAGAAGTTGAAAGGGTGTATAATTAATGAGAAAAAAGAACTGTTCAGATTCAATTTACATACCAGATTAACATAAATGCGGGATGGGCATGTAAAACGAATGGGTGAGAACAGTCAAGTCTTTTGAAAATTACATACCAGAATGACGGAAATGAAGGATGGGTATGTAAAAAGAGTGGGTAAGAACAGTCAAGCCACTGAAAATTACATACCAGAATAGAGTAAATGAAAGATAGGGATGTAAAAAGAGCGGGTGAGAACAGTCAAGCCGTTGGAAAATACATACCAGATTAACATAAATGAAGGATGGGTATGTAAAAAGAATGAGAGCGAATAGTTAACAAGTCGAAAAGTAACAGAAACAAGAAAATATAAAAGCGTAACCAAAAGGAGCAGTATGAAATTCTTACACACAGCAGATTTACATATAGGAAAAAAGATATTTGAACTATCTCTAATTGAAGATCAAAAGTATATATTAAATCAGATTATAGAAATAGCAAGCAAAGAACAGGTGGATGCTATCTTAATTGCAGGAGATGTATATGACAGAGCGTTGCCATCTACGGAAGCGGTGACCTTGCTGGATGATTTCCTGACCACACTGATTCAGAAGAAGATTCCTGTGATTATGATTAGTGGTAATCATGATTCACCAGAGCGAGTGGCTTTTGCAGAGCAGATTCTGGAGAAACAAGGATTATATATTGCGGGGACTTATACGGAGCCAATCAAGACAGTGACGCTAGAGGATGAATATGGTCCCGTAGTATTTGTATGTATGCCATTTGTGAAGCCAGGGGTAGTAGGATGTCAGACAAGTGCTCAGGCAGTAGAGAAGATGCTGGCAGCAACACCAATGCCTTTGGGATTGAATGTGAGAAAGGTGTTGCTTACTCATTATTTTGTCACAGGTGAAGGTGGCGAAGTGCCAGAACTGTCTGATTCGGAAAGTGATATCAATGTGGGCGGTTTGGATAATGTTTCAGTTGGGCTGTTCCAGAGCTTTGATTATGTGGCATTGGGGCATATTCATAAGCCACAACGAGTAGGAGACAGCAATGCGTATTATTCTGGTTCAACCTGTAAATATTCCTTCAGTGAAGCACTTAAGCCCAAATCTGTTAATATAGTGGAGCTTGGAGCCAAGGGAGAGATAACGGTAAATAAACGTGAACTTACTCCTCTACATGAGATGCGTTGTATCAAAGGCAAGTTACAGGATTTGATAGGAAAAGAAACGCTAGCAAGTCTTGAGCAAACAGCAATCAATGACTATATACAAGCCATTTTAACAGATACAGAGGAATTGATTGACCCTATTGGAACACTTAGAAGTGTATATCCTAATGTACTTCACATTATTATTGAGAAAAATGTAAGAGAACATACAGGAGAATATCAAGGGATAGCTCCTATGGAGAAAAAAAGTACTACGGAGCTTTTTACAGAATTCTATGAGATGCTAAAGGGAGAAAAAATGGATGACAAACGTCTTGAAGTGGTGCAGGAAATAGCAGATGATGCAGAGAGAATGACCGCAAAATAGAGCATATAGAGAGGAATACTTGATGAGACCGAAAAAATTAACCCTCAGTGCTTGGGGACCATATAAATCAGAAGTGACGGTAGATTTTACTGTTTTTGAGCAAAAGGGAATCTTCTTGATTACAGGCGCAACAGGAGCTGGTAAGACCACAATTTTTGATGCTATCTCTTATGCGTTATATGGGGCATTAAGTGGCGAAGAGAGAGATAAAGAGCGTAATAGTGTACGAAGTGATTTTGCGGATGCTGCAACCCCTACTTATGTAGAGTTGTTGATGGAACATGGAGGTGCACTCTATCATATTAAAAGAAATCCAGAGTATCTTAGACCAAGTAAACGTGGTGGAGGAAAGCTTTTTACCAAGGAAAAAGAGAATGCGATACTAACATATCCCGATGGAAAAGTTATTGAAGGCAGCAAAGATGTGAACGCTGCATTGCAGGATTTATTGGCATTGGATTATCAACAATTTAAGAAGATTTCCATGATTGCACAGGGAGAGTTTGCTAGAATGTTGGTGGCTAGTCCAAAGGATAAGACCAAGATTTTTCGTGAGATTTTTGGAACAGGCATTTATGAAAAGTTTACGCAAGGACTTGGTGCTCGAAGTAGAAGTTTGTATGTAAAAGTAATGGAACAGAAGCACAAGTTGGAAGAAGATATTCGTATCCTGGGAGCTGATTTGGAGAAAGGAATGTGGGATTCTCAGACCAAAGAGGAGTTTCAAAATCTGCTTGCTACGGACAATTGGAATTATGAAGTGCTTGCGGACTGTCTTGCCAAGATGAAAGAAAAGGCAACGGAGGGTGCTGAACGTGCTAAGAAAAAATACGAAAAACAAAACAAGGCAGTAGAAAAACAGACTGCGGAGTTGACCAAGCAAGAAAATGTGAATGCACAGATCGATAAGCTGGAGCAGGTTAGAAAAGAATTAGAGCAGTTAAAGCAAGATGCGCCAAGCTATAGAGAGAAAGAAGTGCAGTTAAAGCAAGCTAAGAATGCAGGCTGGGTAGAAGTTGCTGAGGAAAAAAATCGTCATCAACAACAATTGTTGATGAGTAATGGGGAGCAGCAACAACAGTTAAGTAGAAGTTGTGAAGTAAGTAGGAAGGCGCTACAGGATTTAAAACAGATTGTAGAATGCGCAGATGACATTCGTCTTGCCATTGAACAAAACAAGCTGCTAAATGAGTTGGAGAGCGAAGAGAAACGTCTTGGAGAGCAATTGGAAGATGCTCGGGAAAGGCTGGTAAAAGAGCAGCAAAATTATCTAAAACAGGAGGCTCTTTGTGCAGAACAGAAACGTCTCGTAGAAGAGGGCGAGAGGGCTAGACGACATGCGGCAATAGGTCTAGCTGCTTCTTTGCTAGTGGAAGGAAGTCCTTGTCCTGTCTGTGGTTCCTTATCGCATCCAACACCTGCTAAGGTGGAAGAAGGGGTAATGTCTGAAGACGAATTAAAGCACCATAAGGCGGAGCTGGATAAAGCTACCAATAGATTGCAGCAACTTCATGGAGAAAGTGTGGCTACTAAGACCCAATGTGACGGGCTAGTAGAGCAACAGAAGGAGAAACAGGAGTGCATTCAAGAAGTAAAAGTGAAACTTGAGGAGATTCGAGCAAAGCTGCATAGTAAGCAAGATAATCAGCTGAAACAAGCTAATTGGGTTATGGCTATCGGTGAGGTTCTAGATTCTTATTTGACATTACCTTATAATAATGCAATTAATAGGCTACAAACAGAACTGGATAAATCTAGTAAGTTACAAGGCTTGCTTGGAGAACAGGAAAAACAACTTGCGTCTTATCAGGAAATGGCGAAAGAGTTGGAAAAGCAAGCACAAGAATCTAGACAAGAATATGAACTTCTTTTAAAAGAATATGGTTTCAAAAAGGAGGAAGAGTATTTACAGGCGAAATTGTCTAGAGAACAGCAAGATGCTTTGCAACAGCAGATAGAAAACTATCAGAATAAGCTATCTGCCAATGAAGAATTTCTGAAGCATTTGAAGGATAGTGTAAAAAAAGCAGAACGAGTGGATATACAGGAATTGAAGAGTCAGATAGCTCAAGTAAAGAATCAGAGGGATGCTGTGCTTAAGGAACAGAAGCTTTGGGAACAGCATTTGACGGATGTGAAGAAGACTATTCGTATGATGAAAGAGAAGCAGACGGATATTGAATCAGTAAGTAATGAATATGGCTATGTGAAAGATTTGGAGAATATGGCCACTGGCAATAACGCCAAAAAATTAGTGTTCGAGCAGTATGTATTGGCTGGATACTTTGAAGAAATATTGAGGGCTGCTAACATTCGTTTTCGTAAAATGACCTCAAATCGCTACGAAATGTCTCGTGTAGAAGAGGTAGGCGATGGACGTGTGAAGGATAATCTGGAGATTCAGGTGTTTGATTATTATACAGGCAAGAATCGTTCGGTGCGCACTCTTTCTGGAGGCGAATCCTTTAAAGCATCTCTTTCATTAGCTTTGGGTATGAGTGATGTAATTCAGTCTATGAGTGGAGGCATTAAAGTGGATACACTGTTTGTAGACGAAGGCTTTGGTGCATTGGATAGTGAAAGCTTGGAACAAGCATGTGATGCACTGATGAGTCTTGTAGAGAATAATCGCCTAATCGGTATTATTTCTCATGTACCACAGTTGCAGGAACGTATCGGCCAACAGCTGATTATTGATAAAACTGGTAGTGGAAGTCTCATTCGCAATAGTGTATACTAAGAAATGGACTAAATTAAAGGAATTAAGAAAGATGAAAGTTATAAATAAATTATGTGCCATTGGTATGTCGTTGGCATTGTGTGTGTCAAGTTTTTGCGCTTGTGGTAAAGATAGTGATACGAAAGTAATATTTACTACAGGATTTGCTAAGGATGAAGTATTTCGTATTGAGGATCAGACTTGTAAGTTGGAAGAGTTAATGGTGTATCTGACTACTACACAGAATCAGTATGAAAGTGTGTATGGTGCACAGATTTGGGATACCGCATTAGATGGTGTGACTTTAGAAGAAAATGTGAAAGAGACCGTTTTAGCGAAGATTGCGCAGATAAAGACAATGTATTTGCTTGCTTTGGAGGAAGGCGTGTCACTGGATGAGAAGGAGCTTGATAAGGTAGAAGCTGCGGCTAATGAATATTTTAATTCCTTGAATGATAAGGAAAAAGAGTTGATGGGTGTGTCCTTGGAGACCATTGAGAAGCTATACCACGAGTATGCGCTGGCAGATAAAGTATATCGACATCTTATTCAAGATATTAATCCTGAGATTAGCGATGATGAGGCAAGAACTATTACTGTGCAACATATTTTGCTTCGTACTTATACCACAGATGGTGCAGGTAAAAAAGTGGAATACACTGATAACATGAAACAGAATGCCATGTTGCAGATGCAGGAGATTCGAGAACTAGCGGTTAGCGGTGAACATGATTTTGCAGATTTGGCCTCTAGATACAGTGAGGATACGGTTATCACCTATTCATTTGGTAAAGGTGAGATGGATTTAGCATTTGAAGAAGCTGCATTTCAGCTGGAAACAGATGAAATTAGTCAGGTTGTGGAGAGCGAATCGGGATATCATATCATTAAGTGCTTAAATACGTTCGATAGAGAAGAGACAGATGCAAATAAGCTTCAGATTGTTGAGGAACGCCGTAAAGAAGTGTTTGGCCAAGTGTACGATGAGTTTGTTGCTACATTGGTGCGCAATCTGAATACAGAATTATGGGAAGAAGTTACGCTGATTCGTGATGAAGAAGTGACTACTTCAAGCTTTTTTGAAATTTATACAAAATATTTTTATGATTAAAGATGTCAGTTTGAAATGCCCGAAATGACGTTTTCATTGAAGTAGAAGGGCTATTTTATGAAAATTTAAGAAATGCAAGAATGCCCATTTTATGGGTGTTTCAGGATAATTATTAGCACTCGTGGTTTGCGAGTGCTAATTTTGTGTTGACTTTTATTTTTAGCAGTTTTAAACTTAATCTCAATGAGGGTCGAGAGAATGAATCTTGACTGTAATAAATAGCAACAGAAAAGGAAGTGGAAGAAATGGCAGCGAAGAGCGGCAGTTTATCAATTAACAGTGAAAACATATTTCCAATTATTAAAAAGTGGTTATATTCAGACCATGATATTTTCTACAGAGAGTTAATCTCTAATGGTTGTGATGCAGTAACCAAATTAAAGAAGTTAGACATGATGGGTGAGTGTTCATTGCCAGCGGATTACAAGGCAAGAGTAGATGTTATTGTAGACCCTGAGAATAAGACTTTGACTTTCATAGACAATGGTCTTGGTATGACTGCTGATGAAGTGGAA
>CAZHEM010000122.1:0-8194 GCA_964531725.1 uncultured Acetatifactor sp.
GACTTTTTTGTATAAATGGTATAATCTGTTCAACTAAAAAATGTTGATCATATTCTGTAAATATTTCTTGACAAAAGCCAAATTTATGTACAATAAATACATGCGTCGGAGTAATTTCGTCATTAAACAAAATCATCCCATCTATGTTACCATCTATTACCATTCCAATAATAGGAAAACGAATTTCCTGCGCATAATATATTTCTTTTATCTTTGAATTCACTATGCTGCACCTCCCTTGAGCATAGTAAAATCAATCTTTATATTATTTTCAGTTTTCTTTACGCCCCTCCACTGAATTAATTGTAAATTTCAGTATTTTATTTCCTTTCCTATATAATATTTTGTCCTCATACCTCATTAAGATACCTTCTTTCCCATTTAACACCTTGTACAGATAGCCATTCTTCATTATTTGCACATCTGAACACCTATATATAACGTTACTACACTCAAAATAAGACAGCTTATTCTTTGTTGCAAACGCTTTCACCTTAGCTACAATCTCGTCTACACTTTCGTTTTCTAAATCAATTTTCAAATCATCTTGCTTGAATGAATAATATATTTCATTTCCTTTTATGTTCTGCTTTCCTTCGGATACAAAATTTTTCTTATAGGCTTTTTCAAATACTTCCGCTTCTGCAATAAATGATAATTGATACAACAATCCAGCTTCCAAATCTGGTGTACTATCAATCTTAACTTGTGCAATAATCTCACCTGTATCTATACCATCATCCATGTAATGACATGTTACCCCAGCTTCTTTTCGGTACAATAATGCACCCGGTACTGGATCTTTCCCTCTGAGTTCTGGCAATAATGATGGATGAATGTTAATAAATTTTTTACCATCTTTCTGAAGCATTTCAATCGGTAAGATGATAGGAAGCCCATTGCTTATAAAATAATCAAACTCTATATTTTGAATTTCTTCAATCAAAACTGATTTTTTCTCTACTTCAGAATATGCAATACCATTTTGTTCCAGATAACGCTGCAAATACGAACCTTTAACCGCCCATATCTTAACAATGTCAATCCCAAGCTCTCTCATTTTTATTAGTACACTTGCTCTGTTCCCTGCAAATGCGAATTTCTTCCCTTGCATTTATATAGTCAATCCTCCATCAATGTGAATTACGGTACCATTTATGTAATCATTCTGAATAATATATTCAATAGTCGATGTTACATCTTCCATCTTTCCCAGCTTACGCAAAGGTGTATTCTTTTTCCAATAGTCTATCATACTATCTGATAAAGCCTCTTTTGTAGATGGACTCTCTATAAAGCCTGGTGCTATGGCACACGCTCTGATTTTGAACATTCCCATCTCTTTAGCTAATACTTTGGTAAATGCCTCTACGCCCGCTTTTGCCGCAGAATATGCTGCTTGTCCCATATTTCCTTGCGCTGATATGGAACTAAAGTTAATAATCACACCTTTTGTTCTGGACTTTGCCATCTTCTGAGCCACGCAGGAACTCATGATAAAGCAACTATTCAAGTTATTATTGATTACTCTATTCCATGCACCCATACTATGTTTTTCATTTTTCATGACATTAATAATTGGCTCTGAATAAATCTCACCTGCACAGTTCACTAGAATATCAACTTTTTCTAATTTAGCTACCGCTTCTGCCACTTCTGTCTCATTTGTTACATCTACCTTGTATACCCCATTGTCTACATCCTCTAGTCGGTCAAAAATAATTACCTCTGCACCTTTTTCTTTTAATGCATCTACGATTCCACTTCCTAGACTTCCCAGTCCGCCTGTAACCAAGACTACTTTCCCCTTAATTTCCATTAAGCTTTTCTCCCACTAATTTTTCAATCTTTGCAATACTGGTCATTTCCATGATCTCATCCGCTGTGAATTCAATGTCTAAATCACTTTCTAGATTCGCAATCAATTCCATGTGTGTCAAACTGTCCCATCCGTCAATATCCTGCATCTCCAATTCTGGTTTAATATCAGCCTCTTTTATGTGAAAAGTCTCTGCTATTATTTTTCTAATCATATCCATTTTGTCATCCTCCGTCTGTTAATCAAATTTGAATAATCGCATAAACTGCTGTGTATTTAATCGATACTTAGGCGTATCTGGCACAATATATACCGCATTATCTTCTGTATTTTTGGTCACCACCGCATTGGTTCCGATAAAGTTCTCTGCACCTATTGTAACATTGTGTGCAATGGTACTATTAATCCCCAGAAAACAATTGTGTCCAACCGTAGTATTACCACCTATCACCGTTCCAGAAGTAATCCATACATCATCTTCTATCGTAGCATGGTGAGATACCGTGGCATTGTTATAGATGCATACATTATTACCAATTTTAGAAAATGGACCTACACTTACATTATTCAATATAATAGTGTTACTTCCCACTTCTACATTGCTTGGAATATCTGCTTTGGAATGAATATAACTGATTAATTCATATCCTTTGGTAATCGCTTCTTTACATTTATCTGCGCGAACATGATTCATTTTATGATAACCAATTGCCACCAACATCTTATATTGTGAAGGAGCATATTCTCTTTCCACTTCTTCAAAACATAGCACAGGCAAGCCGAACTTCTCTGTCTCATTGTAATATTGCTGATCTACACAAAATGCTACTGGATTCCATTCTGATTCCTTATCATCCACTATGCAACTATATACAATCTCTGCCACCTTACTAGTGCCAAATATAACAATATCTTGCTTACTCATTTAGGTCATATTCCTCCAAAAATCTTTTTATTGTATCCACATCATTGAACATCAGTACATCAATAATAGATAGATTTTTCTCGAAATCATCTTGGTTCTGTTGATACTTAATCTGTTCTGTTCTGGTATCCAAGAAACATAACTGCATGTTCTCCTTAGCAAAAGCTTCATGGTTATATAAACTTCTTCCACCACAAGGATTAATATAAACAGACCCATTCAATCGCTTACATATTGCAACAATTCTATCTTGGGCTCTTAAACCAGGATCCTTATCAATTTGAGACGAACGTAAGAAAACCGTATCTAACCGCAAATATTCTGCTATTGTCTCTAAGCTACACTGTATATATGCAGTCAAATCAGCTTCATCATTGTAGATAATCTTTTCCAACATCGGATACACTTGTCCATAATAAGGAGCCTTTTTATATGCAGCAGTAATCGTAGATAAGAAACGCTTCTTATCCTCCTGCATAAAAGCAAGTTCTGTATCCATTATCAGTTTGTTTTGTGAAGCCTTTTTCATTGGAATGGTAAATTTATGCAACTTACCATTCAGTAGAATTGTATTGCGATTAATATATCCTCGCATAATATAATTCACATCATCTAATATGACAAACCTATCCACCGCATTAACCAACTGCCAATATCCTATATATGGGAACAAATACGGTTGCATAACTCCTATTTTCATATTTTTGCACCTTCTTATCGCATATTAATTAGATATTCTCCCCTTCTAGCTTGGCAAAGTCCTTTGGCATGAAGTGATACTGTTTTTGTAAGCATTCTCTACACTCCAAATCTCGATATAATTCATAGTAGTACCATATGGCAGCTTGTCTCAGATAATTTAGTCTCATAAGCAAGAAAAATTTTTCACAAGCAATCTCTCCATCCGTCTTGGCATCTTGCATGAAATAGGCTCCAAATATCTTCTTAAATTTCGCTGGTTTCATATCTTTTATAAGGCGATAACAAATATGGTTGATTTGATGTGTATGTCTTACCATATTACTTGGGTTATTAGCTGCACTGGCATTTGTAGCGTGACGATTCATAACAGTAAGTTGCTCAGGATATACATACACCTCGCCCACACACAATGTCTTCAACCATACATAGAAATCTCCTAACTGACAATACGCCATACTTTCTGCATCTCTTACAATTTCTGTATATTCTTCAACACGCCACACAGAAGATGGAAAACAAAAACAGTTTCTCTGATAACTCACAACCAAATCTCGTATCCATCGCTCATTATTACGATTAGGTACTTGAAATAATTCCTCTCCGCTTACCATTTCAGAAGTTTCACCTGCATATTTGCACCATGTCGCGCAAGCTATTGTGTCAGAGTGGGTCTCCAGATAGCGTATCTGTTTCTCCAACTTATCAGGCATCCAATAATCGTCCGAATGAATATGTGCGATATATTTACCGCTTGCAACACTTAATAAATGGGGAATTCTACAACCTACATTCTCCTCAAAGCAGTTCAAATAGTCTAAGCATTCTTCATACTTCTTCAAAACTTCTGCCGTTCCATCTGTTGAGCAATCATCTGCCACTAAGAATTCTATATTCTTGTATGTCTGTGATAAGACACTTTCTACCGCTCTAGCCACATATTTCTCATGGTTATAGCTAGACATAATAACACTTACCAATGGTTCCTCAAATTCCTCTTTAACTTCAACATTTGTTACTAAATGCTGTTCTAAGACACCTGTTGCCTTAGTAACTATATAAAGCACACTAGTATCTAAGAGTCCTGCTTGTTTAAAAAATCCCTCTCCAAACCATTCCTTATCAAGTTCTGTCACTTCTAATCCAGCTGCACGAACACGCTCCACAAAGTCTTTCTTGGCATATTGCCTGCAATGGTCATCTTGTCCAAATCGTCTCCAGTTTTCTTCTGCACTAAGTCCCCACTCTTCATCCGTCTTATCCATATCCAACGCTATAGGAACTAGAAGGACACCTAATCCGTTAGGTTTCAATATTCTCTTCAATTCGCTCAATGCCTTATCATCATACTGTACATGCTCCAATACATGCGAGCATATCCATAGATCATAAGCTTCATCCTGTACACCTTGCATATCCATAAGGTCTAACTGTAAGTCAACGCCTTTCATAAAGAGGTCTGCTGTGTGATAGGTAACATTCGTACACTCCCCAGTTATCCAATTATCGATTGCAACCGCTGGTGCAATTTGGAGTATTTTGGTATCAGAATTTGCTTTTTCTAACCCAATTCTTCTAAGGAATTCTATCATCATTCGGTCACGATCACTAGCCTGACACTTGGGACACATGTATTCCTCTTCACTACCAGTCTCTGGAACATGCATTTTAGTTCCATACTTTGCTTGCATTTCTGCATACATAGATGGCAATGGAAGATAAAACACCTTGCTCTGACAGACTGGACATTTTTTTTGATAACTTCCATAATCCTGAACTACAATAGCCAAACTGTCACAAAACGCCTGTACAATCTCCTTCACTTGTTCCCAGTTGCATCTTACGATATCTTGATTTTTCTCATATTCATCTGATAAATAAATCATATCTGCGAAGTCACTGCCATAAGCTTCATATTGTTCCTCCGTAATTCCAGCCTCTATAGCTGGCACTAACTGTGGAATGTATGGCAACATCTTCTCCAACATCTCATTGTAATCATTCGTCAATAAAGACTTCATCTTATCTGCAAATTCTTGCGCTATGCACAACATTTCATAATGTTGCTTGTCTCTTGTCATCTTGCACCCCTCCAATTGTACTGTTTCCAAACTCGGTGATATATGTACAAATTTTCTCAACACTGCTTTCTTCTAAATCTGGATACAACGGAAGCATCAAAACCCGCTCTGACACATATCTTGCATTAGGCACAGCAATATCTTTGTATTTATTCTTAAAACATGCCTGCTCTGATGTGATGGGGTAAAAATACTTTCTTGTATATATATTCTGTGTTCTTAATTCCTCATATAACTCATCTCTAGTTTTGCGATATTCCTCTTCATGTACTATAATCGGAAAATAGGAATAATTACTCTTTACCCGCTCGTTTTGTTTTGGAAGTTCGATTCCTACAACATCCTTCAAACTATCCATATAGCGATTGTATATCTCTTTTCGTTTTTCAATATTCTCTCCCAAATGTTGCAAGTTGCACAGCCCCATAATTGCGCAAAACTCATTCATTTTGGCATTAGCTCCAACACCTACAACCAATTCCTCCGAACGAATTCCAAAATTCTTCAAGTTCAATAATTGCTCATATATCTTTGGATCACTAAAGGTAACCGCTCCACCTTCTATGCTATTGAACACCTTGGTCGCATGAAAAGAAAAAATAGAAGCATCACCAAAGCTACCTACACCTTTTCCACAATATTCTTCTCCAAAAGCATGCGCTGCATCATATATTACTTTTAGACCATATTTAAATGCAATCTTCTCAATTGCTTCTACATTACAAATATTCCCATACACATGCACTGGTACAATTGCTACGGTTTTTTCTGTAATCAACCCCTCTATCTTCTGCTCATCAATTGTATAATCCTCCATTTTGATATCACAGAAAATAGGAACTAATCCATTCCTAATAATCGCATGTGTGGTTGATATAAACGTATACGGTGTTGTAATTACTTCAGCACCCTTGGGAAAATTCATTGCTTGAATCGCCATTTCTAACGCCATGTGTCCATTTACCATCAATGATACTTCTGGTACCTTTAAATAGTCTTTTAATTGTTGTTCAAGTGCATCATGATACTCCCCCATATTAGTAATCCAATGAGATTCCCATAAAGGTTTGATTGCTTCAACAAATTCCTCATATGGTGGCATTGTCGCCTTTGTGACATTTATTCTTTCCTTTGGAGTTCCCATCATCAGTCTTCCCTCTGCTTATCTTTAATCAATCTCAAACATTTATCCCCAATAATCCAAAAACCTTCTGTGGTTTCCAACAACACCTTATTATAATACATACTAACGCATATATTGTAATCTTTCCATTTTCTATATCATCACACAAAATATCTAATGCATCTTCTGAAATATCGTACTCAACCGCTCTTACCAAGAACTTATATTTCGTATATTTTTTTGTCAACAACTCGTATGTATCTCCCAGTTGAACAAAATACGTCTCACAACCATCTTTTTTTTCATAATTATATATATCAAATACATTGCGTAACATTATAATCGCATTATCAAACGGCCATATTTCAAAACCTTTATTAACAAGCTCCTCTGCCGAACATAAATTTGTCTGCATAAGTTGTTCTATAGTATCAATAAATTGTTTCTGTAATGCTCTCGCTTCCTCTGCATTACCTGCACTTTGATTATCGGCTACAAATCCATATTCCGCATACTCTTTACAGAACCGATTCCTGCTTTCATCGTATTCCCACAATTTTGAGTGCCCACAATCATGGTATGTACTATATTCATCATCTAGCAAAACTGCTACCTTATAGCCTTTTCTCTGAAACTCAAAGCACTGCGATATATCATAAAAGTCCCATTTTTCAAATATATCTTCTCTCCACTCTACATCATGCTGAGTCATCATCAGCATTCCATCTACCGCATACGCCAGTGCATAGTCGCCCTCATACTTTTGCGGAGAATGCACCACTACTGTACTACGTCCAGAAGATGCAAGCACTTGTCCCACATTCCATTTGTCCCAGTAGTCCGCTTTTTCAATAATTACATCGCTTCCCAATACTCCTAGTAAGCCTATCTCCGTATTGCTTTGGAATACCTGAATCATTTTGATCAAAAAATCTCTACCATGTATAAACACATCATGATGCATATAAAGCTTATATTTCGCATCTGATTGATGCATACCTTGGTTGTACCCTGATGCCATACTCTTTGCCCCCTCAATTTTGATAATCCCCAACTCATAACCTTGAGGTACATGCAAACATTTGATATATTTTACACATTCTTCAAACCAGTAATCATCATTCGTACATATAATAAAGTCTATCTTCCTTGCATTTATCATTTTCCCAACCTCAAATTCATCCAACAAAAAAGAGCCCTACACTGGCTCCCATCGTCCAATGTTACATACTTCACTCATACATCTATTGCAGTAATAAACATTGGTCATATCCTCATTTTTATTCCTCCGTGAATTCATTGGCATCCTGCCCATCTATTTCACTTATTTTATCGTCATGTTTTTCATAATACTTAACTCAATTAACCATCTTTTGCACGTAAGTAGCTCTTTTCTCATCCAACTGCCATTTACATACTGTTTATCGACTACATTTTACTTCCTACAGCATTAATTATATAGCAAATATACTTATTATTCAAACTATTCTTACAGAAAGAAAGAAAAAATGCATATCAGATTTTAAAGGGATCACTGCTCTTTGCAG
>CAZHEM010000123.1:0-8152 GCA_964531725.1 uncultured Acetatifactor sp.
CATAAGTTACATATGGATCATCCATATCAGCCCAGAAACCAACAGTACCTGAGAAGTCCTCCCACATACCTTTGTATTTCCATACGCTCTCTTTACACTTGGTAATGAATGGATCAAGACCATATTCTTCAATCTGTTCCTTACCATCCAAACCAAGAAGCTTCTCCACTTCCAACTCTACTGGAAGACCATGAGTATCCCATCCTGCTTTACGAGGAACCATATATCCTTTCATAGTACGATATCTTGGAATCATATCCTTGATGGTACGAGTCTCCACGTGACCGATATGTGGCTTACCATTTGCGGTTGGTGGTCCATCATAGAAGGTATATGTCTCTCCTTCTTTACGATTCTCCATACTCTTTCTAAAGATGTCATTCTCATTCCAGAACTTTTCAACGTCTTTTTCACGCTCTACAAAGTTAAGGTTGGTTGATACCTGTTTGTACATTGCTTTCTTCCTTTCTATTCTACTTCTACTCCATCCGCAAATGAGCAAACTCGAAATGCTGTCTGCATTTCTCGTTCGCATTGCGCGTCAAAGTCATAAAAGCACATACTTCTGTGCAAGCACAAGCATGCACTTTTATAACCTTGACTTTGCTCATTTGCGGAAAAAAAGGCTCCGCCCTTGTAAAAGGACGAAGCCATTATGCTCGTTACCACCTGTTACATCATACGTTCGCTTTATACAATCATACAAAACGAATTATATGGTTCTCAATAACGGAGAGAATCCGTCTGGAACTACTAGTTGCCTTTTGTCCCAGCTGCTCAGAAGTGATATTCCTTGTTCTCTTACTCGCACCAACCTCTCACCATCGTCGGCTCGCTTTGCCTTTCACAGAGCAAGTACTGTCTTCGTCACCGCATTTAACATCTTTTTACATCATAAAGCGAGGTACTTAAAATGTCAAGTCTGAAAAAGCCTTATTTCCCTTAATTTTGTTGCTTTCTAAGAAAAATATGGGTATACTGTAATCAAAATTTATATGCCAACATATGCGAAATATACAACGATGCCCTTAGGCAACAAATGCGCACCGCGCAGAAATGAGGAACAATATGGATAGACAAAATCTTACCTTATTAACCGACCTTTATGAGTTAACTATGATGCAAGGTTATTTCAAAAATAAAGATCGCAATGAAACAGTTATTTTTGATGCTTTTTATCGTAACAATCCATGCGATGGAGGTTACGCTATTGCTGCTGGTTTGGAGCAGGTGATTCAATATATTAAGGAGCTTCATTTTGCCAAGGAAGATATCGATTATTTAGCATCTCTTGGCATTTTTGAAGCAGACTTTTTAAATTATTTAAAAGACTTCAAGTTCTCTGGAGACATTTATGCCATTCCTGAAGGAACCGTTATGTTCCCTAGGGAGCCTATGATTAAAGTAATTGCTCCTATTATGGAAGCACAGTTAGTAGAGACCGCTATTCTGAATATTATGAATCATCAAAGCTTGATTGCTACGAAAGCTGCTCGTGTATGTCATGCAGCACGTGGCGACGGAATCATGGAATTCGGTCTGCGCCGCGCGCAAGGACCAGACGCAGGTACCTATGGTGCCAGAGCCGCTATGATTGGCGGCTGTGTTGGAACTAGTAATGTTCTTGCAGGACAGCTTTTCGATGTGCCAGTGAAGGGTACCCATGCACATAGTTGGATTATGAGTTTTCCTGACGAGTATACCGCATTTAAAACTTATGCCAACATGTACCCTAGCGCATGTATTTTATTAGTAGACACTTATGACACTTTAAAATCTGGCGTACCTAACGCCATCAAAGTCTTTACCGAAATGCGCGAAGCAGGCATTCCCTTAACATTCTACGGCATCCGCTTAGACAGTGGTGACTTAGCTTATCTCTCTAAAAAAGCTCGTAAAATGCTAGATGCTGCCGGATTTACTGATGCCGTTATCTCAGCTTCCAACGATTTGGATGAATACTTAATTGACAGCCTAAAAACCCAGGGGGCTGCCATTACTTCATGGGGTGTAGGAACACATTTAATTACTGCCAAGGACAATCCTTCCTTCGGTGGCGTATACAAGCTTGCTGCTATTATGGACGAAAACGGTGTGTTCATTCCTAAAATTAAGCTTTCCGAGAACAGCGAGAAAGTCACCAATCCTGGCAACAAAGAAATTTACCGTATTTATGAAAAAGAGACTGGTAAAATAAAAGCAGACTTGATTTGTTTAGTCGGTGAGCAATACGATGAACAGGATGATTTAACTTTATTTGACCCATTGGAGCCTTGGAAAAAGACCAAGTTAAAAGGTGGTACTTACACCATGCGTCCTATTATGGAACAAATATTTAAAAATGGTGAATGCTGCTATACCTCTCCAAAGGTAATGGATATTCGTGCATACTGTCAGAAAGAGCTTGATACCCTTTGGGATGAAACCAAGCGTTTGGTAAATCCTCATCAAGTGTATGTAGATTTGTCTAAAAAGCTTTACAATACCAAGTTAGAACTGTTAGACCAAATGAGTGAGAAATAGTCACTCTCATATGATTATAAAAGGCGATTCGTAAGCTTCATCCTTATTTTTTAAGGACATTCCCTTACCAATCGCCTTTTTCTATTAACAGTCTTATATTGCTTCCACTCAGTGCGTCTAATTCTCCATCTGTCTCCCCAAAAAGGCAGCAGCTGATTGCACTAATTTCTGTTCTACTTCCCCCATTTTGCTTTTATTATCATTTTCTAACAAAATAACACTTCCAATCACATCACCTTCGCAAATAATTGGAACTATCACTTGATGCTGATATTCTAATTCTCCCTCATTACTTATTTCGATAAAATTTCTATCTCCTCTAGAAGCCATTACCATCTCACGATTAATTACTTTGTCCTCCAAATGATGACTAACAGGCTTATTTAGCAGTTGCTTATATCCTCCTGCCACTGCCACAAACTGTTCTCTATCTGCAATCAAAGCCACATGTCCGGATACCTGTGCCAAACTCTCTGCATACTGCTTTGCAAAGCTTGTCATTTCACCAATAGGGGAATATTTCTTTAAAATAATTTCCCCTTCTCTATCTGTATAGATTTCCAATGGGTCACTTTCTCTAATGTGCAATGTCCTTCTAATCTCCTTAGGGATAACAATTCGTCCCAAGTCATCTATTCTTCTAACAATTCCTGTTGCTTTCATAATATCTCCTTTCACAGAGGGAAAAAATAATCCCTCCATTTACAAATACTGTAATTTCTTGTAAATCTAGTATCTGTAAACAGAGGGATTTTATACCTTATCTTTTAAAGATAAGACCAATTATTCACAATAATTTTTATTTACATACTCTTTGATAGCATCACTATCTTCTGGCATTCTACAACCAACTATGTATTCACCATCATTGTTAGAACTTCGGATGATACAACCTACAAGTGGCTTATCTCCCAATACTGCAAAGTCTTTTACTTCCAGACTTACATTCTTATCCTTCAGGCTAGCAAATATTTCATCTCGCACTGAAAATGCAAATCCGTTGGCACTGATGTTAACCATCTGTCCAAAGTATGATTTGTCATCGCCATCCACCTTAATCGTACATCTGTTAGAAAGTGGCATACGAGGATATTTTCTTCTATTGTATACTTGCGGATTGGTCTCAACTGTCAGTTTATACATTCCCTTTTCATCATGCTTGGTGTGATGAATCGGAATCTCATTCCAGCTATACAATACATTATCAACAACTATACGCAACTGGCAGATAGCATGCTTATCTTTCTTATCAACTGCCTCTGTTGCCCCTTCATCCACGGTTACAAATATATCCTTATCAATTCTTTCAACCACTTCACCAATATATTCTTTTTTACCAGCTCCAGATGCATTCTTTAATGCTACCGCAATCTTCATGCCAGTACGAACATCCTGAACACCCATGAAACCGCCGACACCTAATTCTTCCATCAGCTTACCAACTACGTTTTCAATATTCATAGCACTTCTCGCGCTCTCTTCGTATTTACTAAGCATAGTCTTGGTGGTTAATTCTGCACCACTGATACTCTCCGTCATAATCTCCATGACTTCGCCTACCTGCTTCATGTTATCAGCAAGTGTTGCATTGGATGCCTCAACTTCTTTAACTGCGTTGTCCACTACTTTTATATTTTCACCAAGACTGGTGGCATCATTGGTAATATCTGTCACACTTCGATTAACATTGTTAACCTTATCAATATTAATCTGAATCAAGTTAACGGTCTCAGTAATGGCCTCTAACATCTTCTCTGATGTCTCCTCCAAATTCGCCAATGCAGACATAATTCTGGTTGATGAATTCTGTGTTCCACTACTCAAATCACGAATTTCATTAGCAACTACTGCAAATCCCTTACCTGCTTCACCAGCTCTTGCAGCCTCAATAGATGCATTCAGTGCCAATAAATTAGTCTTAGAAGTAATGCCTTCGATAGTACTGGTTTCCTCTTTTACGTTAGCAAACTCTTCTTTAAAAGCCACTAAAATCTCTTCCACTTCTCTAGATAAGGTGGCCATTTTATTGGTAGTCTCCACAACCTCTACTAATTCTGTAGCACTTATGTTGGAATGTTCTACCGAAGCTCCTATCAATTGCACAACCTCTTCCATAAGACCTGCTACATCTTTTACCTGTGCATCAATAATCTTGGTCATCTGCATAGAGGAGAGGGTCTTATCATTTAATACATCATTATTGGTAGCCAAGGTCTGCATATCCTGCATTACGTTATTCGCACCCACTTTGTTCTCATCAGCAAGTTCTCTAACGACTGTTACACCATCTACCACCGCATTACTTGCATCCTTTACCTGCTCAACTGTCTGTATTACACGTGCCAAGTTACCTTCTATAGACGCAGTCAAAGCACCATCCGATTCTACTAAATGCTTAATTGCCATACTTGTACACGAATAACAACATAATACAATTGCAAACTGCAAAGCACAATCTGCACTAGATACGAATTCCATCATTCCCTTGGCAAGACCTTTATACATATTGCTTGTAATCAATACAAACAAGGTCATCCACATCATTATCTTTATAAGCTTAGGATCCTTATATAATATCAAAATGGATATCAGTGGCAATATAAACACATATGACACCTCATCCATCGATGTCCAGGCAATAACCGCATAGAAGGTTAAATAGCCAATTCCTAATACCCACTTATACTTCGGGTTATCCATGCCTTTTATTTTTAGCATTAGTCCGCCAATAATATACTCAGCCCATCCCACTATGGAAAAGATAATAAAATATTTGGACTGTAATTCACCCGAACTCGCCTTAACACCATAATAAATCGATACAATAACCATCAAAGTAAGCCAGGTTGTTCCTGCTCGTTTATTGGCTTTTTCTCTAAAAAAAGACTCGTCGTATTTCTGCATATGTGTCCCGCCCTTTCTGGAAAAATCTTCTGTAATATATGGTGGCAATATTGTAACACATTTCTCTTTTAAATTCCACAATTTACTGAATTTAATACCGCAACTCGCCAACTTTTTCTTTTTCTCTCTAATTCTCGCCTGCTTTCAGCTAATACTTTTTTTGCTTTATATATATCATAGTCAATATCCCTTTGGTGTTGTTTTTTAGAAAGTTTTTGTGTTGTTTTACATTTCACGCAAAAATAATACAAATTTCACAAAGAATAACCTAGAATTTTTCTGACAATTTAGTATAATAAAGTAAAAAGCAGGAAAGGAAGATGGGTATGAGCATTAAATTAACTCCTTCTCTTTTGGTAGAAATAAGAAAAGTGGACGAAAAATTAATGTCCTATAACATTGAGATGACAGAAGTAACAGGGGGAACCTTTTGGAAAGAATATACCCCTGAACAAATTGCTGGCGCAGAAGAATTTCCACAGATAAAAGATATGTCTGATTTAGCCAACCTAATGCAGGTCTATCCACCAGTTGATTTATACAACGAACGTTTACGTGGTTTGGCCAAAGAATTAGGTCCTGTATGGGTTAGAATTGGTGGTAATTGGGCCACCAAAACCTATTATGATTTAGACAATCACACTGATGGCGTGGTTCCGGAAGGTTTTCAATCTGTTTTAACAGAAAGCCAATGGAAAAGTGTTCTTGACTTTGTAAAATATGTAGATGCAAAATTGTTGGTTTCTTTTGCCAACTGTGAGGGCATTCACAAAGCTACTGGTAAATGGGAGCCTGACCAAGCTAGGCTTTTATTAGACTATTCCATTCAGTACGGTGTACCAATCAACGCTGTAGAATTTATGAATGAACCAAATCTTTTGGAAATGTCTGGGGCTCCTTCGGGATATACTGTCGAAGATTACAATCGCGATCAGGACGCTTGCGTTCGCTTTATACGCGAAAATTATCCCGATGTATTAGTAGTCGGACCTTCTGTCATTGGGGATAAACCTGAAAACACCACCATAGAAGGTAATGTGGATGATATGATGGGGGTAGCCTCTACTTGGGATATTATCAACGGCACAAAAGAACCTTTGGATGTATATAGTTATCATTATTACAACGGTATTTCTGAAAGAATTGCTATGATGGGTGGGCATTGGCTTCCAGAACAGGCACATACAGAGAACTATTTGTCCGTTGCTCCGGCTATGGCTCATTTCAATAGTGAATTGCGCGATGCCTACGTCCCCAATGGACCAATGTGGGTAACCGAATCTGGCGATGCTGGCGGCGGTGGTGACACTTGGGCATCTACTTATCTGGATGTTCTTCGTACAGCCAACGAATTAGGAAGTTTCTCCGAAATTACAGACGGTATTATCTTCCATAACACCCTTTGTTCCTCAGACTATGGCTTTTTACACCATAGAACCTTTGAACCAAGACCTAATTACTGGTTCGTATATCTATGGAACAAACTAATGGGTAACATCGTATATGACACTCGCGAGCCAATTCGTGAAGGTGCTCATGTATATGCACATAGCCGAAAAGACGGCAAAGAAGGAGCTGTTTATTTGATTATTAACAACTCTCTCACAGAAAAAACAGCAGTTTCTCTGCCAAAGAACGCAGATATCTACACCTTATCAGCAGACGATTTGCGTTCAAGAGAAATTAAATTAAACGGAAAAGTTCTAGACATTAAAGACACCTGTACCATCCCTGAACTCCGTCCATCGCTTCATATGGCAGGTACTTTAGAGCTGGCACCAGCTACCGTTACCTTTATTGTACTTTAGTTTTAGGCACCTTTAGTAAATTAATAAAAGCAAGCACAGGGAGTTTTTCCTTGTACTTGCTTTTTCTATTTTTCAGACATGTTCTTGTGGCTGTTATTTCTTAATTTGATTCAAAGCATTATTAAATGCCAACATTTCTTGCTTAGATAGTGGTTTGCCACCCATGGTTCCTAACATTGACAGCAATCTTTTTACCGTAAACCCTGCCATAAAGCCCATCATAGCTTCGTTGTTCATCATCGTATCTGCATCTATCATTCCACCTTTTTCATTTCCAGCCATAGCTGATTTTAGCGTATTCAGTATTAACTCCTTTCCTGCAGGATTCTGCAACACATCACCCATTTTATCATTAATAGAAAAATGGCCTTCTGGCGTAGTAATTTCAAACCAGTTCAGTACATCACCGCTTTCCACCATACGATAGGCATCGTTGAACTTCTCCACCTGCACAATTTTACTATGGTCCTCCCATTCTCCTGCTTTTGCCACTAATTCTGTGGTTCCTTGATTTGGCACATCAAAATAGAAGAAATGTTCTTCACTTTTCTGTTTTCCCAAGCTGTGACCATTGGCAAACAATTCCACTTGTGGCTGATTGGAATATACCGTCACTTTCGTAATCCCCTCTACACGTTCCACATAGCGTTTTCCACAAATGTGAACAAAAGGTTCGTCCGATAACCATGCTTTATATGCATAAAAGGCATCCTTCTTGTATTTTCTATCAAAGGTAACTAACCCCTTATGATTCATGCCGTCTTTTCCGCCCTCCGAACGAGCATCCGCAGCAAAGTCAAACATATTCCATACATGTGTTGCCCACAAATAAGGTCTGGTAAATAATTGCTTAATGAGTTCTTCATGATAAAATGCCTGATATTCCTCTGTATAATCGCCCTGTTCTGGATGAGAAG
>CAZHEM010000124.1:0-8127 GCA_964531725.1 uncultured Acetatifactor sp.
TCATCAACATGCTCGATTCCCACCGAGAAACGAATCAAATCAGGCGCTACACCAGCCTCTACTAACTGCTCATCTGTCATCTGACGATGTGTATGGCTTGCTGGATGAAGCACGCAAGTTCTCGCATCTGCAACATGAGTAACAATTGCAGCCAATTTCAACTTATCCATCATTTTCTCAGCTGCCGTTCTTCCACTCTTCAAACCAAAAGAAATTACTCCGCAGGTTCCCTTTGGCATATATTTCTGAGCCAACTCATAATATTTATTGCTCTTTAATCCTGGATAATTTACCCAAGCCACCTTATCGTGAGCTTCTAAGTATTCAGCAACCGCCTGCGCATTTGCACAATGTCTCTCAACACGAAGTGGCAAGGTCTCAAGACCTACATTCAAAAGGAATGCATTCTGTGGAGACTGAATAGAACCCAAATCTCTCATCAATTGTACGGTTGCCTTGGTAATATAAGCAGCTTTACCAAACTTTTTAGTATAAGTTACGCCATGATAAGAATCATCTGGGGTAGTAAGTCCTGGGAACTTATCTCCAGCAGCTTCCCAATCAAAATTACCAGAATCTACTATTGCACCACCTACACACATTGCATGTCCATCCATATATTTTGTGGTAGAATGGGTTACAATATCCGCACCCCACTCAAATGGATTACAATTAATTGGTGTAGCAAAGGTATTATCTACAATCAAAGGCACATTATGCGAATGTGCTAGTCTTGCAAACTTTTCAATATCAAGAACTACCAATGCTGGGTTTGCAATAGTCTCTGCCATAACGCATCTGGTATTGTCCTTGAACAATTTCGCAATTTCTTCTTCTGGGGTATCTGGATCTACTACTGTACATTCAATTCCCATTTTTTTCATGGTTACAGTAAGAAGATTGAAGGTTCCACCATACACGGTAGAAGACATAATTACATGACTTCCACATTCACAGATATTAAATACAGCATAATAGTTGGCAGCTTGTCCTGAACTGGTAAGCATTGCCGCTACACCGCCCTCTAATTCACAAATCTTCTGCGCAACAAAATCATTGGTTGGATTTTGAAGTCTTGTATAAAAGTATCCACTTTCCTCTAAATCAAATAATTTACCCATCTGCTCAGAAGTATCATACTTAAAAGTAGTACTCTGTACAATTGGTAATACACGTGGCTGTCCTTTGGTTGGTTTCCAACCTGACTGAATACATATTGTCTCTTTTTTGAATTGATTCTCCATAGTTGCTAATTCTCCCTCTTTTAAAGAAACACCACCTAATTAGGTGGTGCTATCTTAATTCTTATTCATCCCAGTTGTGATATACTGCCTGTACATCATCATCTGCCTCTAATAAATCAAGAGTCTTCTGAAGATTCTTAATAGCAGTCTCGTCTGTAAGTTCAACATAATTCTGTGGAATCATAGTTACTTCAGCACTCATCATTGGAATACCTGCTTCCTCTAAAGCCTTGCGAACATCTTCAAAGCTATCTGGATCAGTTAAGATTTCGTAGCTGTCTTCCTCTTCTGCGAAATCTTCTGCACCAGCATCCAATGCAGTCATCATAAGATCATCTGCATCCATATCACATTCTTCTTTATCAATAATAATCTGACCCTTTTTATCAAACATGAAAGATACACATCCAGGAGTACCGATGTTACCCTGTCCTTTGGTAAAGGCACTTCTTACATTAGAAGCGGTACGATTCTTATTGTCTGTTAATGTATCTACAATAATTGCAATACCATTAGGACCATATCCTTCATAAGTAATATATTCATAATTAACATTTCCCACATCACCAGATGCTTTTTTAATACCTCTTTCAATGGTATCATTAGGCATGTTATTTGACTTTGCTTTTGCAATAACCTGTGCCAACTTAAAGTTATTAGCAGGATCTGGACCGCCTTCCTTTACTGCAACCGCAATTTCTCTACCAATGATAGTAAAAATCTTACCTTTTGCAGCATCGTTCTTTTCCTTTTTATGCTTAATATTCGCAAATTTTGAATGTCCTGACATTTTCTTACTCCTTTTTATCTCTCATGTGTCTTTTCATTAAAACCACTCCTAATAATATCACTATTTGTACTATTCTTCAAGGGTAGTTTCATCAGTTTCCTCGCCATCCAACTGACTTTCTGGAAGCTTCGTTACCAACACACTGGTAATCATCTTATTCTCTACAGACATAATCTTAAAATTATATCCCGAATAGTCTACATCAAATTCCTCATCTTCTTCTGGAATTCTATCCAATCTGGCAATTAGGAAACCATTTAAAGTCTCAAATTCTTCATCCGCAAAACTAATAGAAAAACGCTCTTCCAAATCTTCTAATGGAGTCTTCCCTTCGATAAGATATTCGTCATTGCCCTTTTCTTCAATATATTCTGTATCCTCATCGTACTCATCCATAATGTTTCCAACGATTTCTTCCAGAATATCTTCCATTGCCAACAATCCATCTGTCTGTCCATATTCATCAATAACAACTACCATCTGTAGTTTTCTGGACTGCATTTCTTTGAATAATTCATCAATATTCTTTGTCTGTGGAACCACCTGTGCATCACGAAGCAGTCCTTCAACTTCTGCTATTGGTTTATTCAACTTATTTCTCTGATTGTGAAGACGCATTGCATCCTTCAAGTGAATAATACCAATGATATGGTCTATATTCTCTTCATATACCGGATATCTACTATAATTCTCACCTAGCATAAAAGAAATTGCTTCCTTTAGAGGTGTGGTTCCATCAATGGCTATAATGCTATTTCGATGAACCATAATATCCTGTGCTTCTTTGTCACCATATTCAAAAATATTGGAAATCATCTCCGCCTCACTGGCCAAAATGACGCCCTGCTCATGACCTTCATTTACCATATTAATGATTTCTTCCTCGGTCACATCATTATCATCTTTATCTGACTTGCCACCAAATAAATGGATAATCCCATTGGTAGTCGCTGTTACCAATCTAGTAAAAGGCGCAAATACTTTATTTAGATAATATACTGGATTAATAAAGGCATACGCCCATTTTTCAGGGATATATGCCGCCACCTTTTTGGGCAACAGAATACCAAAAGTCAACAATATGTAAAGCAATAATATCATGGTAATGAATCCAGAAAGAACTGCTATCACTTCTGATGGTATCTTGCTAAGTTCCCATTTCATGCCAGCCACATATTCCAGTAGCTTCTGCACTCCTTGCAACCAGATTCCCAGATAAAATGCTCCTATAATTACATTAATTAATGTTACGATTAACTGCAATGTGTTAACAAACCTTGCAGGATTGCCAATAATTTCTGCCAGTCTTATTGATTTTTTGTCTTTATCTTCTTCTGCACGTCGTTCCACTTCCTTAGCATTAATAGAAGTAATGGCAGAACCAAATCCATAAAAAAACACATCAATCAATATCAAAAACAAAAACATAACTATAGTGGCAGTAGGCCCAGCATCGTCCATTTAATTTATTCCTCTCTTTCGTGTATAAAATGTATACAATTAAACCCAATGATAACATTTATGCCTATATTCGTCAAGAACAGCCTTTTATGTATCCAGTTCCAGGCTAATCATCAATGCTTGATTCACTTTACGCATAATTTCACCATCTAAATGACACACTTTATCCTTTAACCTCTTTTTATCAATTGTTCTAAGCTGCTCTAGTAAGACTACAGAATTTTTGTCCATATCATACATTTCAGCACTTAGTTCAATATGCGTAGGCAACTTCGCCTTATTCATCTTCGATGTAATAGCTGCGCAGATTACAGTTGGACTGTGTTTATTGCCCACATCATTTTGAACAATAAGCACAGGTCTAATCCCCCCTTGCTCCGAACCAATCACTGGACGCAAGTCTGCGTAATATACATCTCCTCTTCTCATTTTTCCTCCATTCCATTCGGCAAGCCATATTACTTTTATGGATAGTATTGCCACTTTATCTGGAGGTATACAATTTATTTCCAATCTTCATTGTAATCCTTTGTAGATACCACTTTTCCTTGATGAGTATATACACGAGGAATACGTTTATTTAAGTCACAGACTAATTCATAATTAAATCGTCCAGACATCTCACCTAAGAATTCTGCACTAATCTGTTCATCACCATCTCGACCAATCAGAGTGACTTTATCCCCCTCTTGCACATCCGCAATGTGAGACACATCAACCATAAACTGGTCCATACATACTCTTCCAAGAATAGGTGCTTTTTGTCCGCAAATTAATACATATCCCTTGTTAGACAACGAACGAGGATATCCATCCCCATATCCAACTGGAATAGTGGCAACCTTCATCTCCTTATCAGCAGTAAAAGTTGCACCATAACTAACGCTCTGTCCTTCCCGTATTGTCTTCAAATACACAACATGACTATAGAGAGATAATGCTGGTTGTAATTTTACAATCTCCTTGCTCACGTCTTCTGACGGATATAGCCCATATAGAATAATTCCGCAACGAACAGCATCCATATTCATCTCTGGTAATTCAACAATAGCCGCACTGTTGGAACAATGCTTCATTGGAATCTGTAAATGAAGCTTATCTTCTATTTCTTGGATAAATTTAGTAAAAATAGCATATTGCTCTTTTGCCGCACTCTTATCACTTTCATCAGCTCTTGCAAAATGTGTAAAGATGCCTTCAATCTCAATTCCTTCTGCCTGCATCAACTGTTCTACGAAACGAAGCCCTTCCTCATTAGGAGCAATACCAATTCTTCCCATACCAGTATCCACTTTAATGTGTACCTTGATGGTCTTATTGGTGTTCTTAGCAGCCTCTGATAACTGTGCAATAGTATCCTGACGGAATACTGCTGGTCGAATCTGTTCCAGTGCTAACATCTCATATGAATCTGGGAAAGTATACCCTAACACTAAAATAGGTTTCTGCATACCTGCACCACGAAGCACATGTGCCTCATCAACAGTGGCTACCGCATACCCATATACATATTCCTTTTCTTCCATACATTGTGCAATAGGAACACTTCCATGCCCATAGCCATCCATCTTAATAACACCAAACATTTTCGCATGTTCTGACATATTTGCTTTCATGCTCTCCATGTTGTATTCAATGGCATCTAGATCAATCTCCGCATACACTCTCTTATATATATTAATCTTTTCATTCTCCGTGTTCATTCTTATACACCTTTCATTCGCCTATATTACTAAGTGCTGTTACTATATCACCAGCCATACAAGCATATTTACCTTTACTTATACTTGCTCTATCTCCACAACACCCATGAATATATGTACCAACACATGCTGCGTAAAAACCATCCCTTTTTTGGGCAAAAAGACCTGCAATCATTCCTGTTAGTACATCACCACTTCCTGCCGTAGCCATACCATTATTCCCAGTAATGTTCATGCAAATAGGATGTTGCTCACTGCATATATACGTTCTTGCATCCTTTGCCACAACAATAGCATGCAAGTCTTTGGATAAATTCATAGCACTGCTAGGTAAATCACTCTTTAATGAAGCAATATCTTTCTTGGTTAATCTCGCAAGTTCTCCCACATGTGGAGTTAGAATAACTGTCCTATTTTGCCCCTGATTCCTAATTTCGGTCTGAAGAATACTATCCTTAGCTAACAGATTCAATCCGTCCGCATCAATAATCAACGGAAGATTACTCTTTCTCACAACCTGTTCTAATATCTGTTTTGCCGCTTCCGTCTGTCCCAAACCAGGTCCAATAGCAACAACATCAGCCCACAACAAGCTTTCTTCTATATCATCATAATCTCCAAACAAAGCTTCTGGAATCGTCTCTTGAAGAATAATACGATTCTCCGATGGCGTCAATACCTTCACCATTCCTGCGCCGATACAATAAGCTGCCCTAGCCGCCAAAATAGCAGCCCCAGCCATATTTTTACTTCCTGCTATTAAAAGCACTTTTCCAAATGTACCCTTATTTCCATCTATTCTTCTAGCAGGCATTAATTCCAACATTGGTTCATCATAGGAAAACATAGTTGGTGCTTCCCCACAAAAACCGTTTTCGGTAATTCCCACCGAATCAAGCAATATATCACCTGTATATTCACATCCTGGGAACATGTACAAACCACGTTTCACAAATCCAAAAGTTAACGTTACGTCTGCTTTTACCGCCACACCAAGCACACTACCATTATCACTATGTATACCACTTGGAGTATCTAAGGCAATCTTATATCCTCTGCAAGCATTGAAATGCGTAATCGCTTCCGCATATATCCCTTCGACCGGTCTAGATAGTCCTACTCCAAATAATGCATCTATCAAGATATTATATTCTACATTAACATCAATGTCACCAAATGAAACTGAATAATTCTCTAAAATTGCCCGTTGTTGTTTCCATTGTTCAGAGGCCTTGTTCACATCACCTACTACGCACACCATCACAGGCACTTTTATGTCTGCAAGTAGTCTCGCCAATGCCAATCCATCCCCACCATTATTGCCAACACCAACCATAATCAGTACTCTTTGTTTCTGCAGTTTAGGCTGTTCGTATTTTTCCAACAAAAACTTCAATACAAATAAAGCAGCTCTCTCCATAAGAACCATTCCTGGAATTCCAACCTTTTCAATTGTATTCGCATCATATTTCTTCATCTCTTGGGCGGTAACCAGATATTTCATAGCCAAACAACTGCCTTTCCGTTTCTTATTTTTTCAAAAAATAAGAACTGTCGTAAGACAGTCCTTATCATTTAAGGTTATTTCTTTTCATCACTGGACTTAGATATTTGCTTACTCTCTGGATTATACTTCATCTCAAAAAGATTAACAACATCTGCTCCAAAAATATCATGCATATAAGAATAAATTGCCTGATTTCTCTGCTCCATTTCCTGCTTTAAAACCAATTGTTTTTTTAATTCTATACGCATCTGTCTAGCCCACTGGGCAATTTTCTGTATCTCATCTGTATTACTCTGCATGGCATCATAACACAATTCCATAGTAAGCAACATAAGTGACATATTTACACGATCAATCTCACGAGGTAATTCTAATAATTCATCTTGATATGCTTCCAATTTTTCATTGCATTCTTCTATCAGACGTTTATTCTGCTCTACCTGCTTATAAGCATCACTACGTTCGTTCTTTTCAGCTTCATCCATTAACGGCATAATCTCAGCCATCAACTTTTTCTTTAATAGCTTAATGTCTTTGGTCTCTGTAGTTAACTTACCTTGTCGTTTTAGTAAATTGTTCAACTCATCTTCCAGTTTCTTAACCTGTACTTTGTCTACTTCTCTAAGTAACTTGTACCATTTATTATCTACTGTGAGAACTGGAATACTTTTTCCAGAAAGAGCTTGTTTAAACTCTTCTGTCTTCTGCTTACCATTCTTACGCCCCATCGTAACCCCTTATTTCTTCTCTTTCATGTAACGGTTAATATTATACGATAGCTTCATCAAACTATCTGATAAATGTACGTTCTCAACCAACACACCCTCTGGAACATTTAAATCAACATGCGCAAAGTTCCAAATTGCACGAATTCCATTATCGACCAACTTATCTGCCAAATCCACAGCACTGGTTTTGGGAATTGTTAATACTGCTATATCTACATCATTATCTTTGATAAACTGTTCAATATCTTCCATCGGCATGACCTTAACCCCTCTCACGTCCTTGCCTACTAAATCAGGATTCTTATCAAACATTCCACGGAAGATAAATCCACGTCTCTCAAAATTCATGTAGTTACCGAGAGCCTGTCCCAAGTTACCTGCACCAATAATAATAAAATTATGTTGCTGGTCTAATCCTAATATTTTTGCAATCTCTTTATAGAGATATTCAACATTATACCCGTAGCCCTGTTGTCCGAATCCACCAAAATTATTAAAATCCTGACGAATCTGCGATGCTGTCACCTTCATAAGCTCACTAAGTTCCTGAGATGAAATTCTCTCTACACCCTCATCCTTAAGCTCACCCAAATAACGATAATATCTTGGCAAACGTCCTATGACAGCTTGCGATATCTCCTTTTCTTCCAAGTCTACGACCTCCATTTTTTTACATATATTTATATAATAATAC
>CAZHEM010000125.1:0-8034 GCA_964531725.1 uncultured Acetatifactor sp.
GAATAATAAGGTGCGTTTGATTGATGTATCACAGTTCGTGATTGAAGATTTCAAAGGATTTTTAGGATTTGTTTGTGGTATCATTTCTCAAGATAATGATTTACAGCAGATGTATTTCGACAGCTTTTTGAAAATATCATGCTTAGAAGGTGAAGATATTTCAGAGACTATTGAGAAGTTAGAAAAGATTAGTGAGAAGTTTGGTGTTGATTTCGTTTTAAGTGTATCAGCAGATGCTTCTAAATTACCAGAATCTGTAAAGGATAAAGTTATTGTTGCATTATAAGATGCGGTAACGATAATATGGGTATTATAAAAGCCTCGGATTGAACCGAGGCTTTTAATACGCAAGAGTACATTTGTTTTGGAGGCTAAAAAAGTGGCTCAGAAAAAAATTAAGAAATATAAAAAACCTCTTAATTTGAATATTGGTATGATTATATTTGGTGTTATCTTCGTGTACGTAATTATATGTGTAATTATGTATTTTCAGACAAGCCATATTGTTCGATACGAGGTAAAAAAGGGTTCCCTTGCCACCAATAATATCTACAAGGGTGTTGTCATACGAGAAGAGACTGTGGTGAGTACACAGGCGGCAGGGTATGTGAATTACTATGCCTATGAGGGTGAAAGAGTTGCCAAAGACGATTTGGTTTATACAATAGATGAAACAGGACAGCTAAATGAATATTTAGAGGGACTAAGTTTAGGTGAAAATTCGTTAGATGATAAGCAACTTGCAGAATTTCGTAGTGAAATAGTCAATTTTATGCATGGATTTGAAGAGGAGAATTTTGCGGATGTATATGATTTTAAAAATTCACTGAAGAGTACTGTATTGAAGTTGGCTACCAGTAATATGCTAAATGAAATTGATGGCATGAATGGTGTTGGTGGTGTGGTTAATTTTTGCAATGCACCTGTTACTGGAATTGTAGCCTATTGGACAGATGGATTGGAAGATTTGACTGCGGAAGCAGTAACGGAAGATGTTTTTGATGAAAAGAAATATGAAAAGAAACAGTTAGTTGGCAATGAACTTATGGCGGTAGGTGATGCTGCATATAAAGTTTCCACTGACGAAAATTGGGCATTGGTAATTCCAATTGATGCAGAGAGAGGAGCTGAACTAGAGGCTGAGGAATATGTATTAGTTCGTTTCTTGAAGAATCAATATGAATCTTGGGGAAAGACAAAATTATTGCGTAACGCAGATGGTAATACATATTTGCAGCTTACCTTTACCAATTCAATGGTTACGTTTACCTCTGACAGATTTTTAGAAGTAGAATTGTTAATTAATGATGAAAGTGGATTAAAAATCCCTAATTCTTCTATTGTAGAAAAAGAATTTTTCTTGATTCCTAAGGATTATGTATCGGAAGGTAGTAACAATGGTGGTAATACTGTTATGAGACAGTGTTATTTGGAGGATGGAACCATTTCTACGGAAGTATTGGAAATGGAAGTATACAGTTATGATAGTGAGACGGAAGAGTATTATTTAGATGCGTCTATATTGAATGCGGGAGATATTCTTTATAAGTTGGATAGTCAGGAGACCTATACGGTTAGTAAGAGAGCTACTTTGATAGGTGTATATAATATGAATAAGGGATATGCAGACTTTAAGCAAATCAATATTCTATATCAAAACGATGAATATTCTATTGTTAAGGCGAATACCAAATATGGTTTAAACGTATATGACTACATTGTGTTAAATGCAGAAGCGGTTACCGATGATCAGTTCATATACGATTAGGAGGGTTGAGTTTATGATTAAAGATAATATGCAGATAGTGCAGGAAGAAATAAATGCGGCATGTAAGAAAAGTGGAAGAGACACAAAGGATGTAACTTTAATTGCGGTTAGTAAGACAAAACCATTAGAAATGCTTCGTGAAGCTTATGAAGCGGGTGCACGTGACTTTGGCGAAAATAAAGTGCAAGAACTGATGGACAAGATTCCAGAGATGCCTTCTGATGTTCGTTGGCATATGATAGGACATTTACAACGTAACAAGGTTAAGTATATTGTTGATAAAGTATATTTAATTCATAGCGTGGATTCGTATCGTTTAGCTGAGGAGATTAGTAAGGAGGCGACCAAGAAGAAGGTAGAAGTCAATATTCTTGTAGAGGTTAATGTTGCCTTGGAAGAAAGTAAATTTGGAACAACAGAGGAAGACGCTATTTTGTTAGTAGAACAAATTGCTAAGCTTCCTGGAATTCGTATTCAAGGGTTAATGACAATTGCTCCTTTTGTTGAGAATGAAGAGGAGAATCGCGAATATTTCCGTAAATTAAAACAATTGTCTGTTGACATAATGCGCAAAAACATTGATAATGTTAGTATGAATGTTCTTTCTATGGGGATGACGGGAGATTACAGAGTTGCAGTAGAAGAAGGTGCAACTTATGTAAGAGTAGGCACAGGAATATTTGGAGAACGTGACTATAGTAAGACGTAAGGTTAAAGGAGATTAATATCATGGGTGTAATGGACAAGTTTATTAGCTACATGAAGTTAAATGATGAAGATGAAGAATTTTACGATGATGAATACGATGATGATGAAGAAGAATTAGAAGCACCTGCACCTAGAAAGATAAATGCATCAAAAACCAAAGAACAGGATGATTATGAGGAACGTATAGAAAAGAAAGCTATGCAGCCTAAGGTAACTCCTATTCGTCAGAATGTTGCCAGAAGAGCTTCAGGAAATGGTATGAACGTATGTGTGATTAAACCAACCTCGGTAGAGGATGCAAGAGAGATTACCGAGACACTTTTGGCGAATCGTACGGTAGTATTGAATCTGGAAGGTTTAGATGTTGATATAGCACAGAGAATCATTGATTTTACTTCAGGTTCGTGCTTTGCTATCTCAGGTAATTTGCAGAAGATTTCTCATTATATCTTTATTATTACTCCAGCAAGTGTAGACATTTCGGGTGATTTTCAGGATATTTTGAGTGGCTCATTTGAATCACCAATTAATAATGGGTTATAGAAAATGACTTCCCATTTTACATAATGGGAAGTTTTTTTGCAAAATAATTTATTTTACATAAGGACGGAGAAGAATAATGGCACAGAGATTACCAGTTTTATATAATAAAAAGCCATGCTATGACATTGTTTATAGCCAATCATTTGATGAATTATGGATGGAATTGGAGGAACTTGGCGCTGCTGAGAAGCGTTTATGTATCGTAACTGATTCCAATGTAGAAGCATTATATGCAAAAGAAGTGGCAGGGATTTTAGAGGGTAAATGTAAAAAGGTGGTTACCTTTGTATTCCCAGCAGGCGAAGAGAATAAGAATTTGAATGTAGTTAAGGACGTATATACCTTCTTGATTCAGGAAGGATTTGACCGTAAAGATATGTTAATTGCATTAGGTGGCGGTGTTGTAGGTGATTTAACAGGATATGTTGCAGCAACTTATCTTAGAGGAATTGATTTTGTACAGATTCCAACTACTTTGCTTTCTCAGGCGGATAGTAGTGTTGGCGGTAAGACTGGTGTTGACTTTGATGGTTACAAGAATATGGTTGGAGCATTTAAGATGCCTCGATTTGTATATATGAATCTTGCTACATTGAAGACATTGGAGGAGAGACAGTATTACTCAGGATTTGCAGAGGTTATGAAGTCTGCTCTGATTAAAGATGCCATTTTCTATGAATGGTTAATTGAGAATATGTACGAGATCTGTGATAGAGATTTGAGTGTATTAGAAGAGATGGTAATGCGTAGCTGTACTATTAAGAAATTGGTTGTAGAAAAGGACCCAACTGAGCAGGGTGACAGAGCATTATTGAACCTTGGACATACCATTGGTCATGCCATTGAAAAAGCTAAGAATTTTGAATTATACCATGGAGAGTGTGTAGCCCTTGGAACCGTTGCGGCAGCCTATATTTCTTGGAAAAAAGAATTACTTAGCATGGACGAATTCTATGAAATTCGTGATATGTTTGTACCTTTCTATTTGCCAATTAGCATTGATGATATCAATCCACAAGAGATTTTGGAATTAACCAAATCTGACAAGAAGATGGAAGCTGGAAAGATTAAATTTGTTCTGCTTAAGAAGATTGGGAAAGCGATTATTGATAAGTCTGTAACAGATGAAGAGATTCTCGCAGCAATCAATGAAATCTATTTTAGTGAAGAGGATGCACATGAATAAAAAAGGAAAAAGACTTATCTTAGATACCATCATATTTGTTATTTTGTTGGCATTTGATCAGTTTACCAAATATCTTGCAATTGTAAATTTAAAGGATAAGCCACCATTTGTGTTGATTGATGGGGTATTGGAATTGCAGTATCTTGAGAATCGTGGTTCCGCTTTTGGTATGCTTCAGAATCAGAAGTTCTTTATTTTATTCGTAGGAATCGTATTTATGGCGGTTATTTTATTTTTCTTGTTCAAATTACCAGAACAGAAGAAGTTTAATTCAGTGAATATACTTTTGACTATGATTATTGCAGGTGGCATCGGCAATATGATTGATCGATGCAGATTTGATTATGTTGTGGATTTTATTTCCTTTGTTTTAATTAATTATCCAATATTTAATGTGGCAGATATCTATATAGTAGTTGCTACAATCCTGTTGTTTATTCTGTTTTTATTTGTATTTACAGAGAAAGACCTAGAATTCTTGAATTTTAAACAGAACAGATATCGTGAAGTGAAATAGATTGAGGCGTAGGATATGGAAGATTTCCGATTTCAAATAACAGAAGATATGGAAGATGAGAGAATCGATAAGTGTGTCAGCATGCTTATCGATTCTTTGTCACGTTCTTTTATTCAAAAGTTAATCAAGGACGAACAGGTATTTGTAAATAATAAGCCTGTTAAGGGAAGTTATCGTGTGAAAACGGACGATGAAGTATATTTTCAACTTCCAGAATCGGTGGAACCAGATATTCAGCCAGAAAATATTCCATTGGATATTCTGTATGAGGATGGGGATGTCATTGTTATTAACAAGCCCAAAGGAATGGTAGTACATCCAGCTGCGGGACATTATAGCGGAACATTGGTAAATGCCATTATGTATCATTGTGGAGAGGACTTATCTGGTATCAATGGAGTCATGCGTCCTGGCATTGTACATCGCATTGATATGGATACTACAGGGTCCATTATCATATGTAAGAATGATAGGGCACATAATTCGATTGCGGAACAGTTGAAAGAACATTCCATTACCAGACGTTACCATGCAATCTGTCATGGTGTGGTAAAAGAGGATGAAGGTGTTATTAATAAGCCTATTGGCAGACACCCTGTAGAGCGCAAGAAAATGGCGATTAATGAGAAGGGAAAGCATGCTGTAACTCATTATAAGGTCCTAAAACGTTTTGAGAATTATACTTATATTGAATGTGAATTGGAGACGGGAAGAACTCATCAGATTCGTGTTCATATGGCAAGTATTGGGCATCCATTACTTGGTGATGAAGTATATGCTAATCGTAAAATTCCTTTCAAACTACAAGGACAGACTCTTCATGCAAAGGTGTTAGGGTTTGTACATCCAACCAGTGGTGAGTATGTTGAGACAGATGCGCCATTGCCTGAATATTTTAATCATTTATTAGACATATTATAAAGAATACAAAAGGTATACGTGGAATCCTGCTATCGGAATGGTGGCAGGGTTCTTTTGTGTATGGTATACTCAGTGTATAGATGTTCGACAATTTGCAAGAGATTATTGCGTAAGATAAAGAAAGGTGATGGCATGAACTTATTTGATATCTTAGGACCTATTATGGTAGGACCAAGTAGTTCTCATACGGCTGGTGCAACAAGAATTGGATATGTATGCGCAAAGTTATTGAAAGACCATCCAGTAAAAGCAGAACTGTTGCTACACGGTTCTTTTGCGACTACTGGTGTAGGACATGGTACTGATAGAGCCTTGATAGCTGGTCTTCTTGGTATGCTCCCAGATGATGAACGTATACCTCATAGCATGGAGCTGGCAAAAGAGGAGGGACTAGAATATACTTTTAAAAATGTGAGCTTAAAAGATGCGCATCCTAATACAGTATTAATTCGTTTGCAAAGTGAATCTGGCAAACAAATTGAAGTACAGGCTGCCTCTATTGGTGGTGGACGCATTATGATTCATAAATTAGATGGTATTGATGTGAATTTTTCAGCAGGAAAGCCTACCTTGATTGTTCATAATATTGACCAACCAGGTCACTTGTCTAATGTTACTTCGCTTTTGGCTTTGAAAGCAGTTAATATTGCGACTTTACAATTGTATCGAGATAAACGCGGTGGTCAGGCAGTTATGGTAATTGAGACAGACCAAGGCGTTCCAACGGATGTTATTAGATGCTTGGAGCAATTGGATGGAATTATCAAAGTGGTTTATATTAATATTGAGATGTGATTTCGATTGAACTGTAATTAGAACGTAGTAGATTGCCAGTAGAATTGAGTATATAGGTAATTTTTATGGGAAAGTGAGGGAATGTAATGTCATATCGCTCTTTTGAGGAAATACTTGAAAAATGTAATAGTGAAAATAAAGAATTATGGCAGATTGTTATGGAAGATGATATGTCAGAACGAAATATTTCTGAAGTGGATAGTATGAATCAGATGCGTAAAATATGGCAGGCAATGGTTTTTGCTTCTGACAATTATGACGGTGCGCTGCATTCGCCAAGTGGATTGGCAGGAGGTGATGGAGCAAAAATGGAAGAATATTTATCGCAACATGGCAAAGAAAGTTTGTGCGGTGAATACATTGGTTCCTGTATAGCAGCAGCTTTGCAGATGGGAGAATCCAATGCTTGTATGAAACGTATTGTGGCAGCACCCACTGCAGGTTCTTGTGGTGTATTGCCTGCGGTTCTTGTTCCCTATTATCGGAATAAAGAAGTGACAGAAGATGCTATGTTAAAAGCGATGTATGTGGCGGCTGGAATTGGGCAGGTAATTGCTTATCGTGCTAGCATTAGCGGTGCTGAAGGTGGTTGTCAAGCGGAAATAGGTTCGGCAAGTTCTATGGCGGCTGGTGCACTTGTGTATCTACAGGGCGGCGATAACATGCAGATGTGTAATGCGGCAGGTATGGCAATGAAGAGTTTACTTGGATTAGTATGTGACCCAGTAGGTGGTTTGGTAGAAGTACCTTGTGTGAAACGCAATGTAATTGGAACCATGAATGCTTTGTCCAGTGCAGATATGTCAATGGCGGGGATTGTCAGTAAGATTCCCCCAGATCAAGTCATGGATGCTATGAAGGAAATTGGCGATAAAATGGATAGAACCTTGAAAGAAACTGCACTTGGTGGGCTTGCTCAGACGCAAGCGGCATTGGATGCAGCTAAAGCGTTAAATAACTAGTTAATAACAACAAAAAAATCAGAAAATTGGTTGTCTGTTTGTGGAAAATAACGTATAATAATAGTAGATAAATGCATATCTGCAAGAAACTAGCTTGCATTTATACTTTAGTAGAGAAAGCAGGGTGTATATTATGAATACGATTATTACAATTGGACGTCAATTTGGTTCCGCAGGACGTGAAATAGGAGAAAAGGTAGCTGAATACTTTGGTATTAAATGCTATGATAAAGAGTTACTTAGCCGTGCAGCAAAGGAGAGTGGTTTCTGTGAAGAAATGATTCAGAATCATGATGAGAGACCTACCAATTCTTTCCTTTATAATTTGGTTATGGATACTTACTCTTTTGGTTATAATGCATCTTCTTTTGTAGATATGCCTATTAGCCACAAGGTATTCTTGGCACAGTTTGATACCATTAAAAAGATTGCAGATGAAGGAGCTTGCGTCATCGTTGGCCGTTGTGCAGATTATGCTTTGGCAGATTATGAAAACTGTGTACATTTATTCATCTATGGTAATGAAGACTGTAAGACCAAACGTATTATGGAAAAATATAGTCTTCCAGAAGCGAAAGCAAGAGAGATGATGGTGAAGAAGGATAAACAGCGTCAGAGCTACTATAATTATTAT
>CAZHEM010000126.1:0-7947 GCA_964531725.1 uncultured Acetatifactor sp.
AATGGTTAATCTGGATTCTCTTAATTTCTTGCTTCTGCGGCAACAACAACTCTTGCTGCTAATTTCTTGATTAGAAAAGATTAAGAGAAAGGCTCCCTCGGGAGCCTTTTCAGATAAAAATTACAAATATGAATCTTAAGAATACAATTCTTATGCAGAAATGAGGTTTTATGGACGAAAAAGAAACTTCCAGCAAAGTCATCGCTTTCGATACACTGTTTACCACCAACCGCATACAAATATTAAAGGTGCTGATGACCTATATGGAGTCTTACGCCCAAAAACAACTTGCAATCTACATAAAACTATCTGAATTACAATACACCCTAGATTTCTTTCATAAACATCCTGATGCAAGTCTTTCCTCTTGTCATAATGATTCTAATTTAGATGCAAGCAAGCTGTGCGATGAAATCCTACCTCTTTGCAATCCAGAGGAACGTAATCGCATCTTGCAAATGAAAAATATGTACCAAAGCATGCAACAAATGCAAGAAATGATGGACATGATACAAATGATGAAGGATATGTTTCCAGAGGGTTCTTCTCCCTTTGGTGGAGATATGTCTGACCTTTTTTCTACATTTACTGGTGGAGACAATGCTGATGCACTGAACTTATTCAATTTATTCAATAATCAAGAAAATGGAGAAAAAAACTATGAATGAAAATAATTATCCTAAATGGATGAACGACGAACTTGTGAAGGACATCCCTAGAGAAAAATTGCATTTCCTAGGTAGTTTATTTACTGAATCTCAGGGAAAAAATCAAAAAGAATTGATGTCACAAATAATGCTTGCCATGAAAAAGGCCAAACAAGAAAATCTCACCTTCTCTGTAACTGAAATGAATAGTGCTATTGCTGCTATCAAAAAATATAGTTCAACTGACGAACTAGAAAAAATTAATAACATTCTTAACAAAGCAAAAAACGGCGGAAAATAACCGCCGTTTTTCGTATCAAATATTATTTTATCGTTTAAGGTTTTACTACGATATTCACAATTCTACCAGGAACATAGATTTCTTTTACGATGTTCATCCCTTCCAATGCAGCCTGCACACTAGGAACTGCTTTTGCTTTAGCGATAGCAGATGCATTATCTTCATCTACTCCCAATTCAACGGTTCCTTTTACCTTACCATTAATCTGAATACCAATTACAATGGTATCTTCCTTCAATGCCGCTTCATCGTAGGTTGGCCACTGCTCATAAGCGATGGTTTCATCATGACCTAAAATCTGCCAGATTTCCTCGCCCGCATGAGGACAAATACAAGAGAACATCTTAACAAAGCCCTCTGCATATTCCATTGGACATTTCTCTGCTTTATAAGCAGCGTTCATGAAAATCATCATCTGGCTGATTGCAGTATTGAAGCCCAACTGTTCAAAGTCTGAAGTAACTTTCTTAACAGTCTGATGATATACCTTGGTCAAGGTATCATCCTTCTCGGTAGTAATTCTATCCTCGTTGGTAAAGAATGCCCACACACGATTGATGAATCTTCTAGCACCCTCAACACCCTGTGGATTCCAAGGCTTTGAAACTTCAAGAGGTCCCATGAACATCTCATATAATCTCAAGGTATCAGCACCAAACTCATCTACTACATCACTAGGGTTTACTACAAACTCAGGGAAACGTTTACCCATTTTGATACCGTTAGCACCCAAAATCATTCCCTGATGAACCAACTTCTGGAATGGCTCTTTTACAGGAGATAAGCCCTTATCATAGAGATAACGGTTCCAAATTCTGGAATACATCAGATGACCAACTGCATGCTCAGGACCACCAATGTAAAGATCAACTGGCAACCAGTGCTTTAACAACTCCTGATTTGCAAATTCTTTATCGTTATGAGGATCAATATATCTCATGTAATACCAGCTTGAGCCAGCACTACCAGGCATGGTAGAGGTCTCACGTACACCCTTCACACCATTTTTGTCATACTGCTTCCACTCTTCTGCATTCTCCAAAGGAGCTTTACCGTTCTTACCTTTGTAATCCTCCAATTCAGGAAGTACCAAAGGAAGTTCTTCATCATCTAATACGTGAATCTGTCCGTCTTCTGTATGAACTACAGGAACAGGCTCGCCCCAATAACGCTGACGTGCAAAAATCCACTCACGGAAATGATAATTTACAGTTCTACGAGCAACACCCTGCTTCTCTAACTTAGAAGTGATTGCCTCCTTAGCTTCTTCCACAACAAGTCCAGTAAATTCCTCTGAATTCATAAGCTTGCAGCCCTTGCCAAGGTACTCACCCTTTTCAAAAGCCTTCTCACTTACATCTCCACCATCAATTACCTGTACCATAGGAATGTTGTGTGCGATTGCATATTCAAAATCACGCTGATCATGGGAAGGTACCGCCATAACAGCACCTGTACCATAGCTTGCCAAAACAAAATCACCAATATATAAAGGTACTTCTTTACCATTTACAGGGTTAATGGCGAAAAGACCCTTCAAAGGACAACCAGACTTGGTCTTGTTAAGCTCGGTACGGTCCATATCATTTTTCTTTAAAGTCTCATCAATATAAGCCTGCACCTCTTCTGGATTCTGTACTCTAGGCATCAAATCCTTCACAATCTGTCCGTCTGGAGCAAGTACCATGAAGGTAATACCATAAATAGTCTCAATACAGGTAGTATAGATGGAGAATTTGCCACCGCCTACGATTTCAAAATCAACCTCTACACCTTCAGACTTGCCAATCCAGTGTCTCTGGATATCCTTGGTAGACTCTGGCCAATCGATTTCCTCAAGACCCTCCAACAACTTTTCTGCAAAAGCAGGCTGATTGATAACCCACTGCTTCATATTCTTACGGATAACAGGATAACCGCCACGTTCAGACTTACCGTCAATAACCTCATCATTGGATAATACGGTTCCCAACTCTTCACACCAGTTTACTGGCATATCAACATATTTTGCATAACCATCCAAATAAAGCTGCTTAAAAATCCACTGTGTCCATTTATAAAATTCAGGATCACTGGTTGCCAACATCTTACTCCAGTCATAATCAAAGCCAAGCTCTCTTAACTGATTAGAGAAGGTTTCGATATTCTCCTGAGTAAATCCATTAGGATGATTACCAGTACTTACTGCATACTGCTCTGCAGGCAAACCAAAGGAATCGTAACCCATTGGATGCAATACATTATAACCCTGCATACGCTTCATACGAGACATAATATCTGTTGCAGTATATCCTTCTGGATGTCCTGCATGTAAACCTACACCGGAAGGATAAGGGAACATATCCAATGCGTAATATTTTGGCTTAGAAAAATCCCACACATCCGTCTTAAAGGTTTCATTTTCCGCCCAATAGGTCTGCCATTTTTTTTCAATCTCTTTTGGATTATAAACTTTTTCCATAATTGAACCTCTTTCTTTCTGTCGTTCTTCGTAAATTCTCCGAATTCACGAAGTTTCGCGGTGCTCGTCAAATGCCCCTGCAAGCAGGACATTTTCCTCACTACTCGCAAATATAGAAAGCCCCTTCGTTTTAGAGACGAAAGGGCTTGATTCCGTGGTACCACTCTAATTCACAGTGACTTGCAACGCAAGTCATTTGTGCGCTTTTATTATCTATAACGGGATATCCCGCTTATCATTACACACGCTTCTCACGCTTCACAATAAGAACTCCAAGGTGAGTTGGGAGTATTGCGTTGTTGTCTCACACCAACCGACAACTCTCTGAAAACATGGTACTCTTACTATTCCTCTTCAAAGTCTTTGTTTATGTTTACTTATCAACAAATCTTTGTACATTTTATCTCATTCGTAATGTTCTGTCAAGAAAATATCCCGAACACCAATTATGATGTCCGGGATATTCCATATGTTATTCAACTATTTCTAATTCCTTAAACATAGCTTCCAATATTTTTTACCCTTATTTTCCACTTTCCATTTGCTTTATTAGCTCCTCCTTCAGCTTAGCTCCTGCTTCTTCTGGATCCATAAGTTCTTCTTCCGTACATTCCACATTTTTAAACAATGCCTCAAAGATAGGTTCTGCCTCCTCTATGGTAGTCTTGACAAAGGTTCCAGTAATAGATACTGACGATAATGGTTCTGCATAAAATAGAATGTCTGTATAATCGTTACCCTTGTTCTGGTAGTTCACAGATATTATCTCAAAAACTACATTACCGAACTCCATGGAACCGACATAAGCAAACTCTACGTTATCGTATATACTGTTACCATGATAGTCGCTCTCTCTGAGTTCCATAAATTTACTGCAACTTGAATAACCTCCAAAACGCATACTAATTCGATAATAATCTTCTTTATCTTCCATCCATCTTGCCTCCATTCCAAATAGTGCAGGCACATCAGGTCTTATCTCAATCGCAGAAGTATCATATTCAATGAAATAAACAGTCTGTCCTGTTATCTCATGACAAGCCTCATAAACTAATGGTTCCTCAGGTTTTTCTGGTTCTACCACTGCCACACCGAGTAGTATCGCCAAAGCATTTGGAAGTGTTACTATATTCTCTGAATCTGTCCAATATTCTCCCCTAAGCATATATCCATCAGATAATTCAATAGCATAGATGCCACTACAATTCAAATCACTATATGCATAGGTCACCTCCACACCATTCAGCGTCGTAGTTGCTATTGGAAAAGTTTGCTCCCTATTGTCAGGTATCCATGAATATTCTGCATTATAATATTCCTCAAAAGAAGCATACTTGTTTGATATGTAAAGTTTCATATTCATGTTGTCCAATGGCTGACCCTGTCCGTCTATATAATCCGTATATAAAACCGTTCCACTGTTTTTCAACTGGCATTTTGTTTCATCATAATCCAGTTGAAACATACTTCCCGAATCAAATGTTATAGACAAAACCTTGTCATCATTTTGCACTTCAAAATCATATGGTGGCCGAACAATCGTACCATCTCCTTCTTCTATTGCAAGCAACACGTAATTAACCGCCTCTTCAAACTTGGCATAATCGGCATCTTCTTCATATCCATTATACGTTTCTAACGTTATCGTTAAACCATTTCCTAGTTCACAAGCATAAAATTTATCAAGCAGTTTTTCCTTCCTGAACACATCCCAGCCTTTGCAGACAATGTCGTTTATCTTTACTTCTTTCAGCTCCGAGGTCGTAAATTCCTCCCTTATATCCTCTCTATAAGCATTGATAGCATTCTCATACAGTGACTGCGCTGTTTCTGCCTTACATTTAACCTTTATCGTCAGCTCATCAGTACCTATGATTTCAAATGACTGTTGCGAATTAGACATCCCTTCCTCTTCATCCAACCTTACCTTATCTGGTTCAAAGGTAATCAATGCAGAACGCACTCCCTTATCTTCCTTGGATGCATAAAAAGATATTTGATCTGCTCTTGCAGTTTCTTCCTTCGTAGAGTCTTTTGCTTCTTCTTTTGAATCAGGCTGCTTAGTGTTATCTGTTGTATTGGCATCCGATTTCACAGTATCATTATTTTGCACATCTGTATTGGATGATTGACCGCATCCTGTGAATACAGATAATATCATTATCAATACAAGAAATTTTGCAATACACTTTTTCATAAGCATTCCTCCCTCAATCATTAGGTAGTCAGATGCTTTATTCCACAGATTAGGATAGCAAAGCATCATAACATTTTATTATCTAGGTATAAGACGGGCAGATGTCCGAAAACATCTGCCCCTTCACCTTTTTTTAATCTTCTTCTGCATTTTCAGCAACCTTAGCTGCTCTCGCTGCAACTTCCTTCTCTTGTACATCGGAAGGAGCCTGCTCGTAACGTGCAAATTCATATTCATACTCACCACGTCCACCAGTCATAGAGCGAAGATCTGTACAGTAACCGAACAACCCACTCATAGGGATATCCGCTTCGATAGTCTGCTTGCCACCTGCTACTGGATTCATTCCAAGTACACGTCCTCTTCTCTTATTAAGGTCACCCATAATGTCACCTGTATAAGAATCAGGAACAGTAACCTTCAATGACATAATTGGCTCAAGAAGAATTGGTCCAGCTTCCATGAATCCCTTACGGAATGCCTGAATAGAAGCGGTCTTGAATGCCATTTCAGAAGAGTCTACTGCATGGTAAGAACCATCGTATAAAACAGCTTTCACACCTACTACTGGGTATGCTGCCAAAGGTCCCTTCAATACAGATTCCTGAATACCCTTTTCAACTGCTGGGAAGAAGTTCTTAGGAACTGCACCACCAACAACTTCCTGCTCGAATACATAAGGAGTAGTCATATCACCTGAGTTAGAGAAACGCATCTTAACGTGTCCATACTGACCATGTCCACCAGACTGTTTCTTATATTTGTATTCCACATCAGACTGTTTCTTAATAGCTTCTCTGTAAGCAATCTTAGGCTGGCTAAGTTCAACTTCTACTTTGTACTCGTTCAACAATCTGCTGACAACGATTTCAAGGTGCTGGTCACCCATACCATAGAGAAGCATCTGTCTGTTCTCTGCATCATTAACAACCTTTAAGGTCTGATCCTCATGAGTCATCTTCTGCAATGCCTGTGAAATCTTATCAATATCAGCCTTGTTTTTAGGTTTATATCTCATGTATGTGTAAGGAGTTGAAATCTCAGCCTTACCATATTTAATGGTAGTAGCCTTTGTGGATAAACTATTACCAGTTCTAGCTGCTGTTAATTTTGCTAAAGCACCAATATCACCAGCATGAAGCTCGCTTACTTCAATTGGCTTATTACCCTGAAGTACATAAAGCTTACCTACTTTTTCTTCAATATCTCTATCTACGTTGTAGATTAAATCATCCGTCTTCAATACACCAGAGTTCACTTTAATCAAAGAATACTTACCAATAAATGGGTCAACGATAGTCTTCCAGATATATGCTGATTTTGCCTTAGAGAAATCATAATCTGCATGATAGATTTCGTTGGTCTTCATATTGATACCAGCTACTTCTCTATTCTCTGGACTTGGCATATATTTAATAATATCATCCAACAAAGTATACATACCTTGACATAATGTATTAGAACCCATAGTCATAGGAACGATACTTCCGTCACACACATTGGTACGAAGTGCCGCACGAATCTCAGCTTCTGAGAAAGTCTCACCACCGAAATATCTCTCCATGAATTCTTCGCTGGTCTCTGCAACAGCTTCCATTAATGTATCTCTACAAATCTGCAAGTTTGGTTTGTTATATTCAGGTACTTCACAAGGAACTACATCCTTACCCTGCCAACGATTACCAGTCTCGGTAATAACATTAACATAACCTACAAATTTTTCATCTTCTCGAATTGGAAGATGGAAAGGTGCCATCTTCTTGCCATATAATGCAGTCATGTCTTCCACAACTTGACGGAAAGAAGCATTATCTACATCCATGTTTGATACATAGATAAATCTTGGAATTTTGTATTTTTCACATAATTCCCAAGCTTTCTGAGTACCCACTTCAATACCAGATTTGCCATTAACAACGATAATAGCTGCTCCAGCAGCACTCATAGCCTCTTCTACTTCACCTACAAAATCAAAATAACCAGGAGTATCAATTATGTTTATCTTGTATCCTTCCCATTCAATAGGAATAACAGATGTACTGATTGAAAACTGTCTTTTCTGTTCTTCTTTACTATAATCACTTAAGGTATTGCCATCAGTTACCTTACCCATACGAGAGGTGATACCTGAAAGGTATGCAAAAGCTTCTGCCAAGCTAGTCTTGCCGCTTCCGCCATGTCCTAATAGTACTACGTTACGAATTTTGTCAGTTGTGTAAACATTCATACTGTCTTCCTCCAATTTTGATGTATTTTAGGTATTCTGCCAAATCTTAAATTGGATTTACCATTTCCCATGCATACATTTTACTAAATATTTTGCATTAGCACAAGATATTGT
>CAZHEM010000127.1:0-7936 GCA_964531725.1 uncultured Acetatifactor sp.
AAATTTGCAAGAAATATGATTATAGGAAATAGATTATAAGACAAATTAAAATTTAATTTAGAGAGGAATGTCATGAAAGAAAACGATTGTAAAAAATGTCCTTATTATGGTTCATATTATGATAGTTTGTTATGTGATGGGGGCGAATGGTGTGAATGTGGCTTGTGTGATTCTGATAACGTTTATGGTTGCAAATATCCTTTATTCATTAGGCGTATTCTTGCCTACATACAAAGAAAACGTCAAGAGAAATGGGATAAAATTGCAGATAAAAATTACTTCAAAGAAGAAGAGAAAAAAGCATGGCAGTGCTTAAATCTAGTAGAGGATATTTACCTATTACTACAAGAATCAGCCGAAGAAATTGAAAACCTATATGGAAGAGAAACAGACTTAACAGAAAAAATAAGAGATATGATTGAAAAATTAGAAGCCATATAAACTAGAATTTTAATTGATTAACAGAAAAGGAGTAAGTATGGGGTATAGTCTAAGCAAGTTATCAGAAAGGTGCAAGGGTTGTCCTAAAATGGATAAATGTGAACACAAAAAAATGGAACTATGTGCATTGGCAGAATTACCACCGCAGATTGGCATTAATGCAGGTCAAGGAATTTTAGAAAATTCGGCAATGCCATTATTAAGAGAGAAAATAAAAAGTCCTTTAAGTCCATTTGCATACAAAGACGAGCTTGAAAAAGAAATATATAAATCTATAAGCGTAAATCACGAGATGTTTGGTGCTTAGGGAACTAGAATTTGTGAGGTGGAAAATATGAAAAAGATAAAAGTAACGAGTTTAGAAATAATTGTTACAGGAAAAGTAGAAAAACCTTATTTTGAAATTAAGTATAAGGAAGTTGATAAAAGAGATTATAGCATAGGTTATAGTTCATATGACCTAAATAATGTTTTTGCTTGGAGAGATGAATGCTTTGAGGTTGTAAATCGTAAGAAAAATATATTTCAAAGGTTATTCAAAAGATAGTTAAACTAGATTAATAAATCGACTGAAAAGAGGAATGACAGAATGGATATGAGAGAAAAGATAAAGAATGACATTATGGTAAAGATGCAGTACTACATCGATAGTACTACTATGGATATACTCAGTAGCGTATTGGTGGAGACATTGGCATCGGTGGAAGTGGTAGAGGTTCAGACCTTGCCGGCGACAGTAGATGATACTAACAGTTACATACTGGACCTATTTATGCTAAAGAAAGCACCTAAGCTATCTAAGAAGACAGTTAACTATTATATGGATTCCATTAAGAATCTCTTGATGAAAGTTAACAAGGTGCTTACCAAAATCACTAGCATGGACGTAGAGTTGTATCTCAATAGTTTACGCAGCACAAACAATGAAGTTTCTCTCAATAACCAGAGACGTAACATTTCTGCTTTCTTTACCTGGATGCGTAAGAGCCACATCATCGTAGAGAACCCTTGCGATGCTATTGAGCCATACAAGGAGATTCAGAAGCCAATCGACCACATGGAGCCAGAGGAATTTGAGCAGCTTAAGACTGGTTGCAAGCATAAGCGAGACAGAGCCTTGATTGAAGTATAACGCTCTACTGCAATGCGTGTAGGAGAATTGGAACACGTTAAAGTCTCAGATGTGGACTGGAAGACTGGTAAGATTGACATATACGGAGAAAAGACCAGAACTTTCCGTGTGGCATACCTTGATGCGGTGGCTCTTAAGTTTCTAAGTGATTATATGGCTGAAAGAAACGTGCCGTACAATTGCGCACAAGCCTTATTTACCACCCTAAAAGGTGACAAGGCTATTCCTCTTTCATCGTCAGCAATTAGAGGTGCTATTGGGGCGATTAGAAATCGTGCTGATTTGAACAGACGTGTCTATCCCCATCTCTTCCGTAAGATGTGCGCCACAAATATAATCCGTAGGGGCGGGAGCATTCACGATGCAGGGGAGTATTTAGGACACAAGGACAGAAGTACTGCTGGCAGACATTACGCATACGTTGGCACGGATCATGTGCATGACATCTTTAAGAGGTATGTTGCAGCGGTGTAGGAACTATTGGTACCTTGACAATTGAATATTGATGGTTGGTAAAAAATAACATATAATATTAATGTACATCGGATATATTAAGGATGAGGAGATAACACAATGATTGTAGGCAAGATACTTGATGAAATCACATATTGGCAATCAAAAATTTGCTATAAGTTTGCAAAGGTAATATTAAGTGATTATGAAAACGGCAATATTAAGTGCGCGTCATGTAATCAAGACATAGAAAAAATAAGAAATATTGTTGCATGGATTGATGGTGGTGAGCGTAGAAAAATCTCCAGTGCACAGGATTACTGTATAAAATTTTTTATAGCAGAAAATTTAACCCAATACTATACGTTAATTTGTGAAGCAGATATTTTAAAAGCATACGAAGATATTCAACTCAATAAAATATAATGTATATTCTTACCAACCGTCAATATTCGATGGTTGGTTTTTTATTGCAGAAAAATAGGAGGAAGAATGCGGACAAGAGAAATGTCATATACAGATTATGGTATTACAGAAGAAGAGAAACAGTACATAAAGCAGTTCTGCGAGAATGCAGATGAAGAGAATGCCAGACTAATCAAGCAAGCCCTATCAGAACTGAATCCGTACATATCCCCATATATATACACAAGCCTTACACAAGGCATATCATACGATAAGCTGATAGTGAAGAATGAAATATACATAAGCAAAGAGGATTTCTACGGATATAGGCGCAAGGGCATGGATGCTATTAAGCGATGGATGATCTGGAGCGGACTATGGGAAAGATAAGGAGATAAGAAATATTATGTTAGAGATTATATTAATAGTTACTGTGGTATGTGCTGTGTTAGAGTTAACAACTGCGTATAGTGCAGCAAGAGAAGTGAGAAAGAACTTTACTGACGAACAGTGGAAAGTGATTAAGAGCAAAAGAAAAAGCAAATATGCTTGGTACATAAATGCACTTTTCATTGGATGCCCTATTCTTAATTTTATCATGGCACTTGCGATGGGATTTTTGTATAGAGAAATCATAGATACTCTTACGAAAGAATACCGAGGTTACTTAACTGAATAACGTGCATACAAAATGTTGCTCCATAGGCAGTACAATAGTATTGAGAAACTATAGTATCGTTTATGGAGTATTTTTGTTTATGAATCTAAATGGCAGAATGAAGAAATTACAGACTGCAATTGTGAAAACTGGGCTTGTGATAAAGATAAACACGCACCAGTTTTATTCTGCTGATCAAAAGAGAATGATTACATCATATTCGGTATGTACACCTATAACAAGTTATGTAGAGAAACATGACAAATGGAAGAATGGGGAGTTAGAGATACTAAAGACTTGTTCAATGCCAGAAGTCATTTTCTGTTTACTAGATATATATAAGGCGGTGAAAGAATGGAGTTAAAACCGCAATATAAGACATTTGCAGATAATTACATAGAGAATGGTGGGAATGCCACTGACGCAGCAAGGAAAGCTGGATATAAAAGCCCTGAGGTACAAGGATGTAGGCTGTTAAAAAACGATAAGGTTTTGGAATATATAGCAGAGAAACAAGCCGAAATTGATAAGCACAATGGCACTGATACAATGTCACTTGCGGATATCCAAGCATTCCGTGCAAAGGTAATAAAGGGAGAGGAAAAGGATGCTTTTGGTATGGATGCAACTCTCTCTGATAGATTGAAAGCAGCTAATGATTTAGAAAAGGCTCTTAAGATAAAAGAAGAGAAAGAGGAAAAGAAACGTCTGGCAGAAGAGGCTCTGATGCGCAAGACCTATCACATGGACCTTTACAATGTCCCAGACACATTTCATCCAGTGATTAGGGATATACGAGATAAAAAACACCTTGAATATGTATTAAAGGGTGGACGAGGTTCTACAAAGTCATCTACATTTGCGATGATGATTGTAGAGTTACTGAGAAACTATCACGATATACATGCGGTTGTTTGCCGTAAGGTAGGTAATACAATCAAGGATTCCGTTTATAACAAGATTAAGTGGGCGATTGGTAAGCAGGAGTTCACAGAGGAATTTGATAGTAAATTATCGCCTTTAGAAATTACGCTGAAGGCTACAGGACAGAAGATATACTTCCGTGGTGCTGATGACCCTGACAAAATCAAGTCTATTAATCCAGAGTTTGGATATATAGGCATTGTGTGGTTTGAAGAATTAGACCAGTTCGCTGGTGAAGAGGAAATTCGTAAGATTGAGCAATCGGCAATTCGTGGTGGTGACTTAGCATGGATTTTTAAGTCATTCAACCCACCAAAGACAATGAACAATTGGGCAAACAAATATGTATTAGCACCTAAAGAGAATAGGGTTGTTCATTCGTCAACGTACTTGGATGTTCCACCAGAATGGCTAGGACAACCATTTATTGAAGAGGCTGAACACTTAAAAGAAGTGAACCCCAATGCTTATGAGCATGAATACGGTGGTGTAGCAAACGGCAATGGTGGTAACGTATTCGATTATCTTGAAATTCGCACGATTACTGATGAAGAGATAGCAACATTCGATAGAATCTATCAAGGTGTAGACTGGGGCTGGTACCCAGATATCTATGCGTTCAAACGCTTGTATGTAGATGAAGCACGCAAGAAGATATACCACATTGCAGAGATTACGGGCAATAAGATGTCGAATGCTGAAACTGCTCAAAAGATCATTGATGCAGGATATGATGATTATGTTATTACTTGTGATTCCGCAGAGCCTAAGTCTATTAATGATTACAAAGACAATGGTTTACCAGCGAGAGGTGCAATTAAGGGTCCTGGTTCTGTCGATTATGGTATGAAGTATTTACAAGGTTATACACATGTTATAGATCCAGAGAGAACCCCAACCACATACAAGGAATATACCGAGTATGAGTATGATAGAGACAAGGAAGGGAATGTAATTAGTGGCTACCCTGATAAGAACAATCATACAATTGATGCGGATAGGTATGCCTTAGAGAATTTATATAATAAGCGAGGTACGAGCGCATAATGAGTATTATATCAAGAATAAAAGGATGGATAGATATGGTATTTAAGAGAATAGCAAAGGATGATTTCAACGTAAACTCTATTACATCAAGTGCAATGGAAGCGGCTATGCGAACATATGCAGACATATATGCAGGCGTTCCCGATTGGGTAGATGTTGAAGATGATATTAAGACAATCAACTTCGCAAAGGCGATATGTTCTGAAACAGCACGTCTGGCTATGCTTGGCACCAAGATTACTATTGATGGTGGAGTAAGGGCTAAATGGTTACAGGAGCAGATTGACAGTATCTACTTTAAACTTCGTGATTGGGTAGAGTATGGATGTGCGTATGGAACTGTAGTGCTAAAGCCAAATGGTAGTTCCGTTGATTTGGTTACCCCAGATAACTTCATGGTAACAGACCAGAGTAATGGAAGTATCACAGGCATTGTATTTATTAATCGTGAGGTAAGCTCTAGCGGTAAGAAGTTCTACACCCGATTGGAATATCATAGATTCCTTGACGATGGTAATTATGCTATCTCTAACAAGTGCTATGTGTCAGATTCAGAGAATGGAACTGGCAAGCCTATTAATATCCTACAGACACCTTGGAGCGATTTAGCAGAGGATGTAGTTATTCAGAACGTAGAGAAACCATTGTACGCTGTACTTAAGATGCCACACGCTAACAATGTGGATATTGATAGTCCTCTTGGCTTATCTATCTTCTCAGATGCAGTAGAGGAACTAAAGGACCTTGATATTGCATATAGCAGAAATGCTACAGAGATATTCGATAGCAGACGTACAGTATTGCTTGATTCTGATAGATTACTTCCTAGTGGTGGCAAGGTAAGTAGAACAACGGCAGAGTTCAACTCGACAAAAGAGCGCATGGGCTTGCCTAAGTATGTAAAAGCTATACAAGGTAATGGGCAAGACGATTTGTACCATGAAATCAATCCTACACTTAACACAGATGCTCGCCTAACTGGTTTGAATGCTCTTTTAAGCCAAATTGGGTACAAGGTTGGATATTCTAATGGCTATTTCGTATTCAACCAGTCTACAGGTATGGTAACCGCTACTCAGGTGGAATCTGATGATAGACGTACTATTCAGTTCATCAAGGATATCAGAGATAAGGTAGAGGGGTGTTTGTCTGATTTGGTATATGCCCTCAATGCGTTTGCTGACTTATATGGTCTAGCTCCTGTAGGAACATACGAAATTGTGTTTGACTTTGGGGATATTACATACAACCGTGAAGAGGACAGAATAAGATGGTGGGGCTATGTAGTAGCTAACAAAGTTCCAGCATGGAAATATTTCGTTAAGTTCGAGGGAATGAGTGAAGAAGAAGCCAAGGAGATGGCTAAAGAGGTAGAACTTAAGCAACCTACATTGTTTGGAAAAGAGGAGTAGGATATGGGAACAGATCATAATTACGCAATGGATAAGACTGAAAATTTAAAAGAGATATTGCGCCCAGGCGAAATGTGTATAACGATAAGCGGAAAACTTTTCTTTTGTTTTGGAGAAAAAGTTGTAAAAGAACTTAATTTTGACGAAAATGTCACAACCGAAAAAGCAAATGAACTCATTCAAGCAATAAGATTATTTTTTGAAAGAAAATAAGTATTAAACCGACTTGCTACAGAGCAAGTTGCTAACCTTTAATAATTTGGAGGAATAGTTATGGCAATACAGATGCGTAGAGGACTACGGAAAGATTTTGACCCTAATAAGATGCTACCTGGAGAATGGGCAGTCAGCATTGATACTAGTACAAGCAACCAGATTGTATGGATGTGTTTTGCAGCAGGTGTGTGTAAGCGCATGGGTACATATGAAGATTTCGTTGCTCAGATAGCAGAGGCTACAGATGAAATCAAGACACAATATGAAACATCATTTAATGAAATATTAGACGAAATTAAGTTATTGGCTGATACAGTGGCAGACGATGCAGAAACTGTAGCCACTGTTAAGACAAGTATTGTAGATACCTACTTACCAGAGATTGAGGATGCACTTGCAGAAATTCAAGCAGCAGTTAAGACCACAAATGATAATGTGGCCAAATCTGCTAATAACGCAACTTTGTCTCAGAGTTATGCAAAGGGCGGCACAGAATCAAGAGAGAATGAAGATGTAGACAATGCAAAGTACTATTATGAACAGGCAAAAAAGATATCGCAAGGTATGAGTGGTCTTATTCCTATGGGAACCATTACATTTGCCGATTTATCCAATACAGATAATCAAGTAGCTAAGTATATGTTCAATATCTCTGATGCTTTCACAACCGATGATACGTTTAAAGAGGGTGCTGGTTATCACTATGGAGAGGGCACTAATGTATTCCGTACAGAGGATGGATATTGGGATGCAATGGCTGGCTCTACGGTATCTGGTGTCAAAGGTGCTAATGAGAGCACATACCGTCAAGGCAATGTTAGCCTTTCTGCTGAGGATGTGGGAGCGGTAGCCACAGGAGCAGATACGGCAGATAATACCGTAGCATTTACCAATAGAGATATTGCAAGTCCTACAACATGGCTAGAGACAGATGTGCTACAGTCTGGGGAAAAGCATAGTTCATTGTTGGAAAAGATTTCGTCAATGTTTAGAAATGTGCGGTATCTATTTGCGAGGATTGGTAGCGAGGATGTATCAGAATTAGGAGATACACTGAGCAGTGCTATTCTTAAGGCTGCCGAACAAGGTGGTGGAACTGCATCAGATGTAACTTATGACAATACAACAAGTGCTTTAGAGTCTACAGATGCTCAGGGTGCAATCGATGAAATCAAGGGCATGGTAGATGAAACAAATAACAATTTATTGTTAACATTTATTGAGAATTACAGTGAGTATTTAACTGTA
>CAZHEM010000128.1:0-1909 GCA_964531725.1 uncultured Acetatifactor sp.
AATCAAAGAGGTATTAAAACAGCCTCAGTACAAGCCTATGGCTGTACAGTATCAGGTTATTATCATCTATGTAGTAACAAATAAGTACTTATTAGATGTACCAGTAGAGGAAATTACAAGATTCGAGAGAGAATTCTTTGAGTTCCTTGATACCAAATATCCTGAGGTTCCAGGCAAGATTGCAGAGGAAAAAGTAATTTCAGACGAAACCGAAAGCTTGTTAAAGAAAGCGATTGATGAGTTTAAGAAACAATTCTCATAATAGAAACGAGGGTAATGTATGGCATCGATGCGTGATATAAAGCGTCGTAAGGCGAGTATTCAGAGTACACAGCAGATTACCAAAGCGATGAAGCTGGTATCTACTGTTAAGTTGCAACGTGCCAGAGCCAATGCAGAGCGTTCTAAAGTATACTTTGACTCTATGTATCGTACAGTTAATAGTATCTTGGCAAAAGTGGGTCATGTAGAACATAAGTATCTGATTCCAGGTGAGTCTAAGAAAAAAGCTGTAATTGTGATTACATCTAACCGTGGGCTTGCTGGTGGATACAATTCCAATATTGTTAAGTTGATTACCAGACATGAGACTTGGAACAAGGATGATTTGGTAATCTACGCAGTAGGTAATAAAGGAAGAGATGCGCTACACAAGGCGGGATATGAGATTAAGGAAGATATGTCTGATATTATAGAAGAACCTAGTTTCCCAGAAGCGATGGCATTGTCCAATAAGCTTTTAAAAGCTTTTGCAGATGGAGAGATTGGAGAAATCTATTTGGCATATACTTCTTTCAAAAACACGGTAAGTCATATTCCTACTTTGCTAAAATTATTACCAGTAGAGTTGAAAGAAACAGAGGATGCTAGTGAAGAGAGTGGTGCCATCATGAACTTTGAACCAGCTGATGTAGAGGCTTTGGATATGATTATTCCAAAGTATGTAAGCAGTCTGATTTATGGAGCAATGATGGAAGCTGTAGCCAGCGAAAACGGAGCACGTATGCAGGCAATGGATAATGCGACTAGCAACGCTGAAGAAATGATTAGCGATTTGGCGCTTAAGTATAATAGAGCAAGACAAGGTTCTATTACACAAGAATTAACAGAAATTATAGCGGGTGCTGAGGCCCTAGGCTAAGGCTAAAAAGTTATTCTAGGATAGCAAGATACGCTATCCAAGAACAACTATGTTTTAGCCGAAAGAATCTTGAACGATTCTTTCACATTGGAATGTGGGGAATGATGCGAACTATAATTTTGACTAGATTGATTGAGATTTTGCTCGGAAACGAGCAGGAAAGAGGTAGAAATGGCAGGAGAAAATAAAGGGAAGATTACCCAGATCATCGGAGCAGTACTCGATGTGCGTTTCGATGAGGGAAAACTACCTGAGATTAACGAAGCTATTCAAATTCCTACCCAAGACGGAAAAGAGTTAACTGTGGAGGTTGCTCAGCATTTGGGCGATGACACAGTAAGATGTATTGCAATGGGTCCTACTGATGGTCTCGTAAGAGGAATGGATGCAATTGCGACAGGGGCTCCAATTTCTGTTCCAGTAGGTGAGAATACACTTGGTCGAATCTTCAATGTATTAGGTCAGCCTATCGATAATAAGGAAGCACCAGAAGGTGTTAATTATGAACCGATTCACAGACCAGCTCCTAAGTTTGAAGAACAGTCTACTGAGACAGAACTTTTGGAGACAGGTATTAAGGTTGTAGACCTTCTCTGCCCATATCAGAAAGGTGGTAAAATCGGTCTGTTTGGTGGTGCGGGAGTAGGTAAAACCGTATTAATTCAGGAGTTAATCCGTAATATCGCTACAGAGCATGGTGGATATTCTGTATTTACAGGTGTTGGTGAACGTACCCGTGAGGGTAATGACTTGTATCATGAAATGAGC
>CAZHEM010000128.1:1919-7737 GCA_964531725.1 uncultured Acetatifactor sp.
GATAAGACCACCATGGTATTCGGTCAGATGAACGAGCCACCTGGAGCGAGAATGCGTGTAGGTCTTACAGGACTTACTATGGCAGAATATTTCCGTGATAAAGGTGGAAAGGACGTATTGTTATTCATTGATAATATTTTCCGTTTCACTCAGGCAGGTAGTGAGGTGTCTGCGCTTCTTGGACGTATGCCTTCTGCAGTAGGTTATCAGCCTACATTACAGACAGAAATGGGTGCTTTACAGGAGAGAATCACTTCTACTAAGAATGGTTCTATTACTTCTGTTCAGGCAGTATATGTACCTGCGGATGACTTAACTGACCCTGCTCCAGCAACTACATTCGCTCACTTGGATGCAACTACTGTTTTGTCACGTTCTATTGTAGAGCTTGGTATTTATCCAGCAGTTGATCCTTTGGAGTCAACATCACGTATTTTGGATCCAAGAATTGTTGGCGAAGAGCATTATAAGGTTGCGCGTGGTGTTCAGGAGATTTTGCAGCGTTATAAAGAACTTCAGGATATCATTGCTATTTTGGGTATGGATGAATTGTCAGAAGATGATAAGTTGGTAGTATCTCGTGCACGTAAAGTACAGAGATTCTTATCTCAGCCATTCTTCGTTGCTGGACAGTTCACCGGCTTGGAAGGTAAGTATGTACCTATTAACGAGACAATCCGTGGCTTCAAGGAAATTCTAGAAGGTAAGCATGATGATATTCCTGAAAGCTACTTCCTGAATGCAGGTAGCATCGATGATGTATTGGCAAAGGTTAAATAGCGAGGTTGATTATGGCAGATAAGAAAGGATTTCAGTTACGCATTGTAACACCGGATAGAATATTCTATGAGGGCGCTGTGGACATGGTTGAATTCAACACCACAGAGGGCGAGATTGGTGTTCTTCCAGGACATATTCCGCTAACTGTTATCGTCAAACCTGGTATTATAACAATACATGAAGCAGAAGAAACCAAAGAAGCTGCATTGCATTCTGGTTTTGCAGAGATTCTGCCAGAAGGGATTACGATTCTTGCTGAAATAGTTGAATGGCCAGATGAGATTGATGAAGGAAGAGCGGAAGCTGCTCGTGCTCGTGCAGAGGAACGCCTTCAGAATAAAGATGCGGATATTGATGTGCTAAGAGCACAAACAGCATTGCTTAGAGCAATGGCACGAATTGAAGTTCTGAAATAATGTCACATATGTAAGAATATCTACATATGCTAACAAAAAGCGAATATGTAGGTGTGATATATGGACAATTATAGAGAAGAATTTCCTAGAGTTCTTTCATATAATGGAAGTGGTCTATCTTCAAGGAACCGATTTACACCAAGGAATATATCTATTCCGAGGAGTGAATTTGGTCCATGGGATGCACCACTTCCATTTTATATGACATACCCAGGTTATATGAGAGAAAATGACGAAGATGCTATGTTGCGAGATTTTGAATATTTTCAACAAATGTATCCAATGGAAGTAAAACGTAGCATGAGAAAAATATCGGATACTATAGATAAAATAGATTTTGAAGGTAGCATGATATATGATGAGTATCCAGATAGATATAGGTTGCAGAGATTGGTACAGAGCATATTAAAAATTCTCCAGCTTGAAGAAAAAGAAAATAATCCAGATGCAGTAGTGGATGAAACTGCGGAAAAATGGATGTGGATGGAATGGTTGATATATGTGTTACTATCCAATGAGATATACAAACGTAGACATGGCAGTGGAAGAGGTTTCCTAAATTTATAGTTGTGATTTTGAAACAAAGTTATTACAATATAGTCATAAGTTTTGAGACTATGTTGTAATAATTTTTTTAGGATAAATAGATTGGGATATAATAATGGATGAATTAAAAGAATTGTTAAGTCAATGCTTAAATGATGAGTTGATACAGATAATAATGAGTAATACTAAGGACAGTAGCTTGGCAAGTAAGGTAAAGGTGCGTCCAGTTTTGATAAAAGATGAGGTATTGTTTCAGGAGACTACCTATCGTGGCACACAGGTTTTTCATGCAAATTATTCAGCAGAGGAGACTTTGAATAGATGTATGCAGAACATGCAGGAGCTTTTTAAGCAGGGGCAGATTCAGACTGCTAAGTTAGAAGCTTCTGTGTTGGTGAGCAAAAAAGGGAAAATGACGATTAAGAAGCATGGTGTTGCAAATGCAGAAAAAAGAGAAGTGAAGAAACCAGAGCTTTCGCACAACCGCACCAAACAGTATATTTTGGAGGAAGGCAAGCCAGTTGATTTCCTAGTGGGACTGGGCGTACAGACACCAGATGGTAAGGTGACAAAAGCAAGATATGATAAGTTTCGCCAGATTAATCGTTATCTAGAATTCATAGAAGACGTATTGGAGAGCTTACCAAAAGACAGAACGATTCATATTATTGATTTTGGTTGTGGTAAGTCATATCTGACATTTGCCATGTATTACTATTTGCATGAACTGCAGCATAGAGATATTGAAGTAACAGGACTTGATCTGAAGACGGATGTCATAGAACATTGCAATAAGTTGGCAAAACAAGTAGGATATGAAAAATTACATTTTGAACGTGGCGATATTAGTACCTATGATGGTACGGATGCAGTAGATATGGTAGTAACTCTACACGCCTGTGATACAGCAACTGATTATGCTATTGAAAAGGCGGTAAAATGGGGAGCTAGCGTCATCATGGCAGTACCATGCTGTCAGCACGAGGTGAATAAACAGATTAAGAATGATACATTGAAGCCTATTTTGAAATATGGATTGATTAAAGAGAGAATGTCAGCGCTTATCACAGATGCTGTGCGTGCAAACCTGTTGGAGCAGTGTGGGTATGATACGCAGATTTTAGAATTTATTGATATGGAGCATACGCCCAAGAATTTACTAATCCGTGCCGTTAAGAATGGTAAGTTACGTGCGGGAAGTAGAGTGGGGAATATTGAAGAGGTGACAGAATTTCTGCAGATTAGCCCTACATTAGAGCGTTTGCTAAAGGAATAAAGAGGACAAGAATGAAGAAAAGTTTGATAAAAGTAACGGTGTTTATTTTTACTTTCCTAGTGGCTTTGGTGGTAGTAGGTAAGATAATGAATAAAGACCATAATAATATGACCATGGAAGTGAGCGAGGCTAGTTTTCCGGTGATTACCATGGGAAAGGACGGATTTGCCTATAATCGCTTGTTTGGATATAAAGAAGATATGAATACCTCTTTTCAACGAGAGGTTATTACCGTGTTGGGCGAGAATCGAGATGCAGAATTTATTGTAGATACATACGGCAATGATGTGACAGGAATATCCATTGAAGTTCGCAGTATGGATGGCAGTAGATTAATAGAGAATACAAGTGTAACATCATATGAGCAAGTTGGTACGAAGATTCAGGGTACGTTGGCTTTAAAAGATTTAATTGAGGCAGACACAGAATATTCATTAACAATTGTGTTGGAAACAGAAGAACAAGCGATTCATTATTATACTAGGGTAATCTGGAGTCAGAATTTGTATGTGAACGAAAAACTAGCGTTTGCCAAGGATTTTCATGAAAAACTTTATGATAAGACAGCGGCTAAAGAATTGACAAAATACTTAGAGACAAATGGTTTGTTAGAAGATAATAGTTCTTTCCACAAGGTAAATATTCACAGTAGTTTTAAGCAGATTACGTGGGGAGATTTGTCGGTTCAGGAGATTGGAGAGCCTGTATACCAGCTCACAGAAATAGCAGAGCAGACGGCGTCTCTTTTAGTGGATTATGTTGTGGCGACCGAAAGTGAAAGCGATACAGTATATTATCAGGTACAGGAGCATTATCGTTTGCGTCATACTACAGATAGAATGTATTTATTGGATTATGAGAGAACCATGACGCAGATTCCTGACGTGAATAATATGTATGCAAATGACAAAATTTTGTTGGGCATTACTGCGACAGATATTCCAATGAAGGAAAGTGCTGATGGCAATGTAGTCGTATTTGAGGTGGCAAAACAGTTATTTAGCTATAATATAACCAACAATAAGTTGGCAGTGGTATTTTCTTTTTACGAGAATGAAGACTTAGATGTGCGAGAAATGAATGCGCAGCATGATATTAAGATTCTAGATGTAGACGAAGGTGGCAATGTGCAGTTTGCAGTATATGGCTACATGAATCGTGGCAGACATGAAGGCGAAGTGGGCATTCAAATATATTTCTTTGATAGCATGCTTAATACTATTGAAGAATTGATTTATATTCCATATGATAAGACCTATGCAGTCTTAAAAACAGAGATGGAACAGTTGCTGTATATGAACCGTGAACAGGAAGTATACCTTGCTTTGGACAACAAGGTATATGAGATTGATCTGGTAGAACGAACTTATCAAGAATTAGTTGATATTGCAGGAGATGGTAGTATTCAGGTATCTAGCAATCATAAGATTATAGTGTGGCAGGATGATACCAATAATTCTTGGTGTAAACATTTAAATGTGAAGAACTTAAGCAATGATTTAGAGACTCAGATAAGCGTAGCGGATGGCGAGGTAATCAGAGCGTTAGGTTTTATGGGGGAAGATATCATTTATGGCGTGGCTCGTCAGGATGAAATTGTTGTAGAGAATTCTGGCCGAGTATTTTTCCCAATGTATAAAGTGTGCATTAGTAATGCAGAAGGCGAGTTGCTAAAGGAGTATGCGCAAACAGATATTTACATTACGGATTGTGCGGTTGTAGACAATCAGATTACTTTAGAACGTGTAATGAAAAAGGAGAACGGTGAGTATCAGAAAAGCACAGCAGACCAAATTATGAACAACATAGAGACTGATATCGGAAAAAATGTTGTTGTGGCAGCAGATATTGATGTATATGAACGATATGTACAGATTAAAACAAGGAGTGCCATTGACACTAAGACAATCAAAGTGTTAAATCCAAAGGAAGTTGTTTTTGAAGGCGGGCGTGAGTTGGTGCTTGATACAGAAAACGCCAAAGAGAGATATTATGTATATGGTCCTTATGGTGTAGATGCCATTTATAGTAACCCTGCAAAAGCAGTAAACTTAGCCTATGATATTGCAGGAATTGTTGTAAATGACAATGGTGAGCGAATCTGGATGAAAGGAAATCGCGTGACAAGGAACCAAATTATGGCTATTAAAGCAGCCAGTGTCACCGAGGAGAAGAATAGCTTGGTTGTGTGTTTGGAGACCATGTTAGGTTTTGAAGGAATTATCCGTAACGCAGAATACCTATTGGGATTAGGACAGACTGTTATGGGGATATTAGAAGAGAATCTACCAGATATGCAGATCCTTGATTTGACAGGTTGTGAGTTGGATGCAGTATTGCACTATGTCAACCAGGATATCCCAGTTCTTGCTCTTTTAGAGAATGGTGAAGCGGTACTTGTAACTGGTTTTAATGAATATCAGGTGGTTATCTTTGAGCCTTCTACAGGAAGATTGTACAAGGAAAGTATGACCAAGGCAGCAGAACGTTTTGAAGCCAATGGTAACTGTTTTATAACCTATGTAAGATAATGCCCTGCCCCTTACCAGTTTATAGACTGGGGAAGGGGCGAGGGCTTTTTTCGTATCAAAGACTGTGGAGAGGATTGGGGCATGGTGCACACGAGAGGTTGTGACACTAGGCACGGGTTGCATATGCCTTTTTGAAATTCGGCAATCAAAACATGGAATTTCTAAAATGCGCGCCTTTGCTATCTGTGATTGTTCGTGTTTTCCTAAGGTATGTACAATTTGGGTGGCGTGTTCGGCAGGGGAATACGTTTTCAAAATTCGTTGACTAA
>CAZHEM010000129.1:0-7668 GCA_964531725.1 uncultured Acetatifactor sp.
GGATATACCAGTAAAGCAGTAACACAGCTTGTTTTAACAATCGTAGGTATGGTTTTAAGCTGCGTTGTTGTTGGAGCATTCCTTGTTCTCGGCATTGAGATCTGGGGACTTGTAGAAGGAATCATGATTTTATGCGGTAAGATTGACGTAGATGGTCATGGTAACGCATTAGCTGATTAATTTGAATTTTAATTTTATATTTAAAGGAGTATAATATAATGGACAACAATAATATGAACAACGAACAGAACAATTTCTATCAGGATAACACCAATGCACAGACTCAGGCTCCTGTATATAACGCAGAGCCAGAACAGAAGAAAACTGATGTATTAGCTATCATTTCTTTAGTATGTGGTATTTTAGCTATCATTCTTTCTTGCTGTACATCATATATCGGTCTTATTCCAGGTATTGCTGGTATTGTATTGGCTATTATCTCTAAGAAACAAAATGGCAAGTCTGGTATGGCTACTGCAGGTTTAATCTGCTCAATCGTAGGTATTGTTATTGCAATTATCATTACTATTTTAGGTTTACTTGGTTTAGCAATGCTTGCTGATATGGGTGTGGCATACTAATTTATGCGTAGAAATAATTGTTCGCAGAACAGTTTAGAAGACCAGCTATATAAAATTGGCTGGTTCTTCTTAATTGCAGGTGGGATTTCGATATTGGTATATATGAAGGTCATTTTGCCCAATATCACAATTCCACCATGCATGATTTACACCGTTTTAGGGTTATATTGCCCAGGATGCGGTGGAACAAGAGCAGTGAATGCATTGTTACATGGACATTTTCTTGAATCTTTATGGTATCATCCACTGGTGCTATATACTATTATAATATTTGGTATATTTATGGTTAGCCAGACATTGGAACGTCTAAAGATAGGGAAAATCAGGGGACTTAAATTTAAAGAATGGCATCTGTACGTTGCATTGCTTATTCTTGTACTGAATTGTATTGTGAAAAACGTACTAATGTGTGCATTTCACATTACATTATAATAAAGTAGATAATTAAGATAAGAGGAGATTTTTACAATGGATAAAAAAATGACAGGCATTGTTGCTTACATTACATGGGTTGGTTTAATTATTGCATTTTGTGCAGGTGATAAGGAAGGTGCTAAATTCCACCTTAATCAGGCACTTGTAATTTGGTTAGGTTATGTTATTGCGGCAGTAGTAGCATTCGTTCCATTTGTTGGCGGAATTGTTGCTTTAGTTCTTGAAGTATACTTATTTGTTATGTTTATCATGGGACTTGTGGCTGCAATCAAAGAAGAAGAAAAACCACTTCCACTCATTGGTGGAATCAAAATCTTAAAATAATATCGAATTATTTTGAGAATAGTAAAACGCTTCAAAGTTCAAAACTTTGAAGCGTTTTTGCTTGCTCATTATTGGTAAACTATTCTGCATCAATTACATTTACATCTTCTGGTTCTTCTCCATGTAAGAAGGAGATGATAATCTGAATTCTTTTATATGCACGTTCATAATTCGCTGCTGCATATTCTGCATAGCTCTCATTATAGGAATCATTTTCGTAAGTCTTATGATAGTTGGCAACAGCTTCATTCATATAACTTCCTGCTTCATCTGCTAATTCCTCTAAATAATCAAATTCTTCCGGGAAATCCAATTCTGCAAAAGCAGTAAATTCAGTGTTTAAATCATCTAAACAGCGTAATAATTCATCTGTGGCGTATTCGGATGAAACATCTATATTATTAATAGAATTGTCAATTTCAGATACTTTTGTGCAGAAATTATCAATATCTACTTTGAATTGCGAAAGAGCAGGATCGCTGCCACAGCCACTCATAACAAATATTATCATTACACTCATTAAAAATGAGACGATTGTTTTTTTCACTTTTTTCAACCTCCAAATTTCGATGCAATATAGAAAATTTATCATAATATGCAAGATTAATCAACTATTATTCAGAAGAAGTTAAATAGACCCCTTTACTACTAAAATAGCCATGTGTTATGATAGAAAAAGTGACCTACAAAGGAGTTGTTTTTATGAAAAAGAGTGATTTTTTGCAGCTTGCAAAAGAACAATTTATATATTTAGATGGCGCAACAGGTTCTAATCTGGTAAAAAAAGGTATGCCATCTGGTGTGTGTCCAGAAAAGTGGATTTTAGAGCACCGTGAGGTAATGCTTTCACTACAGAAAGAGTATGTAAATGCAGGAACTGATATTCTTTATGCACCTACCTTTACTGCTAATAGAATTAAGCTTGCTGAATATGGTTTGGAAGCGCAAGTAAAAGAGATTACCAAGGAATTAGTAGCTATTTCAAAAGAAGCTGCTGCAAGTAGTTCTAGACAGGTCTATGTAGCAGGTGACCTTACTATGACTGGTGTATCTCTAAAACCTATTGGTAACATGGAATTAGAAGAACTTATTGATGTCTATAAAGAGCAGATTCTTGCTTTGGTAGAAGCAGGTGTTGACTTACTTGTAGTAGAGACTATGATGAGTTTGGCTGAGACTAGAGCGGCGTTGATTGCAGCGAAAGAAGTCTGTGATTTGCCAGTAATGTGTACTTTAACTTTTGAAGAAAGCGGAAGAACACTGTATGGAACAGATGCTCGTACAGCTGCTATTGTATTAGAAAGTCTTGGTGCATGTGCAGTTGGTGTCAATTGTTCCACTGGACCTGCACACATGAAGGATATTATTAAAGGAATGGCGGAAGTAACCAATATTCCAATTATTGCAAAGCCTAATGCAGGACTGCCACAGCTTGCAGAGGATGGTAGCACTGTGTATAGCATGGATGCAGAGGAATTTGTAAAGGAAATGCAAGTTCTAGTAGAAGCTGGTGCTAGCATTCTAGGTGGCTGTTGTGGTACAACTCCAGCCTTTATCCAAGGATTAACAGATACCTTTGGAAAGAAAAATGATATAAATGTTACAAGAAAACCGGAAGGAATGCGTTATTTAACCAGTGAACGAATGACAGTATCTTTCGGATTAGATGGCAATTTTATTGTTGTAGGTGAGCGAATTAATCCTACTGGTAAAAAGCTCTTACAAGCAGAATTGCGTGAAGGTACCTTAGACAGAGTATTACAATTTGCAGAAGAACAGGAGCAGGGTGGTGCCCAAATTTTAGATGTAAATATGGGTATGAGTGGCATTGACGAGAAAGCAATGATGCTTCGTGCATTGGAAGAGATAAGTGGTGTTACAAATTTACCTTTATCGTTAGATTCTAGCCATGTAGAAGTAATGGAAGCAGCTCTTCGTCATTATCCGGGACGTGCTTTGATTAATTCTATTTCTTATGAAAGTGAGAAGTTTGAAAAACTTCTTCCCATTGCAGCCAAATATGGTGCTATGTTTATTCTTTTACCTTTATCAGATAAAGGTTTACCAGAGAATATAGAAGAAAAGAAAGACATTATACATAAAATATATGACCGAGCTATAGAACTTGGCATGCGTAAAGAAGATATTATAGTAGATGGTCTTGTTACCACTGTAGGAGCCAATAAAATGGCCGGAATCGAGACATTGGAGACTATTCGTTATTGTAAACAGAATGGTTTTGCAACCATCTGTGGTCTATCTAATATTTCCTTTGGTATGCCTGAACGTGGTTTTGTAAACACTGCATTTTTAACCCTTGCAATTCGAGAAGGACTTACTATGGCAATTGCTAATCCTTCTCAGGAACTATTAATTAGTTGTGCATTGGCAACAGATTTGTTACTTGCAAAAGAGGATTCTGATATTCGCTATATTGAATATGCAAATGTGGTAAAAGAAAATCGTGAAATAAAAGAAAAACAATTAGCAGAAACAGCTGCCAGAGTGGTCGTAACAAAAGAAAATGCGGTAAATGTTGTACCAAAAAAAGAATCATCAAACGAAGATTCTTCCGTTGTTGTAGCAGATAATTACAAAGCTTTATATAATGCCGTCATGAAAGGTAATCGCAACGGTATTGCACAGATTACCAAGGATATTTTATCTGATGGTGCAGAAGCGAATGAATTACTAAATACCGTGTTATTGCCTGCAATTAATGAAGTGGGCGAACTTTTTGATAAAGGAAAATATTTCTTACCACAGTTAATAGCTAGTGCTGAGGCAATGAAGAATGCAATCGAAGTCTTGGAACCATTATTGTTAACTGATAGTGATGCACAAGACATGCCAGTGGTAATTATTGCAACTGTAGAAGGCGATATTCATGATATTGGTAAGAATTTAGTTGCTTTGATGCTTAAAAATTATGGTTTCAAGGTAATTGATTTGGGAAAAGATGTCTCAGAAGAAACAATTATTTCAGAAGCTAAAAAACACAATGCAAAAATCATCGCATTATCTGCACTGATGACCACAACAATGCAACGTATGCGTGAAGTAGTAGCTGCAGCACAGAGAGAAGGCTTGTCTAGCAAGGTAATGATTGGTGGTGCGGTTATTACGCAGGAATATGCAGATGAAATTGGCGCAGATGGTTATTCCAAGGATGCTGCGGATGCAGTAAAGCTTGCAAAACAATTGTGTGAGTAAGCATAAGATTAGGAGGGATTACTTAATGATAGGAGCAGATATCATCATTAAATGTTTAGAAGAAGAAGGCGTAGATACTGTATTTGGTTATCCAGGTGTAGCAATTTGCCCTTTTTATAATAGTATTTTGGAATCAAATATTCGTACCATTTTAATTCGTACAGAGCAGAATGCTGCTCATGCAGCAAGTGGTGTGGCAAGAATCACTGGTAAACCTGGTGTTTGTGCCGTTACATCTGGTCCTGGTGCTACTAATGTAATTACAGGCATTGCAACTGCATTTGCAGATAGTATTCCAATGATTTGCATTACTGGTCAGGTAAATAGTGAGTTATTAGGTAGTGACGTATTTCAAGAGGCTGATATCACAGGTGCAGTGGAGTCTTTTGTTAAGTACAGTTATTTGATTAAAGACGTCAATGAGATTCCAAGAGTATTCAAGGAAGCTTTTCATATTGCTAATACAGGAAGAAAAGGTCCTGTATTAATTGATATTCCTATTGATATTCAGAATGCAACAGTCAACAAGTTTAAATATCCAGAATCTGTGAATATGCGTACCTATAAGCCTACTGTAAAGGGCAATATGGCGCAGATTAAAAAGGTTGTAAAAGAACTTGAAAAAGCAAAACGACCACTTATCTGTGTAGGTGGTGGTGTACTTTTAAGCGAAGCAGAAAAAGAACTTCGCAGCTTTGTAGAAGAACATAATATTCCAGTAGTATCTACCATGATGGGTATTGGTGTTATGCCAACCAAACATCCTTTGTACTTTGGAATGGTAGGTAACAATGGTAAAGCATATGCCAATCGTGCTATGAACGAATCTGATTTGTTGATTATGGTAGGAGCAAGAGTGGCAGATCGCGCTGTTAATCAACCTGATTTAATTACCAAAGATAAAGTACTCATTCATATTGATGTAGACCCTGCTGAAATTGGTAAAAATGCAGGACCAACCATTCCTTTGGTTGGAGATGCAAAACATATTTTTGAAGATTTAGCAGGTGAAGAATTTACAGGTAGTTATGATGCATGGCTTGAAGCATTAGCAGAATATCGTATATCCATGGAGAAGAAACGTACCCCTAATCCTGATTACGTGGATCCTGCTGCATTTATTACCATGCTGTCAGAAGCAATGGAAGAGAACGCAGTCTATGTAGCCGATGTAGGTCAGAATCAGATTTGGTCCTGCGGTTATCATGTTGTGAAAAATGGAAAGTTTTTAACCTCTGGTGGTATGGGAACTATGGGATATTCTATTCCTGCTGCTCTTGGTGCAAAAGTAGCAGCTCCTAACAGACAGGTTATTGCAGTATGTGGTGATGGTTCTTTCCAGATGTCTATGATGGAACTTGCTACTATGAAACAGCATGATGTACCAGTGAAGATTATTGTTTTAAAGAACAATTACCTTGGTATGGTTCGCCAGTATCAGCACTTTACATACAAAGACAATTATTCAGTTGTCGATTTATCAGGAAGTCCTGATTTGGAGAAACTTTCAAGTGCATATGATATTGATTTTATGCGATTGACCAACATGGACAATGCAAAAGAAGTTATCGAAAAATTCTTAGCAGAAGATAAGTCTACTTTGCTAGAATGTCTCATTGATCCTATGGATTTGGTATAAGAGGAGGAACGGTATGAAAAAAAGAATATATTCCGTATTAGTAGAGAACCGTTCTGGTGTACTTGGAAAGGTTGCGGGACTGTTTGCAAGAAGATGCTTTAATATTGATAGCTTGGTAGTTGGTGAGACGGATGATGCCAGCGTATCTTGCATGACTATTGTCAGCAGTGGTGATGAGCGTACTATTGAACAGATTGAAAAGCAGTTAAATAAAAAACTGGATGTTATTAAGGTAAAAACATTCCATGAGCATCAATGTATTACAAGAGAACTAATGCTCATCAAAGTTAAATACAATAAAAGTAATCGTCGTGACATCTTAGATATATGTGAATCAATGGATGCTAAAATTGTAGATGTATCAAAACATTTCATGATGATTCAGATTTGTGATACTCCTGAACGAATCAAATCTATGATTAATTTGCTACAATCTATCAGTATTGTAGAGGTTGCAAGAACGGGTACTGTAGCCCTTTCTAAATGTATGGAAAACGATGATTAACTTCACAAAATTAAAACTTTAAAGAACTAAAGCGATTTTTGTTGACTTTTGCACGTTAACTTGCTATATTAAATAATTAGTAGGATAAAAGAGAGGGATTTAGGGATGCAGAAGAAAGTATTTCAGTTATTAGTTGATAATACATCTGGTGTATTGAGTCGAATTTCTGGATTATTCTCCAGACGTGGTTACAATATTGAGAGCATTACCGCAGGTGAGACTGCTGATCCAAGATTTACACGAATTACAATCGTGGCATCTGGTGATGATGAGATTTTGGAACAGATTGAGAAGCAGGTTGCCAAGCTTGTGGATGTGAGAGCAATTAAAGAATTAAAGCCTGATTCAAGTGTTTATCGTGAATTGGCACTTGTAAAGGTCAAGGTTGATTCTGTAATGAGACAGAATGTTATCTCAATAGCAGATATTTTCCGAGCAAAGATAGTAGATGTTGCTCCAGAAAGCTTGATTATCGAATTAACCGGTAATCAAAGTAAAATTGATGCTTTCCTAGGATTGTTGGAAGGCTTCGAGATATTAGAACTTGCAAGAACAGGTATCGCAGGACTTAGTCGTGGTTGTGATAACATTGCTCGTTTTGATGATTAGTTAGCTCTAGGGAAACCTATCAGTTATATATTTTTTAAGCTATGAAGATTTAGGGAGGAAAAGAAAAATGGCTAAAATTTTTTATCAGGAAGATTGTAATCTTTCATTGTTAGAAGGTAAGACCATTGCTATTATCGGATATGGTAGCCAGGGTCATGCACACGCTCTTAACTTAAAGGAGTCAGGTTGCCACGTAATTATTGGTTTATATGAAGGTTCTAAGTCTTGGGACAAAGCAGTTGCACAGGGCTTTGAAGTATACACCGCAGCAGAAGCTGCTAAAAAAGCAGACGTTATTATGATTCTTATCAACGATGAGAAACAGGCTGCTATGTACAAAAAAGATATCGAGCCAAACCTTG
>CAZHEM010000130.1:0-7647 GCA_964531725.1 uncultured Acetatifactor sp.
GCATCCGTAATAGGAATCTCCTCAATATCCTGTAATTGACCACCAGTAACATACATAGTAGAAAGTGAACCAATTGCAATCTGTAAGGAATCGGGAGATTCCGTTTGCAATACAGGTTTTTCATAGGTCATAAAACTTAACACAGTAGAAGCTTCTGCCGATTTGGCAGGGGCTTCTTTTTCATTGTCAGAAATTGCAGAAAAAGATGCTGTGTTAGTGGCATCATGATAACAAAAAGTATCTGTAATATGAATACCTTCTCCTTTTGCAAGACGAGCACTACGTTTATAGGAAGCAATGCCACATTCTGCAGGATAGGCTCCTGCAATATCCATTTCAATAAAGCATTCCGTATCGCCCATCTGGTATCTGACGTCTGAAGCCTTGTAATCAGCTCCATCTTTTTGCATCATGCCATTCAAAGCAGGTAGGTTGTGATAGTAGGACTGCATAGTCCAAATCTCATAGCGCTTAGGTGAGAAGGTTTTCTTAGTATAGCTTTCCACACCTACGTCAATGAGTAATGGCTGTCCGTTTTTATATACCGTAAAGCTACCAGTATCATTGTGATTGTGACTATCATCGTTATCCCCGGCTTTTACTGCCAGATAGTAGGTGTTATCTCTTGCCATGAATAGTCCCACGCTAGGATAGAACATATCAGGATGAGGAATGGTCTCTCCTTCATGTTGCTCCACATATGCACGGATAGTGTGAGCTGTGAAACCATTTTGAAGGCGATAATAGAGATTATTTTCGTTTGGCAATAGTAAGGTTTGTAGACCACCAGCGATAAAATCTCTGGCTGCAAAAAGTGCCATGTTTTCATTCTCAATGCACCTAGCAAAAAGAAATTCACGGCTACCTGCGCGACCTGCCACAGGGGAGCAGTCAGCAAAATTAACATAGTATTTGTCTTCTATGTGCACATGGAGAATAAAGGATGCTATGTTACGAATTTTTTCATTCTGATATAAAGGTGCAAAGGCATCATTGGTCACTTCGTTTAATATTCCCATTACATTGAATAAGCATAAGCCTGCATGACGATAATATTGTGCACCTTCATCGCAACACCCATCGTCACCATATTCTGCTAGAAAATAATCGGTGCTCATACATGCTTTTGCCACAACCTGCTGCCAGATGGAATGGTCTTGGCAGGTGAAGAACACGGACAAAAGTACATTCTGGGTACACCAAATAGTCCAATTATTCATTGGCTCTTTTCCGTTGCCCATCCACCAGAAATGCTGCGTTAAATAAGGAGTAATAATACGATGCTGAATCTCCGCCGCAATTCGCTTGGTAATAAAAGGGCTGATGGTATCCAAACGATCTTTTAAAAGGTAAGAAGCAGTAGCAAGCACGGCTCCAGTCTCACAACAGAATAAATCCATTACTGGTTGAGTCGCATCGGGAAGCGGCAACTGTGGCGAGTTACGGATGTAAGAATTGTGTGCTGGTAGTTGCCATGCACTTTCCTCGCAAATAGAGAAAATGCCATTGATAATATCATCCATAAATCGACCCTTGTCTTCTACACATTCTGCCAACACTAGGGCACTAAGGGCGTGACGTTTGGAAAATGATTTATCTTCAAAACGCACGCGATTACCAGTTCTTGAAAAATCAAGAAAGTCAGTAGCAGAGATATAAGGGTACTCAAATTGGAGATATTTTTCTCCTAACTGAATGCTCTCTTTTCGCCATGTAGAATCTAGAGAATTCCATGCATTTCTATCACTTATGGTAGCGTAAGGAGTAAAATTAGAAAATGGTGTATGTATTTGTTCAAATAAATTCTGAAACATGAGTTATCCTTTCTGCCGCGCATAAAGCGTTGGGCTAGTGACATAAAGGTGTATTATTCGAGGGGATGACTATTCATATAATCTCTTGGAGACATTCCGGTTACCTTTTTGAATACACGACTAAAATAAAAGGCACTCTCAAATCCTAAAATATCGGAGATTTCATAAACTTTTAAATCACCTTTTTGCAACATATCAATAGCAGCCTGAATCTTACTGTGATTGATGTAATCGGTAAAACCAATATCATTGTGCTTGGAAAAAAGGATACTCAAATAGTTTGGGCTGATATTGTATACCTCAGCCACTTTATTTAGGGTAAGCTTTTCTTCTATATGCTCATTAATATATTTTTTAACATTGGTAACAATGTGATTTTTATAATCCTTGTTGTGGGTAGCAAAGCTAGCACATAGACCATCCCGAAGGAAGGTCAGCCACTCCATAATCTGTTCCACTGTGGTCAGTTCGTAGAGGGAGCGGTAGCCATTGGTTTTCTCACTGAAAATATCAGATACGATTTGTTCCCCACTAGTTAATAAAGACAGGGACAAATAGAGAATATTTCCAGCAGCATCCATGGCTTGAACACTATGAGTTGGTTTATCGGCGAAGAGCTCTATAATAGAAGTAAAAATGTCATAGAGAGCTTTTTCATCATACTCTGCATAGGCTTTGCGGATGTCCTCCTTGAAAAGAGAGATGTTAAATACATTTTTGAGGTTTTCGCTGTCTGTCACATCTTCGGCAAAAATAATAGGCTCTTCTGTAGTAAGCTGTGCAAAAATCTGCTTGGCATCTTGGAAAGAAGAAGCGATTTGCATGGGCGCATGAACCAAGGAACCAATGCTCGCACGAATGATTACGCTGTAATAATTAAACAGCATTTGAGATACCTGTCGAATGGTGTTATTCAGTACTTTCTTGTAATTGGCAGTGTTATCCGAATCCAAGAAGAATAGGATAATAAAATGTCTGGTATCCAAAGAAAGGACATGACAAGGCAAATATTTGGGAGTAATCTCGCTAGCAATCTGTAAACAACTAGAATATAAGCTAAGCTGTTGATTGGCATTCAAAGCGTTGGCTTGACTACTCTGAATCTCTAGGTAACAAGCAGCGTAGGAGTCGTAATCAAAGGATAGTCCTAGGTTACTTGCTTGTGAAAGGAATTGATTTTCAGATTCAAAGAGATTCATAACCAAACGTGTATAAAATTGTTCTTTAATCAGAGAAACGCTATCTAAGGATACATCCTGCGTTTGTGTAGATTGTTGTAATTCCTGTACGCGTTTGATGGCACGCTGTAAGGTGGAAGTAAGGGTTTCTGGGGTTAATTCCAGTTTGATAAGGTAATCCAATACCTGATAAGTCAATGCTTCTTTGGCAAAGTGAAAATCCTCATAGCTTGTGAGAATAATGAATACAGGAAGTGTCATTTTCTCCTCAAAGCATTTGCGTGCCAACTCCAGACCGGTCATTACGGGCATCTTAATGTCGGTAATGACGATTTCAGGAGCATGTTCTTTTATCATATTGTATGCAATAGAGCCATTAGTGGCGGTACCCACTAGATTGATACCTAGTTCATCCCAGTTAATCATGGATTTGATGCCTGCTTGCACCAAAGGCTCGTCATCTGCTATTAGTAAATTAATCATAATACCCTCCTCATAAAGGTTCCGTTTAGGATGTACTTTCTTCGGTAATTGTCTGATAAGGCAAAAGAATGGATACGGTGGTATATTCCCCTTTTATACTTTCTACGGATAGTCCGTATTTGTCTCCAAATTCGTATTGGAGACGTTTGTGTACATTGCTAACACCGATTTCTTTGAAGAAAGAGGAAGACGTTGTCTGGTCCCCACAGAGCAATTGCTCCATTTGCGCTGGAGTCATACCGATGCCGTCATCAGTTACATCTATGTGAATGTCACTTGCTTCATCTTGATATACACGAATGGTAATATTTCCTGCATTGCCCTTTGGTTCAATTCCATGGAAGATGGAGTTTTCTACTATAGGCTGTAAGGTAAATTTTAAAATTTTCCCCTGTAACAGGGCATCTTTCTCAATATCAAAATGAAGCTGTATGGTACCACCATAACGATATTGCTGTATGGTGAAGTAGTCTTTGATAAGAGAAACCTCATGTTCAATGGATACCAAATTAGTGGTTCCTTTAGAGATATCTCGCAATAAACGAGAAAGAGCAGTGGTCATCTCTGCAATACCTGGAGCATTCTGAATGGTAGCCATCCATTTAATAGAGTTCAAGGTATTATATAGGAAATGAGGGTTAATCTGACTTTGAAGCATTTTGTATTCATAGTCACGTTTTTGGCGCTCGTCTTCTAACTGCTGTCTCATAAGTGAATGTACTTGCTCGGTTAAGTCGTTAATATTGGCACCAATATGTCCCAACTCATGATTCCATTCGGTAGAAGGATCTCTTGAGAAATCACCATTAGCAATACGCTTCATTCTAGCCAATAGCTTTTTGACAGGAGTATTGACAATGTAATTTAGATACCAGAACATAATGGCTCCAATGATGGTACATAGTGTAATAACCAAAAGGACAATCGTAGAAAAACTACGGTTAATCTCCTTAGTCAATGCTTGTTGATCTAAATATTCAGATACATACCAACCATCCAATTCCAAAGGACGTTGAACCATGAGATATAGTTGTTGTGTTTCTTTTTCTCGAACTCGCTGAACAATAATATTTTCACCCAACGCTTTCGTAGATATGTCAGTTATCAATTCATAATCATGAGGGCAGGTAATAAGGCTCCCGTTTTCATAGATATATTTATATTCACCAATTGTAAAACAGAGTCGTGTATCCGTCTCAGATAAGTAATCTTTAATAGGATCTGTGATTACGGCTGTAGACATTTCAGTAAAAATATATCCAATCTCCCCCGAACGGTAAGGATGGTCAATAATATGTACAAAAGGAATCATAGGAAGATTCTTAGTAGTGAAAAATGGGTCATTTAAAATTCCTGTTGTAATCTCGCCAGCATGGGAATGGAGCTGCTCAAAATAGGGTAATTCTAAAATGGCTGAAGAGGATACTGCAGGATGAGAATAAACAGAGTCCAATACCTGAACAATATCGTCTCTTGTCTTGCTTATTATAACCAGACGAATCAATTGATTGTGCAGGGAAGAATTGGAAGTAAAGACTTCGTTGGCAAAATCTCTAGCTTCGCGTTTGACCATGTTATCCTCAGTAGAAGTGGAAAGGGCAAAGTCACGCACTTGACCATTAATTTGGCAAGAGCGGATAAAACTCTGCACATCGCTTACATTTGAATCAATGGAAGAACACAAGAAGGAAAGACGCGTTTCAGAGGTTTGAATAAGGCTACGTTCTAACTGATTGGATACCAAAAAATAGGTAACACAAATAATGCTTACACTAAACACCATGATAATGGAAATTGTGCTAAGCAAAATACGTGCTCGTATGGTATGCAAAAATGAAGGTAATCTTTTCCAATAATATAGTAATTTCTTTTTCATAGTAGTTACATTTTAGCACAGGGGAATGTTTTTGGAAAATATAAAAGCGAGAAATAAGACAAAGTGCTTAAGAAAAGATATGTTTGTCAAAAAAAGTATATATTTTGAACGCGGAATGTACAAATTGTGAATGAATTATGAATGAAAACTAAAAATTATCTATGTTATTTTTGCTTCAAAGTCTATATACTGTAACCATAGCAAATCACCTAGAGGTGAGTGCGAAAATAATTATCAAGGATAAATGATAAGGGAGGAAATATTCATGAAAAGAAAACTTTTAAGTGTTCTCTTGGCATCTACTATGTTAATGGCAACATTAGCTGGTTGTGGTTCTAGTGAGCAGGCAGACGCTCCAGCATCTACTGAGGCAGCTACACCAAAAACAGAGGTGGCAGCAGAGGCAGAGACTGAAAAAGAGCCAGCAGCAGAAGCTATTACATTAAAATGGGCAATCTGGGATAAGGAAACAACTCCTTACTGGGTAGCATTAGAGGAAGCATACGAAGCAGCTAATCCTAACGTAGACATTGAGATGGTTGACTTAGGTTCCGCAGATTATATGACCGTACTTGCAACTGAGTTGTCTGGTACTGGTTCTGACTTCGACGTAGTTACTATCAAGGATGTTCCTGGATATGCAACTTTAGTTCAGAAGAATACATTAGAGCCACTTGATAGCTACATTTCAGCAGCAGGTATTGACTTAAGCAAATTCGGTGGTGTTGACAAACAGGTTACTGTAGACGGAAGTCTTTATGAACTTCCTTTCAGAAATGACTTCTGGGTAGTATTCTACAACAAAGACATTTTTGATAGAGCAGGTGTTGCTTATCCTACCAATGATATGACTTTTGAAGAGTATGACGCTCTTGCAAAACAGGTTACCGATACTACTTTCGGTGCACAGGTTTATGGTACTCATTACCACACTTGGAGAAGTGCAGTTCAGTTGTTTGGTGTTCTTGATGGCAAGAACTCTATCTTGAGTGGTAACTATGATTTCTTCAAACCTTACTATGAAATGATTCTTGGTCAGGAAGATGCACAGGTATGTAGAAACTTTGCTGACTTGAGTGCAGAAGGTTTACATTATTCAGCAGCATTCTCAGGTGGAGACGTTGCTATGATGAACATGGGATCTTGGTATATTTCTACTATGATGTCAAGCCTTGCAAGTGGCGAATATGATTCTTCACTTTGCGGTAACTGGGGTATGGTTAAATATCCTCACGCTGAAGGTGTAGAGCCTGGTTCTACTCTTGGTACCATTACTGGTCTTGCTGTTACTACCGTAGCAGATGACAAGCAGGCAGCATTTGACTTCGTTAACTGGGTATCTGGTGAAGAAGGTGCAAAGGTTATGGCTGAAACTGGTAACTTCCCTGCATTAATGAATGACGAAATCGCAAACATTATCTCAGGATTAGAAGGATTCCCAGCTGATGAAGCTAGTAAGGAAGCATTAAGCGTATCTAACCTTTACTTGGAAGTTCCTTATGCAGAGAACGTATCTGAGGTTAACAACGTATTAGATACCTATCATAAGTCAATCATGAACCGTGAGATGACCATTGACGAAGGTATCGCAGCAATGAATGATGAAGTTGCTAAGATTTTAGGACAGTAAGAAATAAGTTGTTATAACTTTTTAGAGAATGGGTATATAGCAAAAAAAGGGGCTGGTAGGCTGGTGAATACCAGCCCCTAGCTTTAGAAAACAAGAAGCAAGGAGTATAGTTATGGATGAAAAAAGAGCAGCTTTGGTAGCGCAGTTAGAAGCAGAAGCAGCAGAGCTAATGAAGCAAATCCGTGAACAAGAAGATATGCAGAAGAAGCGCAAGCTGATTGCAAAAAGAGAGACGGTTGTGCGTAAACTTACCAAAATCAGAAATAATCGAAAAATAAGTAGAGAAGCAAAGCGTGATCTGATAGCTTACTCTTTTGTGGCTCCTAACTTTATTGGCTTTGCAGTATTTACTTTGATTCCAATTGTGTTTGCATTCATCTTGGCATTTACCAAATGGGATGGTAGTAATCCAATTGAATTCGCAGGAGTGCAAAATTTTGCAAAGTTGGCAGATGATACTTTCTTTATTGCCGCTTTGAAAAATACAATTATTTATGTAATTGGTACAGTTCCATTGACCATGATTGCGTCTTTGGCATTGGCAATTGTATTAAATCAAAAGATTAAGGCGAGAGGCTTTTTCCGTACAGTAGCTTTCTTTCCTTATGTAGCGTCCTTGGTAGCAATTACAGCAGTGTGGAGCATGATTTTCCACCCATCTAAGGG
>CAZHEM010000131.1:0-7595 GCA_964531725.1 uncultured Acetatifactor sp.
TACCTACATATAATATAAAAACGAATAGTTCATGCCTGCTTTACCAGTAACACACTATCTTTAAATCTTATTTCTGTAATTATGATAACCTATCGCAAACTAACTGTCAATTTGCACATTAACCACAAATATTTGTTCATTTTTGTTGCTTTTTCACAAAATATTGTACCATTTCACACTTAAAAAAATAGTTCTCAACAATATTTATACTGCACCATGGAACCAAAACACTTTACACACATCACAATCTGGTGCTGCCTTCATTGCATGATCTACATGCGCAGGAACCATAAAGCACATACCTGGCTCTAGCTCTAACTCTTCTCCATCAATATAAGCCATGCCTCTACCTTCCAATACTAAAAAACCTTCTTGATCTTCATGACTTGTAATCACTTTATATTCTTTTGTTGTACATAATGACACACCACAAGTGCAACCATTTACACAACCGTGTTCTTTACCCAACAAAGTATATCCAGTTCTTTTCTCACTATTTTCTATAACGTCTTGCATTCTCACAAATGGTATCATGCTAATCCCTCCATATTTACCTCTATTTTACCACGATACTTCTTGTCATACAATGTGTATCTTTCATAATTGACATTTACCCATAATTTATATGCATGATGCCATTTTATATCCTTTTCTTTTATTCATTTTATGATATAATCATCATATGTGTTTGGAACAAACAGTTCCATTAACATTACATATTTTATAAAGGAGAATACATTATGAGAAATCGTTCCGCAGAATCTACCAATGCTTGGGATGGCTGTGGTGCTGGCGAAAATGTTTACAATGAAAAAGAAGATAAACGTTACCAAAGTTCTATTTGGAAGTACTTACTAGGTGTAGCCATTTTTATGTTAGCATTTGTAATTTTTAATCATGCAAAAGAACTAAATGTCATTTGGAACGGAACTGCTATTGAAGCAGACTATTATATTGATGATTTAGGACGTCCTATGGCACGTTATTACGATGAAAATGAAAAGTTGTACATGTATCAAATCAGTGCTTCTCGCGCAGTGCATGGCGAAGACACCATTACAATGTACTATTTAGACACTCCACATGATGCTATCTTTAAAAGTACATGGACTTCATGGGCTTGGTACTATGTTATCTTTGGGGTCATTTTTGCCATTAGCCTATGGCGTATCATTGTTATTTACAAACAAAAATAGGCGTAAGCATCATATGCTTACGCCACACTCTTAAAATTGTTCTCTGAGGAAGCTTCTGAATTTAAGCTTTCTACAGAGATTTTTTATGCCTTCTTTAATTCCCTTACAGCCTCTCCTAACTGTCCCATAATATAAGTTAACTTCTCAACACTCTCCATATTCATATTGCAGCTTTGTAAAGTCTCCGTTGCACTTGCAGTTACTTCCTCTGTAATAGCAGATACATTGTCAATGCTCTCCACTACAACGGTATTGGCTGTTGCCACATCTACTACTGTCTTCTTCAAGTTCTCGGCATGAATAGAAATCTCATTAGTATTGGTGTGAATTTTGTCAAAATTCTCTGCACTACGCCCAACGCATTCATTCTGATTACGATTACTCTCCAATAATATCTCTACTGCAGCTGTTACATTACTAATAGATGAGGTAATGTTATCTATTAACTTGTTAATATCAGCCGTTGCTGTATTGGTCTGTGCCGCCAAACTAGAAATCTCACTTGCAACTACCGCAAATCCACGACCTGCCTCACCTGCTCTTGCTGCTTCAATACTTGCATTCAACGCCAATAGTGCTGTCTGATTTGATACACTACCAATCAATGCCACAATATCCTGCATTCTATCCGCATTCTCTTTAAGACCATCCATCTCTTTTGCAACCGCTTCACTAGAGTGCTCGGATTCTTTTACCTGTTGCAAAAGATCATTCATAGCCGCCTTACCAACACTAAGATTTTCTTCTGCATTACTCAATTCCTCTACAATCTGCTCTGCAGAAGAGCGCACTTCTTTAATATGAACGTCAATGGCATTGGTGTTCTTTTGCTGTTCTGCAATGACAGTCGTAGTATCCTTCGTTCCCTGCGTCAAACTATCCATAGAATGCTGTGTAGATACAATTGCATCATTTAGCTGTTCTGTCTCATTCACTGCCTGACGAATATTCTCTGTTACTACATCTGCCACTTCTAACGTGGTCTGCAATAGTTTGTCAGACTGTTCTTTTTCCATTGCCGCCTTATCAATATTCGCCTGTCCAATCCTGGTTATCTGGGATATTGCCATTAAAGCAAACACCGAAGTCATGACTATACAAGCAATCACAACCTCCGCATTGGTAATATCTGCTGCGCCAAGCCCTCCCGTAACTGCCTTTTTGATAATATAGCCTACATTGACTAGCAAAGAAACTCCACTCAACATAAGCGAAACTTTCAAATCCGCATAAACGATAAGTATACAATAAATAACTAAAACATAGCAGAATGTTATATCTGTCGTAGTTGAAAACATAACACTAGCATAAAATATCAGGAAACCAATCCCACATATGTAGCGAATAGCAGATGCATACTTTTTGCGCGAATATAATACCCATGATGCAACGGTAGAAATAACACATACTGCCGCTAAGAACAAATAAGAACCAATTGTTCGAGCACCTTTTACCACCTCAAGCACATATGCTAGACATAGAACTATGTTCATAATTGTAACACCTATCAATGCTGTTTTATTTCTACTCGCTTCTGCATTACTATGAATCGATAAATCTAGTTTTTTATCCATTATTGTGCACCTCGTTTTCTCAGTATTAGTATTCATTTCATGTATTCACTCTTTGCATGTATTTATTATACAGTAAAACTTCTAGTATGCACAATCTTTTTCTGACAAATTTCAACATTCTCTGGTTTTGTATTTAACATTATACATCAACGAATAGTATTTTTTCACACGTACATACTATAAGAAACAAGAAAAAGCAGAAAGGAGCGTATAAAGTATTCGTTATTAATACTTTTATACAACATAATTTATGAACATGGATAAAATTGTATGTAATTGCATGGGCGTTACCAATGGAATGATTAAAGCAGCAGTAGATGCTGGTGCTAATACTTTGGAGGCTGTTCAGGAAGCAACTGGAGCAAGTACAGTATGTGGTGCTTGCCTGGAGGACGTAGAACGACTCATTGCAGAATTTGTAGCCGAAAAATAATGCATACAAAAAGAGCAACTTCGGATTAATTTATCTGCATTACTCAGATAATATTATATCAGTCGTTGCTCTCACAATTTGCTATTATACTTAATGCAACTTATACACCTCTATACTTATCATATCCACAACCACAACTTCCCGCATAATTGGCATTGTCTCTTCCACATTTAGGACATCTCCAATAGCCTGTACGGACCGGCTCATTGTTGTGTATACGTGTAGTACTTTTGGGTCCATTATTGTAATATCTTGCTACATAAGTATCTTCGTAATCCACATCAAAGGACATACGTTTCTCCTTAAATACAGCAACAATCAATACAATCAGTCCAAAAATAGCACCGAGAATAGCATATTTTCTACATTCATCTGCATCATACCCCTTATCATCAATTACTTTCCAACACACAAATCCCCAAAATGCCATCTTGCCTGCTAATACCAATAAATAAATTATTAGTTCCATTATACTTCTCTCCCTCGTTTGTATTATATGTAATGATTATACCCTTCTAAAATCATCGCACATGGAATATTATATACCTTCACACTGTCATTTTCAATCTCATCCCTTGAAACAGAATCACAAAAGTGACATCATCCTGTAACCTCAAATATCAAGATACGTTCCCTATCATCTCTCCCATCAAATAAATCCTGACAATCAATCTCATCTACAAATGCAAGTTCCATCTTAGTCATAAGATATGCCACAAAATCCTCATGCGGATAATAGAAAAATAAAAACATCTGCCTTGGATTCTCATAATAGGATGTTACTATTCTGCTTAGAACCGACTGTAGTATCTCCACTGTAAAGGGATTAAAGAAATAAAAGCAATCGCCATCTACTACTTTGTAATCTTCTGCTGAAATGCACTTAAATTCTGGTTTGTTCTTTGACATAAAAGTTGCAAGATTTTTCTCAGCATAGGCAAAAATACGCTCATCATATTCAATCCCTATAGCCTTACAACCAATTTTACTAGCCAAATAAAAATCTACTCTTCCCTTACCACAACCATAATCAATAACCACATCATCCTTTGTAATATATTCCGACTCAATGAGCCTATCCAAAACTGCATATGGCGTTGGCTCATAAGGGTGATGATGTTCATCCGCCTTATAATCATCTCTGCCTGTGGTTTGTATCTTTAGCATTTTGTCTATATCTGTCTCTTTCATATTTCTAGTGCTCTCTCTCATGTTTCTAACTGTCTCTCTCATATCTCTAGTTCAAAATACTTGATATTCACACATTATATCTTTCTGTTATATGGTTAATCATATCATGACTTATAATAAAAAAGCTAGCCACTTACAATGAAGTGACCAGCTTTCTATTTTTCTTATTATTAAATACGGTTAATATCAACCACAATATGTCTCGGCTGACCAGTAATCATAATTGGAGTTAATTCTGCCTGAATCAATGGTCTAATGTAATTGATAAGCTCCGTACTTACATTGGTACCATCCTCGGTAATCCACTCCAACGGAACCTTTTTCTCAATATTTGCAATCATATGTACATCATACAAATCAGTCACACAGATATATGGATCAGAAGACACTCTCTTCAAAATAACCATCTTACCTGTCTCACCATTAAAAGCAGCTGTTACCGCTGTACCGCCAACCTGATAAGCTTCTGTGATATCTACACGAGAAGTAAGATGTCCTGCACATCTCTGCAAGGTTGCCAATTCAATTGCTCTTGCTTTACAACCAAATTTTGCACCACACAAATTAGCAAGATAAGTTGCTGTACCACTTAACTGCTTATGACCAAAAGCATCCACATATTCTGTATGTTGACCATGTTCAAATACATATTTACCATCAGCAGTCTTAATACCTTCCGAAACTGCAATTACAACAGCATTTTTGGTTTTCATTATCTCGCCAACTTTTTCAATGAAAGCATCAATATTGAAAGTCATCTCAGGAAGATATAATAAATCAACACCTTCACAGTCTTCACATTTTGCCAACGCTGCCGCACCAGTCAACCAACCAGCATTACGTCCCATTATCTCAATAACGGTAACATGTTTTACATCATATACAAGACCATCACGGATTAATTCTTTTGTTACAGATGCAATATATTTTGCCGCACTACCAAAACCAGGGGTGTGGTCTGTTACAGCAAGGTCATTATCAATTGTCTTGGGAACACCAATGAAACGAATAGGACTGCTGATTGTCTCAGCATAATCAGAAAGCTTTTTGATAGTATCCATAGAGTCATTACCGCCGATATAGAAAAATGCGGAAATATCATACTCCTCTAGGATTGTGAAAATTTTCTCATAGATTTGTGAATCATCCGAATACTCCGGAAGTTTGAAACGACAAGAACCAAGATATGCAGACGGGGTTCTCTTTAATAACTCAATATCCATCTCCGACTTAAACTTCTCATCTAAGTCCACGATTCTCTTCTCCAAGAATCCCTGAATACCAAAACGCATACCGTACACCTTCGGTGCGCCTAAATCCTTCGCCGTCTTATATACACCGGCGAGACTGGCATTAATCACAGCAGTGGGACCACCGGATTGCCCTACTATTACATTCCCTACCATTTTCTTCTCCTTCTCTCATACGTATCTGTAAGTAAAATACAGCCATGTCCATATAGAGTTCCCTGTTTACACAAATACTCCTGCAAGGCTCATTCTACCATACTAGAAAATAGTACCATATCTGGAAATGTAATACAATGAAATAGCGCAACCGCGTTTGCACAAAATTAAGTACAGCTCGTTATTTGGTTGACAATCATTTTCAGAATATTGCACTTCATAATAACAAAGCCATCTGCGAATTAGAGTTATTAACGTTCATCAATAGCAAGTATTTTCCATATTTTCGCGTTAAAGGGCGCAAAAAAAGTAGGCTCTCGACCTACTCTTTTCATTCCATGCGGAAGATGGGACTTGAATGAATTTGTACCTTAAAAAACACGATAGAAAGGGGCTTTTCAGCACATCATCTTCAAGTGTAACAAAAGTGTAACAAACTTCCGCAATACCTTTATAAATTGGAATTTAGCGATAGAATAAATCTATTTATCAAACTTGTCAAAATATCCATTATCTTCAAACGCATACGGATGATTTTTCTTTTTTAACAGATTTTCTGGAATTAAAATACATCCAACTCCAATAAAAAGCAGTATTGCAAATGCAATTCCCCAGTCAAACATACTAATCGTTTGCCCCTTTAAACTATATGATAATATAATCCCTAAGACTGTAAATCCACCATATGCTGTAATAGAGCCAGGACCATAAATAGTCGTCTTACCTTTTTTGTTAAATTTCTTATACATCAAAACACCGAACATTGTATGCATAAAAAATTCCAATGCACAAAAAATGATTGTACCGACTATAATACCATTATTTACATTTCCTTTAATGATACAAATAATCGTAAGACCGATATACAAAAATGTTGCTATTAAATTTGTAAGCATATCTGATATACGATTCATAGGATAACACTTAGGTTGCTCCGATTTCATCGTACAATTATATTGATAATGAAATCCACCTGGAAAAACCCATTCTTCAACTACATGAATTGGAATAAGTGCCGCTATTGAAGCAATCACTTTTAATTCAGTAGACCAATTCTCCCAATTAAACAAAATAAATCCCGTCACAATCACTGTAATTGCACAACCAAATTTAATCCATGCCCGATAAGTCCACCAATCTATTCCACTTCTTTTATTCATTTGCTATTACCTCACTAAATTCAAGTTTGTCTTTGTCTATCATTATATCATTCTTTCCAACATGAGCAATCAAATTTTATTCTGTTTTCTTAATTGTGATATATGTTGTTTCAATTCCACGCTCTTCATCTTTTACCTTTTTAATCTTCACAAGGTCTTTATGCTTAGAAAGAAGCAACTCCATAAATTTTAAATCTTCTTCAAATAGCGTTTCACTTTGTGGCTTGGCAAGGTTCTTGCTGTACAAATAGCGGTGCTGTCCTTTGGACATGGTAATTAGTTCTTTGGTTATGTACTTTGTGATGTAATTGCTGACTTTTTCGGTGCTTTCTATTTTGGTGGCAGTAGTGAAACCATATCTAAAACTACGCTTATTGATGTTATAGATTTCTTTGCCATTTTTGACAATGCCACTCTTTTCAAACTTCAACTTATCACAATTAACACCGATACCATGAAAATGCCAGCGTCCGCTTTTGTGCAACTCTGGAACAAATAAATATTTGAAATCTGGGTTTTGGTCTTTCACATTTTTTAGAAACTGATAGACACGATTATAACATTCTTCATAGTTGAAACTATCTATTTGTTCAGGGTCAAAAGTGATTGTGAAGAACCAACCACCACTCCAATCA
>CAZHEM010000132.1:0-7573 GCA_964531725.1 uncultured Acetatifactor sp.
TATCTTCTGGAAGGTCTGCTGGACAAGTCTCAACAGTACTTCCTGCCTGATATTTATTCTTATAATCATAGAATCCCTGTTTAGGTGCAATCTCGATAACAGGCAATGCCTTACCATCCATGACACCTACTGAGAATTCTCTTCCTGCTATGTACTGCTCAATTACCACTTCATTATCATAACAGAATGCCTCTTTCTTGGCATTCTCGTACTCTGCATCATCATGAGCAATATATACACCTACGCTAGAACCACCACAGCATGCTTTTACAATACAAGGGAATGGTACTTTCTCAGATTCCACTTCACCCTTTTTCAAACGAATACCTGCTGGAGTAGGAATATTATGAGCCTTGAACATATCTTTAGTAATACCCTTATCCATAGCCATTGCAGAGCTTACAAAGTCTGTTCCAGTATAAGGAATACCCATCAGTTCAAAGCAAGCCTGAATCTTACCATCTTCACCATTTGCACCATGCAATGCCATAAATACTGCATCTGCACTTTTACAAATATCCAATACATTAGGACCAAAAAAGTTCTTAGCACCATCTGGGCGAAGAGCCTTAATTGCTTCCAAATCAGGATTCTCTGCGGACACTGCACCAACCTGTGCTGCCCAGTCAGTATCTACCTCGAAGATTCCCTCTACTTCGCCTTCATATCCCAAATACACATCCAACATAATTGCCTGATGTCCTTTTTTCTTCAATGCTCTATAAATCATGCTACCAGAGCTTAATGATACATCTCTTTCTGTACTGGTTCCACCAGCTAATACTACTACTTTCATTTTCTCCTCCTACTCATACTGTCCTGCTGCCAACTGCGCCAGCAACAAAAAGTACGTTGCCTTGTTCTCTTCCAATTGATAAAAACAAGTGGCCGTATTATTTGCACCCATTAGATAGTGCATATACTCACTTAAAATATTGTTATATTCATAGTTATTCATAATGTAGTTGGCACATACCAATTCTTCTGCTCTTTTCAAGATATCCTGCGGACCATTGTTTTTAGCAGTAATCGGATGAATCATGGCTTTATAGCGATTAGCAATCTCTTCCCCGCGATCCATGATATTCTCCATGAAAATATCGCAAAGTGCTACATCTACCTTATGCCAAGTAGACATATAAGTCATTGCCCCATATACATATTCTTTTTCCTCTAAATAACTACTGTTCTGTGCAAAATATGTACTGTAATCACTTATCTGATTACGATAAGTATACAAGCCCGTAGCACGATATAACTCAGTCAAAGCAAAAAAACGCTGGGCATCCTTTGTCATGGTAGTCTGCGTATTTTCAAATACCACCGAAGCATGTTGCAAGCATTCATTTGCAAAATCCAAATCATAAGATTGATACAAATAACTAAATTTGGCAAGTGCTGCTGTATAAAGTGCTTTGGTCTCCGCCGATGGCTCCTGCTTCATCTGTTCCCTCATTAAGATGGCCATTGCTTCCATAATGTCCGGTATCTCATCAGCATCTGCATCTGCAAACACACTAGGATACCACTCATAAGCAGTAAGAACCGTAATAACATCCTCCAAGCTCATCTCATTAGCCTCACATCTATTCAGCATTTCCAAATATAATTCCTGAAATTGCTCACTCATTCTAGTGGTACTAATATGAAAAGTCAAAGAGCGTCCTATATTATCGCATTCTAAATAAAACGCTCCCTGCTTTTCAAATTCATTGAACGTGATAGAACCTGTATATAATTTTAAATCTGCATTGTATTCGTTGTCTTCAATGTCCCCTTCCAATACCACTTCCTGTGTATTGGCATCTACCAAACGGAATTTTTTCGGCAATGCACTTCCTTTTACTGCAACCTCCTTGTTCCCTTCTGCTTGGTATCCATGCTCATCCACCAAAATATTAGGTAACAAGGTAGGAATCTCATAATCTACTATGGGTGTATTCTCCATACTAAGGTTGGTAGTATTACTATTTCCCTCATTGGCAACACCTGTTGAAGCGCAACCAGTACATAAGAAAAGACTCACTGCAACACACAACGCTAAAACCATTCTTTTGTATCGTCTCAACATAGGCCTCCAAACTTTAACCGTTCTTACCTATTTTATCACGATTTCTTTATAAAGCAATGGATTTATGTGAATCATATACAATTCTTCCATCTATGATAGTATAAAGCGTACGAGTAAATACCTCCATAGGGTTGCCATCAAAGATAGCAATATTGGCATCTTTTCCCACTTCCAAGCTTCCCATTGTGTCTTCTACGCCAAGTATCTTGGCAGGGTAAATAGTAAGTGCCTTATAGCCTTCCTCCATGTCTAGTCCTGCTTTTACTGCTAGACCTGCACAAAGGGGCAAAGACTGAATCAATGATACTGGATGGTCCGTGGTAATGGATAATAGCACACCCGCTTTGTTCAGAACTCCTGCCGTCTTAAATGCCATATTCTGTACCTCTATCTTGCTTCGACTAGCAAGATCTGGACCTACGATTGCTGGGAATCCTTCTCTAGCAATTTCTTCTGCGATTAAATGTCCCTCCGAACAATGATCCAAGGTCATTTTCAGGTTGAACTCTTTTGCGATACGAATCGCAGTAAAAATATCATCTACGCGGTGAGCATGAGCTTTCAATGGAATCTCTCTATTAAGAACTGGTATCCAGCATTCTTTCGTGAAGTCCTCTTCAAAAACTTCTTTATTTTTTTCAGCATTATCTTTATGCTTCTTATATTCTACTGCCTCCTGCAGTTCCTGACGAAGCATTGCTGCTATAGCCATTCTAGTTGATGGACTTTTTCCCATCCCAGAGAAGTTGACTTTGGGATTCTCCCCAAAAGCCACCTTCATAGCAGCAGGGGCTTTAATAATTAAATCATCCACCCGACGGCCTTTCGTCTTAAGAAGGGCGAATTGTCCACCTACCACGTTAGAGCTTCCCGGTCCAATCATTGCTGCCGTAATACCTGCTCTCACCGCATCATCAAAGGCCGCATCCATGGTATTGATTGCATCAATGGCTCGAAGATATGGTGTAATAGGATTCACATTTTCATTACAATCGTCTCCCTCCATACCTTTCTTTTCTTCGGTGATTCCCATATGGCAATGAGCCTCAATAATTCCTGGCATAACCAGTGCACCCTTTACTTGTAACACTTCTTCATCCGGTTCGGGTCTTATGGCAATGTCACCGCTTGAACCTATGGCTGTAATTTTTCCATCTCGAATGTGAATAATCCCCTCTTCAATGTCTTTGCCTGCCATGGTTTTTAATCTGCCGCCAACTATATACATTTCACTAAGCTTCCCTTCTACTGAAATAACCCTTCCGAATTCACAGGCACTCCATCCTTAGCAATCTGGAAATACAGGTTTGTACCTTCTACACTATAATATTTGGTTGGAGCTGCCACACTACCTATTACATCACCTGCTTTTACAAAGTCGCCTTCTTCTACCTCTAGATTCTTCAGCTGACCATAAGTAGCCAAATAGCCATCACCTAATTCCAATACCACAATATTTCCTAATTCTTCGTTGGCATAAATGTCCTGCACTTTCGCTTCCGCACATGCACTTACCATAGTGCCTTCTTCTGCTGCAAAAATAGTAGCTGGATTGTACTTATATTGGTCAAGTGTTGCAAAATAAATACTACCCTCCATGCTGTAATGCATTAAAATATCTCCACTAATAGGACGAACTAATCCTGTTTCTTCCGAAAAATGAAGCGTTCTTGCCACCTCTACTTGTCCTGATGAAACCTCAACTTCCTGCGAGACAACTTCTCCATTTCCTTCATCATTCATTTCGCTTTCCTCTAGCGAACCTTCTGCAGCTGAAGCTTGCAACATATCGTTTTCCACTTCAATATCAGATGCAATTTCATTTAATAATTCTCTTGTAGTATTTGCCTCCTCTAGTTGCAATTGCACATCTGTCTGTGCCATCTGTAGCTGAACATCCGACTGTGCTATCTGTTTCTGAGTGTCCACTTGCGCCATTTGTAACGAAGCGTCTGCTTCCTCCTCTGCCATATTTTGTGCCAATTCATTAGATTTATCTTCTGCAGTATCCTCCAAGGCTGCAAAATCAATGGTATATCCATCATCCTTAGATTCTGCATTTTGATTATTGAAATATGCTCCAGTCATAGTTAATGCAGCAAGTACAAATGCTGATGAGGTAATCATAATAATACGTTCACGTCTTAAACTATTTTTTCTATTACGTCTAATTCTTCTATTCATATTCACTTTTCCTTTCCCGTCACTTTTGTGTCGTTTTGTTATTATGATTGCCCAAAGGAAAGGAAATATACAAATGAGCGATGCAAAAATGATTTTGCATCGCCCACATTTTTTTATTTTCACATTATTAAGCTTCTCTACTATATTTCGCTACATCTACATGTTGTAAAGTACCTGCCATACCATTTTCATACAAGAAAAATCCCGTATTACGAATATTTCCAAGCATGCGACCATCTTGATTCTTTAATGCAAAATCTGTAGATGCATTCTGCAGACAAATGGCTCCTACATTTTTTTCTGACAGACGATATAAGATATCCTTTCCATTCTCGTCTTTGCACCATATCTGCAACTTCTTCCAGACAGCATCATTTTCATCAATCCAACCATTGCCGTCCTCATCATATTCAGCTAAATCTGCAAATCCATTGCCGCTTTTGGTACCAAACAACTCACTACCATCATTAATCGCACCATCGCCATTCTTGTCTAATGCAAGGTAACCACTATTAGAAGACAGGCTTGCAATCTCATCTTCTTCACCATCTGCATCAATATCAAAATAAAAATTTTGATCAGTAAGACTAGCCACGTCTGTATCTAGATTAATAACCAATGGATCGCACATACTAAATTGCGCCAGTTGCAAATCCTGACGGAAATACTGGGTAAATTCTCTGCTCATACCCACATTTACATTAAAGGTAATCTCCCGTCCATCCGCAGTCTTAACTGTTCCTTGAGTGGAAAATTGGGTATCTTCTGTCTCTGTGGTCCAGGACTCTTCTGTAAAATTTAATACCTTTAACGATGCAGTAATTACTCTTGGTTCCTGCGTTAGGTATGCATCATTTAACTGATTATTTGATATTGCTTCTACATTTTGCGTCTGTTCAGATGCACTATTTTGTGCATAGCCATTTTCCTCTAGCCACTGCTGAAATCTGCTCTTTCTAGAAGCAAATAGTAAATCAAAAATATAGCGAACTGTTAACTGTCGGATGTCATTCACTACATAATCGGAATTACTTCTAATGGTTGTTCGTCGATAGTTTATCCCTAATCGATTCTCCCAATACGCACTTGCTGCATTTTCTTTATTTTCAGCATTTTCTGCTGTTTGTGCATTATCTTCTGTCTGATTCGCACTCTGTTCCTCTTCGCTAACTGTTGTATTTAGCAAAGTATTACTTTGATCTACTTCTTGTTGATAATCCATTATCATAAACCGTCTTACGGCCATAGTAGAAGTTTTATAACTTCTAGCGGAATCCATTCCTATTGTGCTGGATTCAATCCTCAATCGTTCTCCCTTCTCACAAGAAAGTAGCTTCATTCAAACTGAGTTCGCGATTCTCTTTCTGAATTACGCTATTTCTTAGAAATAAAAAAATGGCATTTATAGAAGAGTGGCCACTCCTCTATAAATACCATCCATGGTGTCAACATTAACTAAGGTCTCCGACCGGTCATTTTCCTTGTTGGTAATAATATCGACACATATTTTTATTTCTTTAGTTTATACACGATTATAATTAATCAAACATCCCTTAAGAATAATCTGACGTTCTTCATCGGTTAACTCACCAAGACGCAATTCAAATTCCTTCATATCTCCGTCTTTTACTACATAAGCCTTGATAACATCCCATTTTTCTTCAACTGCTTTCTTAATCTCTGGAATGAATAAATAATCAAGATTCTTGAATGGAAGTTCTCCTTCTGGAATCAAGAATGGAAGCATACCCCAGTTGATTAAGTTAGAACGATATCTCTTAGTAGCATATTCGTTAGCGATATTAGCCCATCCACCAAGCACCTTCTGACATGAAGCAGCCTGCTCACGAGCAGAACCATCACCTGGTTTTACAGCAAAGATAGTAGAACCAAATCCTAAATTACCTTCTCCTACGTTAGGATAGGTCTTCTGGATTGTAGCACATACTTCTCCCAAGTCCAAATCAGGACATGCCTCAATAGGACATTTACCTTCCATAACTGCATCCTGAGCTGCACGAACCTGTTTTGCACGACCTACATAGTTAGGATCCTTACGGCTTAATGCGAACTCTGCAAGTCCAAGTGGGTTAGAACGATATGATGAAGTCTCGCCTGAAGGGATTAACTCATCTGTAGTAGTAACAGGATCATGAATCTCACTTACCACACGAAGTACCATGTTCTCAGGTAAAGCACCCATTGCTGGCCAGTCCTTAATGTTAGGACCAAACTGAATCTCTACGCTTTCGTCTGCAACACCCTTAGAATCGAATACACGGTTAGCGTAGATATTGCTGTCAAAGTGATATTTGTATTTACCAATAGTTCCGTCGAACTCTGTAGCAGGAGTAAGCACGCCTTTGTTAGCAGCAGTTGCTGCGATAGAACGAGCATCCATAAGTGCAACAGAAGAAATCTGGCCATTCTGTAACTTAGAACCTTCACGGTTAGGGAAGTTTCTAGTAGAGTGACGAATACTGAATGCGTTGTTTGCAGGAGTATCACCAGCACCAAAACAAGGACCACAGAATGCAGTCTTCATAATTGCACCAGTCTCCATGATGGTAGCTGCACAACCATTCTTAACAAGTTCCATATATACAGGCATAGATGCAGGATATACGCTTAAAGTAAATCCATCTGAACCGATGTAGTTACCCTTTAAGATATCAGCTGCTGCACAGATATTCTCAAATCCACCACCTGCACAACCAGCGATAATACCCTGATCTACCATGAATTTACCATTCTTAACTTTATTCTTAAGGTTAAACTCTACTGCTCCATCTAAGCTTACAAGGGCACGTTTTTCTGTCTCATCAAGAATATCTAAAAGGTTTGCATTAAGTTCTTCAATGGTGTAGGTATTGCTTGGATGGAATGGCATAGCAGTCTAACCTTATCTAAGTCAACTACAATCATGCCGTCGTAATAAGCAACCTGACCTGGATTCAACTCAGCGTACTCTTCGCCTCTTCCATGAGTCTCATAGAAGTCCTTAATCTCATCATCTGTCTTCCAGATAGATGATAAACAGGTAGTTTCAGTAGTCATAACGTCGATACCAATACGGAAATCTGCGCTAAGATTCTCAACACCTGGGCCTACGAATTCCATTACTTTATTCTTAACAAAACCATTCTTAAATACAGCACCAATAATAGCAAGTGCAACGTCCTGAGGACCAACACCCATTACAGGTGAACCCTTCAAGTAAACACCAACTACTCCTGGCATATTAATATCGTAAGTCTGATTCAATAACTGCTTAACAAGCTCTGGTCCACCTTCGCCTACTGCCATGGTACCTAATGC
>CAZHEM010000133.1:0-7542 GCA_964531725.1 uncultured Acetatifactor sp.
ACCAATAGAGAAAGTGCTGATATGGTTGTTAATGCATGGAATGATTATCAGCCAGCAACCACAGGCGTATTATCCTTATCACAGGATGCAACAGTAACCGTAACTATTTTGGGTGATTTGCAAGCAGATGGTTACTTCAAGATGGATAACATTAAGATTCTACAGCTTTCAGATGAAGAAATTTTAGCTGAGAAAACAACAGCATTAGAAGCATTAAATACTTTAATCACGGAATGTAAAGCACTCAATTCTGCAGATTGGAAAGCAGAAAGCTTTGCAACATTAACTACAAAACTTACAGAGGCAGAGACCTTCTATGCATCTGCAAATGCAAACCTTTCAGCTACAACCTTAGAAGCAATTACCACAATGACTACAGCTTTGCAGGCAGCTAAGGATGCATTGGTATCTGCAAGTATCGTGGATGCAGAAATCTATGTAGACAAATTAGATTTAGATGAAGATTTTATCAAGGGTGTAGACATTTCCAGCTTCGTTGTGGAAAAGCAGAGTGGTGTAGTATATCGTGACTTTGATGGTAATGTATTGGATGACGCAGGATTCTTTAATTTATTAAAAGAAGCTGGTGTTAACTGGGTTCGTATCCGCGTATGGAACAATCCATATGATGCAAATGGTAATGGCTACGGTGGTGGTAACAATGACATCGAAAAAGCCAAAAACATGGGTAAACTTGCAACAGATGCAGGACTGAAAGTATTAATTGATTTCCATTATTCTGACTTCTGGGCAGATCCAGCAGCACAGGATGCACCAAAAGCATGGGAGGAATATAGCCTTTCAGAAAAAGAGACAGCAGTATACAACTTTACATTAGATAGTTTAACTTCTTTGCACAATGCAGGCGTAGACGTACGCATGGTACAGGTTGGTAACGAGACCAACAATGGTATTTGTGGTGAATCAAGCAGTAATTGGGCGAATATGGCTACTATTTTCAATGCAGGAAGCAGTGCTGTTCGTGCTTATGAAGAGAGTGTATTTGGTGCAGGTACCGAAGATGGAAGTGAAGTATTAGTTGCTCTGCACTTTACAGAACCTCAGTCAGGTAATCAGGCAACCTTTGCTTCTAATTTGGAAAGCAATGGTGTAGATTACGATGTATTCGCAACCTCTTACTATCCTTTCTGGCATGGTACCTTAGAGAATTTACAGAATGTACTTAGTAGCATTGCAAGCAGTTACGATAAAAAGGTAATGGTAGCAGAGACTTCTTATGCGTATACCTATGAAGATGGCGATGGTCATGAAAACAATGTTCGTGCAGACCAAGCAAATAGCTTAGCTCTCAATTACAACATCTCTATTCAGGGACAGGCAGACTCGCTTACAGACATCATGAAAACCATGAGTAATACCACCAATGGTATTGGTATGTTCTACTGGGAGCCAGCATGGATTCCTGTACAGGTATATGATAAAGATGCATCTAATGCAGCAGAGATACTCGCTTCTAACAAAGCAAAATGGGAGCAGTTCGGTTCTGGTTGGGCAGCAAGCTACTCAGCAGAATATGATGCAGAAAATGCAGGTAGATATTACGGCGGAAGCTCATGGGACAATCAGGCATTGTTCGATCACAATGGTAATCCTCATGATTCCTTGAATGTATTCAAATATGTAGCAACCGGTGCAACTACCACCAAGAGATTAGATAATGTAAAATCTAGCGCTGTAGAGTTTGACTATGGACAGACTATTAGTTTACCTAGTACTGTAACAGGTATTTACAATGATGGTAGTGAAGCAGAAGTTAGTGTGACTTGGAATGCAGATCAGGTTGTAGCCATCAAAGAAATTGGAACATACACCGTAAAAGGTGTTGCAGGCGGTTTGGAAGCAATCTGTAACGTAGAAGTATTACCTGTTAACCTTTTGAAAAATGGTGGTTTTGAAGATGGTATTGGCGATGGCAACGGATGGATCCTTAACATTGGCGACAATAATGGGGACTTACTTAAAATTGATACAGAAAATGTAAAACGTGGAGTTAATTCCTTCAAATTCGATGCATGGAATGAGACTGTTACAGGGGTAACTTTGACTCAGACTGTTACAAATCTTCCAGCAGGTACCTATGCATGCTTTATGAATGTGGATGGTCAGGGAGAAGCGGATAGCTATACTATTACTATTTCTGCTAAGGGAGATACCGAAGCAGGAACCGATAGCGCAGAGCTCCTTGGTTGGTTAGTATGGGACAAAGCGCAGGTTAATAACATTGAGCTTGCTGAAGGTGGAGATATTACCATCACAATCTCTATTACAACAACTGCACTTCAGACATGGGGAAATGTAGATGAAGTATATCTCTATGAAGTGGTAGAGCCTGCAGAAGATGATTCAGATGATAATTCGGGTGAAGATGCTGGAAAAGATGAAGATGTAAAAGACGAAGACGTAAAGGATGAAGATGTGAACGTTGAAGAAGATTCAGCAGAAGAAGATAATGAAGACGATTTCGTTGCTGGCGAATCTACTACTATCGTATGGGAAGATGTTCAGTCAAGTGTTGCAGACAAGGTTAATGAAATTGTAAACAGCAATGTAGTAGGTAACACTAACATGGACTTTATCTCTTCTGGTGAGACCAAGGTTCCAACAAGCCTTTTAGATACCATTAAGGGAACAGGTGTTACTTTGGCATTCCATTCTGGTAATGGTGTGGCACTTAGTATTAGCGGACAGAATTTGAGAAATGTTAATTTATCAAGATTGGAAAATGTTGATTTAACAGTAGATAACAATGCAAAGAACATTCCAGAGAATGTGGTAGCTAGCAAAGATGGTGACAGCAAGCGTCAGATTGCAGTGAAAGATACAGGAGTATTCCCAGTTCATGTAAACATTCACGTAGGTGTTGGTGCAGAGAATGCAGGCAAATATGCAAACCTTTACCGTTACAATTCCCTTAATGGAAGATTAGAGTATTGTGGTTCCTTCCAGGTAAATGTAGAAGGACAGTCTATGTTTGCATTAAGACGTGGTGGTGACTTCTTATTAACAATTACCACTTATAGACCTGTAGAAACTGGTGTTTTCTCTGACGGACAGTATGTAATTCAGTCAGGAGATACTCTTTCAACCATAGCAGCTCGCCATCGTATTCCAGTAATCGAGCTGTTCCGTAAGAATCCTCAGCTCAGCGACGTAAATATCATTGTTGCTGGACAGAGATTGAACTTGAATTAATCGTTAATTTCATACCTCAATAAAGCCATACTGGCAGATGAGACCAATAGTGAATCTATTGGTCTCTTTTTTGTTTGAAACCTTGCGGAATTGTTAGAAATTAGGTACAATTAAATAGATATTTTGTGTCTATTCAGACGAGGGATAGGGGTAAAGAGCATGAAGCATATTCTCATTGTAGACGATGACAAAACGAATTTAACTTTAGCAAAACAAGAGCTTTCAAAATATTACCAGGTAACACCAGTTACATCTGGTTTTCAAGCCTTGCAATTTTTGGAAAAAAAGAGTACAGACTTGATTTTGTTGGATATCAGTATGCCAGAAATGGATGGAAGAGAGACCATGAAGCGCATACGTGAGCATAAGGAATGGGCTAAAATTCCTATTATTTTTCTGACGGCAGATTCTAAACCAGAGACTGAATCTCAGTGTCTTTCTGATGGTGCCAATGATTTTATCTCCAAACCCTTTGTGCCACAAGTTATGCAGAGCCGAGTAAGTCGTATTCTAGAATTAACAGAACTACGAAATGATTTGGAAGAGCGATTAATGGAGAAGACGAAAGAAGTTGAGTTGGTTACCTTGAATGCCATTATGGCGATTGCTCATACCATTGAAGCTAAGGATTTGTATACCAGTGGTCATTCTAACAGAGTTGCTAAGTGTTCGGTAGCAATAGCAAAACGTTTGGGTTGGGACGATGAGGCAATCAAGAATTTGAATTATAGTGCGTTATTGCATGATATTGGCAAGATTGCAGTGCCAGATGTGATTTTGAATAAACCTATGGCATTGACAGATGAAGAATTTGATGTACTTAAGAAACATCCTGTAATCGGTGGAGATATTTTAAAAGGCATTACTACGATTCCTGATGTTCAGTTGGGAGCTCTATATCATCATGAGCGTTATGATGGAACTGGATATCCTAGTGGGAAAAAGGGCGAGGAGATTCCGATTGAAGCAAGGATCATTGCCATTGCGGACACTTATGATGCAATGACATCCAATCGAGCGTATAGACAAGCATTGCCGTATAATATTGTAATTTCTGAGCTGGAGAATGGAAGAGGAACACAGTTCGATCCGGTGCTTGTAGAATTATTTTTACAGATGTTAAAAGAGGATGAATCTCTGATTGTTAGGGAGGATACAGTGTGAAAAAGTTAAGATTTTTTCGTTTAAATAATGAAGTACAAGAATTGAATATGAAATCCCTCTTAATAGGCTGTGTTTTTATCTCCGTTATGGGTTTTCTAATCGGAATTTTGAACATTTTCACTGGAGATGTAGAAATGGCATATGTATCCAATGGAATGGGAGTATGGTTTCTTGCAGTTATTATTGTAACCTTGATAACAAAAAATAAGTTGTTGGCACTTATTTCTATGATGATAGGTGCATATGCCACGATGATGTGTTATGTAGTAACTGGTGGAGTGGGTGGATTTAGTATTCTTTGGTTGTTGGTAGTTCCTCCTGCCGCAATGTATTGTTTTAGTCTATATTATGGTTTGTTTTTTAGTTTGTTTTTAGGACTATCTACTTTGATTTATATGTGGACACCATTACAAAGTATGGGATATCAGTATTCAGAAGTATACCAATTACGTTTTCCAATTGTTTATTTTGGGATGACCTTTATGTGTGGAATTACACAACATCGTGTGTATCAATATCGTCAACAGCAGGCTGCGCTAATCGAAAAACTGGAAGATGCCAATCGTTCCAAAAATGATTTTTTGGCGAATATGTCCCACGAGATTCGTACACCTATGAATGCCATAGTCGGTATGTGTGAGTTGATTTTGCGTGATGAAATCAACGAAAATGTCCGCGAGAATTGTTTTAACATTCAGAGCGCAAGCCGTTCTTTACTGTCTATTATTAATGATATTTTAGATTTCTCCAAAATCGAGTCTGGAAAAGCAGAGTTAATTGAGGAACCTTTTAATATTGGTTCTACTATTAATGATGTGGTAAATATGGCTATGACACGAAAAGGCGATAAGAGATTAGAGATTATCGTTCGTGTAGACCCTAGTATTCCCAAAGGACTTGTGGGAGATGAAGTGCGCATCAGGCAGGTTATGATTAATTTATTGACCAATGCTGTGAAATTTACCCACAAGGGTTGTGTTACTGTTAAGATAACCCAAAGTCGTCAAGAATATGGTATTAATCTAAATGTGACGGTAAGAGATACCGGTATTGGTATTACAGAGGAGAACTTGGAAAAGCTTTTTACCAGTTTCCAGCAGGTTGATACCAAGAAGAATCGTTCTGTAGAAGGAACAGGACTTGGCCTTGCCATTTCTAAGAGATTAGTAACCAAAATGGGTGGTTTTATCAATGTCAATAGTACCTATGGAGAAGGGTCAGAATTCAAATTTGTAATTCCTTTACGTGTATCAGATCCTGAACCATTTATCACAGTTAAATCAAAAGAAAAAGCCAATATTGCAGTATTTTTGGATATGAGCAAATACCCTCATTCAAGAATTCCACGACAATATACGAAGCTTATTCATGAAATGGGTAAAAATTTTGATATGGAATTTACCATATATGATACCATAGAGGAACTGAAGCAGGGTATTTCTTCGGGTGAACACACCCATTGCTTTATCGCAAGAGAAGAATATGCTATGAATGCGGACTGGTTTATGAAGGTTGCGGATACCCTTAATCTAGTGGTTATACAAGATAGATTTAATGCATTAGAACTTCCTAGCAATGTTAAAAATGTGTATAAGCCATTCTATGCACTTACTTTTGCAGCAGTAATGAATAATGAGAAATTTATTCTTGGATATTCGGATCGAAAGAGTGCTGTAACTCGATTTGTAGCACCAGAGGCGAAGGTATTGATTGTAGATGATAATGCGGTGAACTTAAAAGTAGCAGCAGGATTAATGAAGCCGTATAACATGAAGATTTATACTGCACCAAGTGGCCAGGATGCTATTGATTCTATGCAGGTGCAGGAATACGATATGGTATTTATGGACCATATGATGCCAGAGATGGATGGTGTGGAAGCAACACAGATTATCCGTGAGCTGCCGGGAGAATATTACAAGAGAGTACCAATTATTGCTTTAACAGCCAACGCAGTAAGTGGCGCTAGAGAAATGTTCTTAGGTTCTGGATTCAATGATTTCCTTGCAAAGCCAATTGAAGTATCTGTGTTAGATAGAGTATTGCGTAATTGGTTGCCGAATCATCTTATTGTAAGCAATACCACTAGAATGGTAGATGATGGAAGCTTAGAAACCATGGAAGAAATGTCTGGAGATGGAATTATTGATTACAATACAGGATTAATGTACTCAGCGGTGAACTTAAAAGTAGCAGCAGGATTAATGAAGCCGTATAACATGAAGATTTATACTGCACCAAGTGGCCAGGATGCTATTGATTCTATGCAGGTGCAGGAATACGATATGGTATTTATGGACCATATGATGCCAGAGATGGATGGTGTGGAAGCAACACAGATTATCCGTGAGCTGCCGGGAGAATATTACAAGAGAGTACCAATTATTGCTTTAACAGCCAACGCAGTAAGTGGCGCTAGAGAAATGTTCTTAGGTTCTGGATTCAATGATTTCCTTGCAAAGCCAATTGAAGTATCTGTGTTAGATAGAGTATTGCGTAATTGGTTGCCGAATCATCTTATTGTAAGCAATACCACTAGAATGGTAGATGATGGAAGCTTAGAAACCATGGAAGAAATGTCTGGAGATGGAATTATTGATTACAATACAGGATTAATGTACTCAGGCAATAGCAAAGAAAACTATATAGAACTGTTGAATATCTATGCGGGGAGTGGGGATGTTTATAGAAAATCTCTTACTGCATATTTTGAGGCGAAGGATTGGAAGAACTATACGATTCAGGCTCATGGTATGAAGAGTTCTTCTCTTAGCATTGGAGCTAAGGACCTCTCTGAACTTGCGAAAAAATTGGAGTTTGCAGGGAAAGAGGGAAAATATGAAATAATACAAGAGGAGCATGCAAATATTCTTCAGTTATTGGATGATGTAATCAAAGAGATTCAGAAATATTTGCAGGAAAATGGAAGTAATGATACAGATAACCAAGGCATATCCGTTACTGATATGAAAGAGATATCAATAGAAGCATTACAGGAGTATGTTGAGAAATTGAAAGAGGCTTGCGATAGCTTTGAGGGTGATGAAATATCTGCCCTTGCAGAACAATTATGTGGGTATACCTTAAATGGACAACCATTAAATACTCATTTTGCACAAGTTAAGAAATATGCAGAAGATTATGAGTACGGCATGGCCCTTGAGG
>CAZHEM010000134.1:0-7485 GCA_964531725.1 uncultured Acetatifactor sp.
GAGTACCTATTATCGCAGATGGTGGTATTAAGTTCTCTGGTGACCTTACTAAGGCTATTGCTGCTGGTGGTAATGTATGTATGATGGGTAGTATGCTCGCAGGTTGTGAGGAAAGCCCAGGAGAAGTTGAATTATTCCAGGGTAGAAAATACAAAGTATACCGTGGTATGGGTTCTATCGCAGCTATGGAAAATGGTAGTAAGGATCGTTACTTCCAGGCAAATGCTAAGAAGTTAGTTCCAGAAGGTGTTGAAGGACGAGTTGCTTACAAGGGTGAAGTAGAAGATACTGTATTCCAGTTGATGGGCGGATTACGTTCTGGTATGGGTTACTGTGGTACTCCTACCATTGAAGACTTAAAGCAGAATGGTAAGTTTGTTAAAATTTCAGCTGCATCTTTGAAGGAAAGTCATCCACATGACATTCATATTACCAAAGAAGCACCTAACTATAGTGTTGATGCCTAATATATGATTTATGTAGGGTATATGCTTAGACAAATAAAGGTTTAGGCATATGCCCTTTTTGTTTATAATGCCGAAAGATTATAGAGAAAAATAGACAAAAAACGCTTGAAAAGATTGTGACATAATTAATACAAAAACTGTGTTCATGCCCATTGGAAGTGTGATAAAATGAATGAGGTGTGTGTTTTAGGAATGGGAGAACAATATTATGTCGTTTTATGATTTGATTAACAAACAAGAACTGCAAAGTATTCAAAATGAATTCTGCCAAGTGGCAAATATTTGTATGTATTGTTTGAATGATTCTTTTGCAAGATTAACAGAATGCTCGGGGAGATTAGAACTATCCGATGAAATTGCGCAGCATCTAGAAGGGGATAAAGTCAAGGAAGTATTAGAGCGTGTAGAAGATGGTTCTTTGGAAGAATTGGCAATTGAAGAGATAGAAGCGGGAGCTGGAAGGGTGGCTGCTATTGCGGTTCGTCTAGAAGGAAAGACGCTTCTGTATTGGATTGTATTAGAGGACTGTAAGAGAAGTGGACGTGAGGAGAATCAGTTCTGGCAGGTGTTAGATTTGATTCGCACGGTAAGTTGTAGTATCTTTGGTAGCAAGAATGCTTCTGTACAAATGCAGATGAGTGCTACAGCAGAGGCAGAGATGAATCGTAACTTGTCTACCATTGAAGCAACTACAGAGATGGTACACTTGTTAGACAGCGAAGAACATTTAGAGGTAATAATTAATAAATGGTTAAGTGTGCTAGGTCAGTATTTACAAGTGGATACTGCGGAGGTTTTAGAAATATATTCAGATAAGAAACAGATGGATGTATTAGTAGAATGGTGTAATCAGGGAGTGGCATCTCATTATGACCATACCAGAAATCTTGATGTGGAGTTTGATTTTGGGGTAGAGAAGCCAATTGTAGTATCTTCCACACCTCAAAATAGGGACATCATTAAGCGATTGGAAGCGGTAGAACGTAAAGCGGTAATGTTTTTCCCAGTAAAGACCAATGAAGATAATAAACATGTTGTTTTTGTGGCAAACCACAGTATGAAAGAGCATGTGTGGAGTGTTCGCGAGATTAAATTTACCACAGATGCGGTTAAGATTTTACAGAGTATTCTTACAAAACAGAAGCAGAAAGATTCTATATCTGATTCCAATGTAGCATTAGAAGCTATTTTAGACCATGTAGGTTGTGCTATTTACGTGGCTGATAAAGAGACGGGAAAGATGCTTTTTGGTAATAAAAAGCTGAAAAATTCATTCCCTGAGGAATATTATGACAATAGTTTTCGTCAACTATTTGCAAAAGCGGACGACGGAAAAGAACGCTTTGGTAGTCATGAACTATACTATGAAGATTCCCATCGCTGGTATGATATTGTACAAAAGGAAATCGCTTGGGTAGATGGTAAGAAAGCAATTTTATATTCTTTGTATGATGTAACGGAGACTAAGTTATATCAGAAGAAGATTGAGCAGCAGGCGAATACAGACTTTTTGACAGGTCTATATAATCGTATGTGCTGTGAACGTGATTTGGCAAGACAAATCGATGAAGCTAAGAAAAAGAATGAAGTGGGTGCACTTTTCTACATAGATTTAGATGATTTTAAAAATATTAATGATGGTTTGGGACATCGTTACGGAGATGCTTTATTAAAAGCAATTTCCAGTGCATTTAGACGTATTAAAGGAATTCAAGATAGCTGTTATCGCATGGGCGGAGACGAGTTCGTTATTGTAGTGTCACCTCAGGCTTATCAGTATTTTGATAACATTGTAGATTCTGTGAAAGAAATATTCAGTAAACCATGGTTCCTTAAGGATTCGGATTATTATTGCACCATGAGTATGGGAATTGTAAAATTCCCTGCAGCGGGTGATTCTGTAGCGGATTTGATTAAAAAAGCAGATATTGCAATGTATGAGTCCAAAAAGGCAGGTAAGAATCGAATTACCAATTATGACGATAGTATGCTATCTGTATCTGGTAAACGTTTGGACATGGAGCGTAATATGCGAGATGCTGCTGCCACTGGATATGCAGAATTTGAAATTTATTATCAGCCAATCATCAACATTGAAGGTGAAGAATCTGTATGTGCTGGTGCAGAAGCGTTAATTCGTTGGAATAGTGAGAAGCTTGGATTCATCTCACCAGCAGATTTTATTCCGTTGGCAGAGTATTTGGGACTGATTAATCCAATTGGTAATTATGTGTTGAAGGAAGCATGTGCTCATTGTAAAGCATGGAATGACAATGGCTATCCAGATTACAAGGTAAATGTGAATCTTTCTGTGGTTCAACTTTTGCAGAACGACGTGGTAGAGACCATAGAGCAGACCTTGAAGGAAAGCGGTTTGAATCCTAAGAATCTAACCTTGGAAGTTACGGAAAGCCTTGCAATTAACGATATGGAACGAATGAAAGAGATTCTTGGTAAAATTAAAGCACTTGGTGTGAAGATTGCACTGGATGATTTTGGAACAGGATACTCTTCTTTGAATCATATTCGTGAGATTCCTTTGGACGTTATTAAAGTGGATCAAAGCTTTGTAAAAGGTTTGGCAGAGGACGCTTATTCTAAGTCTTTTGTTAAGATGGTAGCAGAATTAGCAGAGACTATTGGTGTAAGTGTATGTGTGGAAGGAATTGAATCTATTCGTCAATTCATGAGCTTGCATGATATGAAGGTAAAATACATACAGGGATATTATTATGATCGCCCTATGCCAAGAGAGAATTTTGAGGCAAAATATGCTCCAAAGATGAAGCAGGTTGTATAATTTCAATAGAGTTCTTAGTAGATTTTTTATGGAAATAAAAATGGGGCTTGCTAATTTGGAAAAAACTGTGTAATATAAATCGTGAGCTGTACGACTGGCGGAAAGTAGTTCTAGGAACTATGGTGGGATGACCCACAGGGAGTACAGAATAATGATTAGCCGACCGCCTGGGCACCACTTTTAGTGATGCTTGGGTGGTCTTTTTGTTATATTAACGTGTTAAAATGTGTGTCGATTGGCAAAGGAGGAAAAAGTATGTTGTCATTGGAACAGGAACTTAAAAACAATGCGTATCCAGGAAGAGGTATCGTAATCGGTCGTTCTGCGAATGGTAAGTATGCAGTAACTGCTTATTTTATTATGGGAAGAAGCAGCAATAGCCGTAACCGTGTATTTGTAACTGAGGGTGAGGGTATTCGTACAGAGGCTTATGACCCTTCTAAGTTGGAAGACCCTAGCTTAATTATCTATGCACCAGTTCGTGTATTAGGTAATAACACCATCGTAACCAATGGTGATCAGACCGATACTATCTATGATGGAATGGATAAGGGACTTACTTTTGAGCAGTCATTAAGAAGCCGTGAATTTGAGCCAGATGGTCCTAACTACACCCCTAGAATCTCAGGTGTAATGCATGTGGAGAATGGTGAGTATGATTTCGCTATGTCTATTTTAAAGAGCAACAACGGCGATCCTTCTTGCTGTAACCGTTATACATTTACCTATGATAATCCAAAGGCTGGCGAGGGTCGTTTCATTCATACTTATATGCATGATGCTAATCCACTTCCAAGCTTCCAGGGTGAGCCAAAGGTTGTTGAGATTCCAGATGATATGGAAGCTTTTACCAACATGCTTTGGACCAGCTTAAATGAAGATAACAAGGTATCTCTTTTTGTAAGATACATTGATATTGAGACTGGTAAATATGAGACTAAGATTATTAACAAAAACGCATAATTGCGGTTAGTTGAATTAATACATTAACAAGTTCAAGTGCCCAAGAGGCAGAAATGAGGATAAAATGAACGAAATCGAATTAAAATATGGATGTAACCCTAACCAGAAGCCTTCTAGAATCTACATGGAGGATGGCAGCGATTTACCTGTTACCGTATTAAATGGTAAGCCAGGATATATTAACTTCTTGGATGCTTTCAACGGTTGGCAGTTAGTAAAAGAGTTAAAGGCAGCTACAAACCTTCCTGCAGCAACCTCTTTCAAGCATGTATCTCCAGCAGGTGCTGCTGTAGGTCTTCCACTTAGCGATACTTTGGCTAAGATTTATTGGGTAGACGATTTGGGAGAGCTGTCTCCTTTAGCTTGTGCATATGCAAGAGCAAGAGGTGCTGATAGAATGTCTTCTTTCGGTGATTTCATCGCATTGTCTGATGTATGTGATGCAGATACTGCTAAGCTTATTAAGCGTGAAGTATCTGATGGTGTTATTGCTCCTGGGTACACCGATGAAGCACTTGCTATTTTAAAAGCTAAGAAGAATGGTAACTACAACGTTATCCAGATTGATGAGAATTATGTTCCTGCTGAGCTTGAGAAGAAGCAGGTATATGGAATTACTTTCGAGCAGGGAAGAAATGAGCTTGATATCAATGCTGATTTACTTTCTAACATCGTAACTGAGAACAAAGAGATTCCAGAAAACGCATCTATCGATATGAAGATTGCGCTTATCACATTGAAATATACACAGTCTAACTCTGTATGCTATGTTAAGGATGGTCAGGCAATCGGTATCGGTGCAGGTCAGCAGTCACGTATCCACTGTACCAGACTTGCAGGTAGCAAGGCTGACAACTGGTTCTTACGTCAGTCACCACAGGTTATGGGCTTACAGTTTGTTGATGGACTTGGAAGAGCTGATAGAGATAATGCAATTGACGTATACATGGGCGAAGAGTACATGGATATTCTTGCAGATGGCGCTTGGGAGAGAATCTTCAAAGTAAAACCAGCTGTATTTACTGCAGAAGAAAAGAGAGCTTGGTTAGATCAGATGACCGATGTTACCGTAGGTTCTGACGCATTCTTCCCATTCTCAGATAATATCGAGAGAGCTCATAAGAGCGGTGTTAAGTATATTGCACAGCCAGGTGGTTCTGTACGTGATGATGCAGTTATCGAATGCTGCAACAAGTACAACATGGTAATGGCATTTACAGGCATCAGATTATTCCATCACTAATTAGAATTGACTGAATGAAAATATGCTCCACGAAAGTAGATGGTAGTTACCATTTGCCTTCAGTGGAGCATTTTTGGTGTATGAAAAGTACTCTCTTCATGATAAAATAGAAAAAGGGTATATTAATATAAGAGTTAAAGATACGAGGGCGAGTAATAACATGAAATTAACAGATTTTATTGATTTTAAATGCATTACCATACAATGTCATGATAATCCAGATGCGGATACTATCGGTTCTGGATTTGCATTGTATAAATATTTTGAGAGTATAGGAAAAAAGGTTCGCTTTATTTATTCAGGAACCAATCAGATTAACAAAAGTAATTTGATGCTACTTTTAGATTATTTGGAGATTCCATTGGAATATTGTAAGCCAACCGATATCAAGATGATTGAAGGGGCATTGATATTGGTAGATTGCCAATATGGAGCAGGGAATGTAACCAAGATTCCCGCGGAATATGTGGCAGTTATAGACCATCATCCATTGGAGATAAAGGATTTAGAAAATTACCGTATCAGGCAGAATCTTGGAAGCTGCGCCACCTTGGTGTGGAAAATGCTACGAGAAGTAGGATACCCTGTGGATACGGATGAAACGGTGGGAACGGCATTATACTATGGACTTTATACGGATACCAATCAGTTTGCCGAGTTGTTTAACCCGGTGGATTTGGATATGCGAGAATCCCTTACCGTGAATAAACGTATGATTACCAAGTTCCGTAATTCTAATTTATCATTAAAGGAATTGGAGATTGCGGGAATCGCCATGCTTCGTTACAACTACAATGATGAGTATCATTTTGCAGTAATCAAATCACAGCCCTGTGATCCTAATATTTTAGGGTTAATTAGTGACTTTTTGTTGCAAGTTGGAGAGATTGATACATGTGTGGTTTATAACGAGCAAGTAGACGGCTATAAGCTATCTGTGCGTAGTTGTATCAAAGAAGTAAATGCCAATGAATTAGCGGAATTTTTGACCAAGGATATTGGGTCTGGTGGCGGGCATTATGAAAAGGCTGGCGGATTCATTAGCATGAAGTTCTATGAAGAGAAATACCCAACACTTCATTCCGAGGCATATTTTAATAATCGAATGACAGAGTACTTTGATTTGTTTACCATTGTGAATACCAAGGAGTATGTAGTGGACTTAAATGAGATGAATGAGTACCGTAGAGTCAATGAGCCACTTTGTTATGTGCGAATGACGGATATTGTTCCAATGGGCAGCAGGATTACCTTGCGAACTCGTGTAGGTGATAGAGAGATGGAATTGTTAGAAGATACTTATTTGGTAATGGAATCAGATGGTATGATACGATTGTACAATAAGGAGCGCTTCTATAAATATTTCCGTACTACAGAGAATACCATGGAAGATTCCTATTATGAAAAGACAGAGTATGTTCCTACGATTAAGGACAGTGATAGTGGGAATACCTATCTGATATCGGATTATGATATGATATGTTATCCTAATGAAGAATTGCGTGTATATGCCAAACCATTGGTAAAAGGCATGAAATTATTCACAGAGTGGGATGACGAACAATATATGTTGGGAATGCCGGGAGATTATGTAGTGGTAGTTGCAGATGATTTGCATGATATTACAATAGAATCTTCGGAGAATTTTAAGGAAAAGTTTCAGCAAACACTTTCATTCTAATTTTGAGTGTGTTATGATTTATTCATTAGAGTATGCAAGTTAGGAAGGCAAGAGACATGAGCGAAATGGAAATGAATGTAACAGAAGAAGCAAAAGTTACAGAATCTAAGAATTTTATTGAACAGATTATTGATAAAGACTTGGCAGAAGGCGTATATGATACGGTGCATACCCGTTTTCCACCTGAACCAAATGGTTATCTTCATATCGGACATGCCAAGAGTATTCTTTTGAACTATGGTTTGGCTCAGAAGTACAATGGTAAGTTCAATATGAGATTTGATGATAGTAATCCTACCAAGGAAAAGGTAGAGTTTGTAGAATCTATTAA
>CAZHEM010000135.1:0-7415 GCA_964531725.1 uncultured Acetatifactor sp.
GATGATCCTTCCGCTTATTACGCGGAATACGCAGGAAGCATTAAAAACAGTGCCGGACAGCTATCGAACCGGTGCACTTGGTGTCGGTGCAACGAAATGGTATATGATTCGAACCATCCTGCTTCCGAGTGCAGCACCTGGTATTTTGACAGGAATCATTTTGGCGATAGGACGTATTGTAGGAGAGTCCGCCGCTCTTTTATTTACTGCAGGAAGCGGCTTTCAGCTTCCAAAGAGCTTATTCGGAAAGCTTTTTGAGTCCAGCGGAACCATGACGATTCAGCTGTATCTGTGTATGCAGAATGCAAAATACGATCAGGCATTTGGAATTGCGGCAGTCTTGCTTGTGATTGTACTGGCAATTAACGCACTGACCCGGTATCTGACCAGAAAATTTGATGTGACAAGGTTAAAATAAAAAAATAAGGCTTAGGAGAGTAAAATGGAAACAACGAGGAAAATAAAGATTGAAACAAAGGACTTAAATCTTTATTACGGTTCCAATCATGCACTGAAGGGGATCAACCTGGACTTATACGAGAACCAGATCACAGCCTTGATCGGTCCGTCCGGCTGTGGAAAATCGACCTATTTAAAAACACTGAACCGAATGAATGATCTCGTTTCAAATGTGAGAATTGAAGGAAAAGTGCTTCTGGATGGAGAGGATATTTATGATGCAAAGGTAGATACAACCTTACTTCGAAAAAAAGTAGGAATGGTATTTCAGCAGCCGAATCCATTTCCAATGAGCATTTATGATAATATTGCCTATGGTCCAAGAATCCATGGCATTAAAAATAAGACAGATTTGGATGAAATAGTAGAGAAAGCATTGCGTGGTGCTGCAATTTTTGATGAAGTCAAGGATCGATTAAAGAAGTCTGCGTTGGGCCTTTCAGGTGGACAGCAGCAGAGACTTTGTATTGCAAGAGCCTTGGCAGTGGAACCAGAAGTTATTTTAATGGATGAGCCTACATCTGCATTGGACCCTATCTCAACCTTGAAAATTGAGGAGTTGATGGAAAGTCTCAGACAGCAGTATACAGTTGTAATTGTTACTCATAATATGCAACAAGCAGCTCGTGTATCCGATGATACTGCGTTTTTCTTAGTGGGAGAAGTGGTAGAGTTTAATTCCACAGAAGAGATGTTTGCACGTCCTAGAGATAAGAGAACGGAAGATTATATCACGGGACGTTTTGGATAATTATATGACAATCAATGTATGATAAAGGATGGGAAAATATGACACCTAGAATAGTTTTTGAACAAGAATTGGAATTATTACGAACAAAAGTTAGTGAAATGGGAGAGAGAGCAGAGCTTAGCTATAATAGATTGCTTGTGGCGATTGCCAGAAATGACAGATCTACCATGACACAGCTTTTAGATAGTGATCGTCAGATGATAGATATGCAGAGAGAAATTGAATCTAAGAGTTTGAGTATTCTTACTAAGCAACAACCAGTTGCAAGAGACCTACGTTTGGTATCGTCTGCATTAAAGGTAGTAACGGATATTGAGCGAGTAGGAGACCATGTATCCGATATAGCAGAATTGTTTCTACGCTCAGATAGTGTGATGGGAGAGACTCCTATTGAGAAAAATCTTGAACAGATGATGGAAGAAGCAAAGGTCATGTTCCGTATGGCAATAGAGGCTTTTGTGGATGCGGATGAAGTTACGGCGAGAAAAGTCGTTGAAATGGATGATATTGTAGATGATTTGTTTAATAAAGTAAAAGAAGAAATGATGGATGCTATTGTAGATCAGAGCTTAAACGCTGATAAAGTAGTAGATTATTTGATGGTAGCAAAGTACCTTGAGAAAATTGGTGACCATGCTGTAAATATTGCAGAGTGGGCTATTTTTCAGGTGACAGGGGATATGCAAGGCACAAAATTATATTAAAATTGACATACTTCTCAAATTTTACATAAATTTTACATTTGTAGATTTTACATTTTACATATATGATATAATATGTAAGAGTAACGTGTACTAAGTAAGAAAATGTAAAAGTAAAGGCGAGGAGACAGTATGGATTTTTTTGATATCTTGACGATGATAGGTGGATTGGCACTGTTCTTGTATGGAATGAATGTGCTGGGAGATGGTTTGTCTCAGATGTCCGGTGGTAGACTGGAACGTGTTTTAGAGAAATTGACTGATAATCCAATTAAAGCAGTATTGGTGGGGGCAGGTGTAACTGCTGTAATTCAATCCTCATCAGCAACTACAGTAATGGTTGTAGGATTTGTTAACTCTGGCATTATGAAGCTTGAGCAGGCAGTAGGCATTATTATGGGTGCTAATGTAGGTACCACTATTACCTCATGGATTTTAGGTTTGTCTGGAATTGATAGTTCTTCATTCTTTGTTCAATTATTAAAGCCAACCTCATTTTCACCAATTTTGGCAATTATTGGTGTGGCTATTATCATGTTTTCTAAGAAAGATGATAAAAAGAACATTGCTATGATTTTGGTGGGATTTGCAGTGTTAATGTTTGGTATGGATACTATGAGTGAGGCAGTAAAGCCACTTAGAGATGTGCCAGAATTTACAAGTATCTTAACTAGATTCTCAAATCCAATCTTAGGAATGATTGCCGGTGCGGTATTAACTGCTGTTATCCAATCATCTTCCGCATCAGTAGGTATTTTGCAGGCACTTTGCGTGACTGGTGCAGTCGGATATGGTGCGGCACTTCCTATTATTATGGGACAGAATATTGGTACTTGTGTAACTGCTATGATTTCTAGTATCGGTGCTAGCAAGAATGCAAGACGTACTGCTTTGGTGCATTTATATTTTAATATTATAGGAACTATCGTATTTATGGTAGGATTCTACGCAATTCATTCGGTAATGCCATTTGCATTTATGGAAGAAGCAGCTACACCTTTTGGTATTGCAGCAATTCACAGTGTATTTAATATTGTAGCTACTATAATTTTATTACCATTCTCTAAAGTATTAGTTAAATTAGCAACTATTACTGTAAAAGATGATGAGAAGGTAGAAGAAGTATCTCCAAACGAGAAAGTACTCAGCCTTTTGGACGCTCGTTTCTTAGATACCCCTTCTTATGCAGTTGAGCAGAGCAGAATTGTAGCAATTACCATGGCGGGATTAGCAGAAGAGTCTATTAATCTTGCAATGGATTTAGTAAGTAATTATGATGAAGAAAAGGCGAAACGTGTAGTTGACTTGGAAGGTGAAGTGGATCACTTTGAAGACCAGATTGGTGGTTATTTAGTGAAGCTTAGTTCTAAGAACTTATCCGAGAAGGATAGCCATGTATTGTCAAATATCCTTCATTGTATTGGTGATTTTGAGCGTATCTCAGATCATGCAAGAAATATTAAAGAGGCAGCGGAAGAGATGCATGAGAAAGGATTGGAGTTCTCAGATAAAGCAACTCAGGAGTTGGAAGTATTCAAACGTGCAATTCATGATATTATGAAGATTACTGTTCTAAGCTTTAGCGAAGAAGATTTAGATTTAGCTAGACAGGTTGAACCATTAGAAGAAGTAATTGATGGATTGAACTTAGATGTGAAGCAGAGACATGTTAAGAGACTTCGTAAGGGCAAATGTACTATCGAGCTAGGATTCATTCTCTCAGATATCACTACTAACTTAGAGCGTGTATCTGACCACTGTTCTAATGTTGCAGTATGCATGCTTCAGGTGCATGAGGATGAATATGATGTTCATTCTTACTTAGATGGATTGAAACAGGGTGATAATATAGACTTCAAGGGTAAGGTATTAGCATACAAAGAGCGTTATCAGTTGCCTTAAGACTCACCTTGCATATCAAGAGCAGATATAGTGAAGTAGAAAGTTCGAGGGAAGTGCAATGGCATTGATATATGTGGTGGAAGATGATAAGAACATTCAGGAGATTGAGACCTTTGCCTTGACAAATGTAGGATATAGTGTGAAAGGTTTTGACTGTGCTAATACTTTTTTTGAAGCGCTAGAGCAGGAATTGCCTGATATGGTACTATTGGATGTAATGCTTCCTGATGAAGATGGTCTGTCTGTGGTAAAAAAGCTTCGTAGCAGACAGGATACGGTATTAATTCCTATCATTATGGTGACTGCTAAGACTACAGAGATGGATAAGGTAAAAGGTCTGGATATTGGTGCAGACGATTATATTACCAAGCCTTTTGGCATTATGGAATTGATATCTCGTGTGAAAGCGATGCTTCGTAGAAGTAGTAAGCCAGAAGATAAGGAAAAGACCTTGCGTATTGGCAATATTGTATTAGATAGAGAGAAACATGCAGTTACTGTGAACGGTGTTCCGTGTGAATTGACTTATAAGGAATATGAACTGTTAAAGCTTTTGATGGTAAATGCAGGAATCGTAACTACCAGAGATGTGATTTTGGATCGTATCTGGGGAATTGATTTTGAAGGTGAATCCAGGACCTTAGATATGCATATTAAGACCCTTAGACAGAAACTTAAAGAAGAAGGTAGTATGATTAAAACCGTTCGTAATGTAGGATATATCTTAAATGCTGAATAATACGAAGAATGTTGACTAAAGCCAGAAAGATAAAACGCATATGAAAAAGAAAATTAATCAGATGCTTATGTTGATTGCAACATTGGCAATAGTTGTCACAATGCTGCTGATTACGGGAGTCTACTACAATCTATTCCGCAAGCAGGTAATGGAAGATTTGCGTACATGTACGGTATTATTACAGGCATGTAATAGCGTGGAAGAGATGGAGAAAAGTGGACAAGGTTTATTGCAAGATGGAATGCGATTAACCTTGGTTGATGCAGGTGGACAGGTTATTTATGATAATCAAGCAGATGAGTTAAATATGGAAAATCACAGTGAGCGGCCTGAGATTATGGCTGCTCTTTCTCAAGGGATTGGTCAGGATGTGCGTCGTTCCGCTACCCTTTCTAAGGATACTTTTTACTATGCTATGAGGTTAGACAGTGGAGAAGTGGTGCGTGTGGCGAAACAGGCAGATAGTATATATAGCATTTTTGTAAGTGCACTTCCTATTCTAGTTACAATAAGCATACTGATAATAGTGTTGTGTATGGTGGTATCGCATTTCTTGACTAAAAAATTGATTGTTCCAGTGGAACGACTAGCAGAGAAAATAGATGAATATGAAGAAACATCTGATTATGAGGAACTAACACCATTTATCAAAATGATACGAGAACAGCATCAAGACATTATTAAGAATGCTAAGATGAGGCAAGAGTTCACAGCGAATGTATCTCATGAGTTAAAGACTCCGCTGACATCTATATCTGGCTATGCAGAACTAATAGAGTCTGGTATGGCATCGGAAAGTGATGTAACTCGTTTCGCCCATGGTATTCGTAGTAGTGCCAATCGATTGTTAGTGTTGATTAATGATATTATTCGATTATCTGAGTTGGATGGTTCGGAAGAGATTGTGGCATTTGAGAAGCTGAATCTCTATGAAATGGCACGAACTTGTGTAGAAATGCTCACCATGAATGCAGAAAAACATAATGTATCTATTTCCTTTAGTGGAGAAGAATGTTTTGTATATGGCGACAAGCAGATGATTGAAGAGATATTATATAACCTTTGTGATAATGCTATTCGTTATAATAATGTAAATGGCAAAGTGCAAGTAGAGACATACAACAGAGATGGTGTAGTAACACTTGTGATTAGTGATACGGGAATCGGTATTCCAAAAGAGCACCAAGAACGAATTTTTGAACGCTTTTATCGAGTGGATAAAAGTCGTTCTAAATCTACCGGTGGTACAGGATTGGGTCTTGCTATTGTAAAACATATTATTGCGAGACATGATGCAGTAATGGAATTGTATAGTGAAGTTGGTGAAGGAACTACCATTACCATACAATTTGGTAATAATAAAAGAAAATAGAAGATAGCAGAAGGGAGATACTTTCGTTTGAAGTATCTCCCTTTTGTATGAACAAAATATTAATCTATTTTAGTTAGAAGAATGAGATTCGTCATTGCTATCATTTGAGTGCTCATCTTCTTCAATTGGTTCAGGGACTACCATAAGAACCTTTGTAATACGATTCTGGTCAATGCCCTGTACGGTAAGTTTCGTACCATTCTCTAAAGTGACTTCTTCGCCATCTTCTGGGAGACGGTCTAAACATTCTATAATAATACCACCGATAGAATCATAATCTTCACTTTCTAATTCGGTGTGTAAAGCATCGTTAATATCGTCTAATTTCATACTTCCTTCTACAAGGTAAGTACGTTCACCAACTTCCTGAATGAATTCTTCTTCATCTTCATCGTACTCATCACGAATCTCACCAACGATTTCCTCTAAAAGGTCTTCAAGAGTAATCATACCAACAGTAGCACCATATTCATTTAAAACAAATGATACGTTGGTGGTTTTTTCACGCATTTCATACATTAGGTCTGAAATCTTCTTGAATTCATATGTGTAGAGGGCTTCTCTTAAGATATTGCGAACCTGAAAGTTCTCAGGGTCTTCTGTAAGGATGAAATCTTTGATATTAATAAAACCAATGATATTATCTTTTTCTTCCTGATATACAGGGAGACGAGTATACATTGATTCACGGAACACATCCATTACTTTTTCATAAGAAGCTTCTACCTTGACGGTTACCATATTGATTCGTGGAATCATAATGTCCTTTGCAAGCGCGTCAGAGAAATCAAACACATTGTAAATCATTTCGCGTTCTTCGGACTCAATAACACCATCTTCGTGACTAACATCGACATAGGTCTTTAGTTCAGTTTCGGTCATGGTAGTACCCTTAGCATTAGGGTCTATACGCATGAGACGTAATAGAAAAGAAGACATCATATCCACAATAAAGATTACAGGGGTTAAGATTTTCATTAAAGAATAGATAACACCGCTGTAAAGTAGTGACAACTTTTCCGAAGAAATCATTGCCCAAGTCTTAGGAACAATTTCACCACATAACAGAACTACAAGAGTTAACACACCAGTTGCAATACCTACAGGAACGCTAATGCGCATAGCAAAAGTGGTTGCCAAAGATGATGCGGTAATGTTTACAATGTTGTTACCAATCAAAATGGTACTAATCATTTTGCTTTTGTTATCAAGTATTTTGTTCACGCGAGCTGCTGATTTGTTACCTTCTTCCTCTAAAGCACGCATTCTTACGCGATTTACAGTAGTCAACGCAGTTTCGGCCGATGAAAAAAAAGCTGATAATATGACAAGTACTAAAATGGAAATTAATTGTATGACACCAGGGGTATCCAAAAAACTTCACTCTCCTTTGTAAAAAATATTTTATACGCTGAAAATGAATATGGCGTCGGCTATATCCTTTACATATATGCGTATATTATTTCAAAATATACATTATAACGTATAGTG
>CAZHEM010000136.1:0-7389 GCA_964531725.1 uncultured Acetatifactor sp.
GCTATATTGAGAGTGTGATTTGAAAATGAAACGATATGATTAAGGACGTAATAAAATATGAAAGATATGATTCAAATAAAAAATATGAAAAATAATGTAAGAAAAAAGGATTATTGAATTAGAAAATATACATGATAAAGAATAGATTGAGTCAATAAGACCAAAAGAAAATAGAATGTGCGATGAGAAAATATAAGTAAAGGGTCTGAATCAACCCTTTACTTATCGATAGTGTATTCAATTCCTATAAAAATGTCAACACAAAGTAATTTTAACTATTACCAATAATTTTATATCACCGCTGTAATCACAATGGACTTACCATCCTCGCTCTTAGCAGTTATCTTGCCTCCGTGATTCTCTACGATGGACTTCACGATGGATAGCCCAATGCCTGAACCACCAGTAGCTGAACTACGAGAAGAATCCAAACGATAGAAACGTTCAAAGAGCACATCCAGATTACCTGTCTGAATGTCTTCTACGGTATTCCATACAGATAGTTGGTATTTCTTACCCTTCTGCTTTAGGGAAAGGACAATCTTGCCTTTCTCAGAGGAATATTTCATAGCGTTATCCATCAGCAGGGAGGTCATTTGGCGAATCTGTTTTTCATCGCCGTGATACATCTGACCATCCTCTACTTCTATTACCAATTCCTTCTCCTGTGACTGTGCCAAAGGCTGAAACAGGGATGCGGTATCAATCAAAGCATCGGATAGGTTAAAATTCTGGAAATCCTTCTCTCCGTTTTCCTCATCCATACGAGATAAGGTCACCATTTGTTCAGTGAGAGAAGCAAGTCTTGCCACCTGATTCTTGATGCTCTTGGTCCAAGGATTTTCCTCGTTTTCCATCTCCAAAATCTCCACATTAGCAGAAATAATAGTAAGCGGGGTCTTTAATTCATGACTGGCATCCGTGATAAATTGTTTCTGCTTTTCATAGCTTGCTGCCACTGGCTGGAATACCTTTTTAGAGAAATATACTACCAAGACGAATACAGCTAACAATCCCAATATTGACACCGACACACTAGTATTCACTAACGTACGATACGCCGCAAGTTCCCTAGTGGTATCCACGAAAATAATCATATTCTCTTCGTCACCATCTACCATTCGATAACGATAATTATCAATAAATCCTTCTTTCTTGCCACTTTCCCAAAGTTCTTGTGCAAATGCAATGGCGTCTTCTGTCTTAACCGCCGCAATCTTACCAGTATCTACCGTCACTATCGCACCTTGGTCATTCATACGTACCGTAAAAAAACGCGTCTCATAAGGGGTCTCTACGGACATATGGTTCTGCTTATTAGGAGGATTTCTCTTGCCAAAGGCACCCCCTGTTGGTTCCATTTGTCCTGACGTTACATTATTTGTTTCCTGTTGGACATTAGTTGATATTTCATTTACATATTGATCCTCAGAAAGAATATCTTCCGACCATTCTCCTGATAGGTGTTCTGGTATTACCTCTCTAGGAATTACACCCTCTTCTAGCAAACCGTCTTTTTCAAATGGATAAAACTCTGTCGGAAATCTTGCATCATTTTCTGCTAATACATCTAGAATTGCATCTGCTTTTTCCACCAAATTCGCATAACTTACCACGTTCAGAGCACCAACAATCACTGCTAATACTGTAAAAGTGGAACACATCGCCACGATAATAAAGTTCCTTCGTAATTTCGTTATCATCTTTTTCTCCCAATAACGTTTCTCATAAACGCATGATTGCTATTCATTGCTACTTTTTTAATTTCTTTTCTTCGTTACGCTTCCTGCTTTTGTTCTAACGAATATCCTTGATTTCTAGTTGCCTTTATCTCCACATTTGCTCCCAAGCTAGACAAGCGTTTACGAAGGTTAGAGATATTCACCCATACCACACTAATCTCTGTCTCGCTATCGTAACCCCAGACTTTTTCCATAAATCGCTCCGTAGATATAATCTGTCCAGGATTCGCTAGCAACATCTCCATCATCTGATATTCCTTATTGGCTAGACGCACCGTCTGACCCTCTACCTCTAGCCCATAAGTATTTCTATCAAGGGTTAAATTGCCCATTTTCAACACAGTATGTGCTACTTCCGTTTTCCTTCTAGTCATGGCACGAATGCGGGCAAGAAGCTCTTTCATAGCAAAAGGTTTTCCCAAATAATCATCTGCACCGCTATCTAACCCTAACACCTTATCGTCAATTCCACTTTTGGCTGTTAACATCAAGATTGGAACATTATTACCTTGTTCACGCACTTTCTTAAGAACAGTTATTCCGTCCATCTTGGGCATCATAATGTCTAAGATAGCTCCATCATATTCCTGTCCTTGCAGATAATCCAAAGCTTCTTCGCCATCATAGACAGCATCTACAGAATAATTATTATGCTTGAGAATAGCTACTAGCGCATCTGATAGTTCTTTTTCATCTTCTGCTAATAAAAGTCGCATGGGTTCCTCCTAACAATCCAACAAGTTCCGTACATAAACATTATAAGCGTTCAACCTAAAATGAACTTTAAAAACAACTCTTTGTTAGGAGAATTATACCATAATTTCCTATCTTACACTACTCCGCCTAGTGCAAATACATATCTATCCATAATCATCAACCAATCTTACTAAGATACATAAAAAAGGTATCAAATACGCCTGCTAGTACAAGCTATTTGACACCTTTGTCATTTTATTTCATATGAAATTATTTATGCTGCTTTTTGTTCCTCTTCACAAGAAGTTACTTCTTTTACCACTCTTTGCAATTGTTTCATGCTCCACTTAATAATCGCTTCAAATAGAAATGCACTAACCGTTACTGTTATCAAATACAACTCCAATAACAGTAATTTCCCGCCCAAACTTTCTGGAATTCCAAAATACGTTGGGAAAATGAACGTCCTAAATGCGTCATGCACAAAATACATGCACATAGTAATTCCTGATAAACGATGAATCCACGAGTACTGAAAAACCTTATGCTCTGAAGGTAAAAATGCAATTCCAATTGATACCGTTAAGATCATCGCATATAAAAAATCTGTTGTAGAATTACCAAACTTCAAAGAACACAATATCACAAACAAGAACCCAAATACTCCAACCAAACGAATCCATTTGGTATTTTTATAATTTTCTCGGATATAATGATTCAATCTTGCTGCCATAATACCCAGACACATATCTGCCAAACCTCGCATCAGTGCTTGATGATTATATAGCCCATCAATTTGTACTACCGCACCAATACCGTGCATATTGCGATATAAGTATGAGAAGGAAATCATAATAATCAATGGTGCCACAAAGTTTACAAAATTATCTCTCCACTTGATAAGACAATGATAAATGATAAAACCGCTAATCAACATAATGGATATGAACCAACTAGTGTTGTTAATATAACTCCACCCATCATCTAAACCAATACCATGTAATGCAAATACTTCAAAGAAATCATTAGAAAGGAACTTTACCATGTCCATAACGCTCCAAGAATCCTTTACTGCAAAATACATGACAAAACTAAAAATGAATGCACCCAAATAATATGGATAAATGTTTTTATAACGATATACAAAATAATCCCATCCCGAATGGCATTTTTCAGCAAGACTATCTATTTTATCGTACAGCAAATATCCCGACACGATGAAGAAAAATTCTACTCCAATATACCAACCAATCTCTAGACCAAACATTTTAGAAATTCCATATTTGTTATCAAAATGAAAAATCAAAATCATATAAGTAAAAATGATTCTCCATATGGTAATAGAATTATTCTTTGCTTTCATCTTTTGTATTCCTTTCCCTCATAAAATCACATGTAATCACATTTTACTATATCTCCATAAAAATTTCAATTTAGCTAACAACGTCTCTTCATTTAAATTTAGGAGTAATCCTTCTATTAGTTAGTCTCCATCTTAAGAGTCTTCACTCCCACACAGAAATAAATGATATGGAACAGCCATACACATGCCAACACGATTCTACCTACTGGCACTGCGTCCATCATGATGAATCCGATGCTCATCAACAAGGTAACGGTAATCATAATGCGAATCTTAGTCTTCCAAGTCATACCCTGACCTTTTACATAAGTCTCAAGATTGTTCTTATAGAGTTTGGTATTGATAAACCAATCATTTAACCGCTTTGAACTCTTAGCAAAGCAAATTGCTGCAAGCATAAGGAATGGGAAGGATGGAAGAAGTGGCACTACCGCTCCTACTGCACCAATTGCCAATCCAATACATCCAACTACAATTAATACTAATTTCTTTAAATTCATGATTCTTTCTCCAATCTCTTCTTTTCCTTCTTGGTCTCTATCACGTGTCTTATCGCTGGTATAGGGTGATGGAAAATCATACGTGGACCCGAAAATCTCATAACCGCACGAATCTGTTCCCTCATATCTGGTTTATAACAATGCACCTTGCAGTTGGAGCAAAATGTTTTCGTCTCCATGAATGGGCATTTATCACTTCGCATCCTTGCATAAGCATCCAACTCCTGACAGGCTGGGCAAAGCTGACCTTTGTTGTATGGTTGCCCATTTGCATCAACCTTTCCCTTTATGTGATGTTGTTTCTTGCAATACAAAGCTATCATCTCAGAGACCATTTTTTTCTCTTGCTCTCGCTTTGTTTCTACGGTTTTCTTCATTTAACTCATCCTTCCATGCTCAACCGAATACACTTTATCTGCAATTCGCATGGTGGATTCCCTATGGGACACCAACACCACCGTCTTGCCTTCACTTTCTTCGCGAAGAGACTTCAAGATAACCGCCTCATTCAAGCTATCCAAGTTACTGGTAGGCTCATCCAACAACATTAAAGGTGCATCATGCAAGAATGCTCTTGCCAGTCCTAATCGCTGTCTCTCACCACCAGATAAAGTATCACCTAGTTCGCCCACCAAAGTATCATATCCCTGTGGCAAACTCATAATAAAGTCATGCACGGATGCCTTTTTACAAGCATTCTTAATCTCTTCATCGGTAGCATCTAATTTCGCAATGCGTAAGTTGTTACGAATGCTATCGTGGAATAAATGAGTCTCCTGTGTCACATAGCTTTCCATCTGACGCAAATTCTCGGTATTAATCTTACTTACAGAAGCGCCTGCAATCTTCACATCACCCTGTTCTACCTTCCAGAATCGCATCAAAAGCTTTAATAAGGTGGACTTACCGCTACCACTTCGTCCTACAATTCCCACAATAGATTTCTCTGGAATCTGTAATGCAATATCAGAGAGGATAGTTTCCTCATCATAAGAGAAAGACAAATTATCCACTGTTACATCACCAAAAGCAGTTTCCTTTTCCCCAATAACATCTTCAACCATAGGTGTTTCTTCTAAAATATCCAACACACGGTTACCTGCTGCAAACGTATTCTGCAAAGTACTTCCCAAGTTAGCAAGTGCCACCACTGGTCCGTAAGAACTCATCAGCGCCACAGTCGCGAGCAACACGCCATCGAATCCAATCTCACCTGCCTGATAGAGATAAATACTTCCAAAAAGCATGGTGAAATCAAGTATCAGAATCAATCCATTGGTAATCGCCATGTTCCAGCCAGTCACTTTTTTCATACGAGCTTCATCCATAGATAAAGCATCTGTACGGGTATTCATATCCTGCAACCGTTTTCCAGCCACACCATACTGCATGGTCTCAGAAAGTCCACGCAAGCTATCCAACACAAAACTACTTAACTCACCAGACTTACTACGGAATCGCATACCATCATCGCCACTTATTTTAGAGATAATCAGCGGCATTACAATTCCTACAAGTAAATATGCCATCAACGCCAACACACCCAATATTGGGTGGAAACTACCTATATACCAGCACATCAAAATGGTAAATAAAAATGCAATTGCTGCTGGTGAGATTGTATGTGCGTAAAATACTTCCAGAAGCTCAATATCTGAAGTAATGACAGATATCAAATTACCTTTATCCTTACCCTCCAACTTAGCAGGGCAGAGCTTACGCAATGCCTGGAATACTTTGTCTCGAAGCAATGCAAGTAGCTTAAATGCAATAAAGTGATTGCATGCCTGCTCTGCGTAGCGAAGGATTCCTCTGAGTACCGCAAATATCACTACACCAACGAAAATCCCCATCAAAGAAAATGGTACTTCTATCTCCAACAAATGCAACAAGCCATATCCACCGAAAACAGTAATAAAGGTAGCACACAGATGTCCCACCAATCCCATTAAAATGGCAAGAATCATATAACCTGTTAGAGGCTTTACTAATCCGATTAAACGCATCATTACTACAAAACCACTACGTCTTTTCATCCTAATTAACCATGCCTTTCTCAGTGTGAAAATCGATTTTCATACTACCTCCTTTGCATAATTCTCTAAGCTCTGCTGTGTATTCCACAATCTCGCATAGAGACCATTCTCTATCAACAATACTTCATGAGAACCTGTTTCCACTACTTCTCCCTGATTCATTACATAAATGTTATTCGCACCAACCACATTGGCAAGTCTGTGAGAAATCAAGATAACAGTCTTCGTCTGAGCTAAGCGGGTAATCTGCTCCATAATATCGTTCTCACTCTCCGCGTCGATATTGGAAGTCGCTTCATCAAATATATAAACTGGGCTATCATGCAAAAGTGCTCTCGCTAGAGCAAGTCGCTGACGTTGACCGCCAGAGAAGTTTGAACCCTGTTCAGAGATGAGAGTGTCAAGTCCTTGCCCTGCTTGCTTGTTGTCCGTTCCAATTACTTTAGCATTCTGAGCGTCATCTGATTCCATCTGTCCTCTCAAGAAGTTCGCCAAATTTACCTGCTCTAATACCCGCCACATCTCATCTTCAGATGCGTTCATTTTTCCCATTAACAAATTATCACGCACCGTTCCTTTGAACAGATAGCTCTGATGACTAATATAGGTAAGATTCTCCAGCAAGCTATCTTCTGCAATGTTCTGCATATCTTTTCCGCCGATGGTAATCTGACCTTGATAACCTTTATTACGTCCCATGAGAATCGCCGCCATGGTAGACTTACCACAACCACTTTCTCCAACAATTGCTGTAAAGCTACCCTTAGGGAACGTCATACTCACATCACGAAGAATGTGTCTATCCTCTTCGTATGCAAAGCAGATATTCTGACATTGGATGGTGCAATCACTTGGCACGCATTCCTGCCCTTTCTGCTCATCTTCTTCTATATCTAAAAGACGGAAAATCTTATCACTTGCCGCCATACCATTCATAGCAATATGGAAAAAAGAGCCCAACTGACGCATTGGAATGAAGAAGTCTGCTGCCAAAAGGATAATCAGTAGTGCACCCTGTAGACTTAACTTTCCCATTTGGCACTGTGTTACCG
>CAZHEM010000137.1:0-7283 GCA_964531725.1 uncultured Acetatifactor sp.
TGCGGTAAGTCCTCTTGTTTCTACCATTCCTAATGCTTCCTGTGCCATAATTGTTATTTCCTTTCTTTCTCTTAATCTACATCAAATCCACAGATATTTAACATTTTCAGTGTATCCTGTGTTGGTCTTGGGATAATGTGGCTTTGCACCACTCCCGATACTTGCTCTGCCATGCGGCTACCAGCTTCTACTGCTGCGCTTACATCTTCTACATTACCACGGAACTTAATAGTTACCAAAAGTGGTACTGGTAACGAATCTGCGTTAGCTGGCTTGTTTTTATCAAAAGGTTCTAAGGTTACATTGGCTGCCTTGCATCCGGCATCTGCTGCCATGAATGCACAGACAAGACCATATACCTCAAGAATCCCTACTGCTCTTTCATCCATTTAAGCGGCTCCTTTCCGTGTCTTAATCTGGAAGAACTGCTATCTTCAGACCAGTCATTGCAAGGTTCTTCTTGTATGCCTCATTAATCTGACTTAATGGATATTTGTCGGTAATCAACTCATTCATTGGAAGACCGATTGCTTTTGCACTCTTCAAGAAATCAAATGTTGTTGCATAATCTCTTAAGGTATATACCCAACTACCTACGGTTGTGATTTCCTTAGAGCAGATATCAAAGTGAGGATTGATGGTTGCATCACCACCATTGATGAAAAATCCTAACTCACAAAGTCCGCCACCATTACGAATGAATTTATAGATGTTGGAATGTCCTGCTGGAGAACCGGTACACTGGAATGCAAAGTCTGCAAGATGTCCATCCCATTTAGTAGCAATTCCTTCTGCCATTGCCTCTGCTCCGTTGTAATCCTTGAAGTTCACACTATCAGAAGCTCCTAATCTCTTAGCAAATTCCAAACGTCCTGCATTACCATCTACCGCAATGATATTAGCAATTCCCATGGTCTTAAGTACTGCGATACAGATCAGACCGATTGGTCCACATCCCTGTACCACAACTCTACTGTTGAATCGTAAGATTCCTGTTGTCTTAGCTCTCTCCACTGCATGAATCAATACTGCACATGGCTCAATTAAGATACGAGAGTCTAAGTCCAAATCACTTACATTGAAGAAAGTAGATCCTTTACGGATTAAGATGTAATCAGCAAACCATCCATTCAAATGTACATCATCATCTGGAAGTAAACCATATACATCTGCACCGCCTACATTCTGTTTGTTTAAGTCAAACATGGTAATGTCTGGGTTATCTTTAAAAATCATACAGGTAACAACTTTGTCACCTACTTTAACAGCTTTTCCTGCGCTGTCTTTCTGAACGTTTTTACCCATCTTAACGATTTCGCCAGTTCCTTCATGTCCTAAAGCTACTGGAATCAATCCAAATGGATCACGTTTATATTCATGTGCATCTGTTCCACAGATACCACATCCTTCTACTTTTACAAGAATATCATCATCACCAACTTCAGGCATTGGATATTCCTTAATCTCAATATTCTCCAGAGAGGTAAGCATCGCTACACGAGCGGTCTTAGGAATCTCTCTGCTACTAGAAGAAGATGCTGCTACAGGTGCTGCGGAAAGATTATTTAAAACCTGTTTTACAATCTCTTCTACTTGAGAAGCACTCATTTCCATTTTCTTTCCTCCTATCTAATACACAAACTATCTGACATTGTGCAGCGTCTGCGCTTTGTAAAGGTTGCTGCACTGGTAAGTCCTTCGCCTGTACGACTAGCAATGGTAAAGGTTGGGAATCCTTCGCCGCCAAAGCCAAGTGCGGCATAAGATGGTCCATTCTTTACTAAGATTGCTGTATCCATTGCTTTTGCATAAGTAGTAATATGGTCCACATTCTTAGAATGAATATGAGCAGAGTGGCGATTGCCATGCTCCAACCATACTGCCTGTTCTACTGCATCTTCAAAGTTCTTCGCTCTTACAATGCCTAAGATTGGCATCATCAGTTCTTCTGCAATCAAAGGATGTTCCTTAGGTCCTTCAAAGATGATACAGCGAATATTATCTGGAACTTCTACTCCAACCATCTTTAACAGTGCTTTTGCACTTCTACCTACACATTTACGATTCAGAGCACCTTTTTCGGTAAGAACTGTTTTTACTAACTTATCCTGTACTTCCGATGAAGCTAAGTAACAACCCTGCTCCTCTACCATATATTTCATTAATTCATCACAAATGGAAGCTACTGCTACAACCTCTTTTTCTGCAATACAAGGAAGGTTGTTATCGAAGGTACATCCATTCACAATGTCCTGCGCTGCTTTACGAATGTCTGCGGTCTCATCTACCAAGGCTGGTGGATTACCTGCACCTGCACCAATTCCACGTTTTCCACTGGAAAGTACTGCGGTTACTACGCCAGGACCACCAGTTGCTACTAGCAATGGGATATCTGGGTGTTTCATCATAATGGCACTACTATCTAAGGTAGGCTTCTCCACAGTACATGCAATATTGTCTGGTCCGCCAGCTTCCAAGGAAGCTTCATTTAGCAGATTCACTGCATAGATGGAAGTACGAATTGCCTGTGGATGAGGGTTAAATACTACGGTATTGCCTCCTGCCAACATTCCCATGGTGTTACACAATACAGTTTCACTTGGGTTAGTACAAGGAGTAATCGCTCCAATAACACCAAATGGCCCCATCTCTACAAGAGTAAGTCCTCTGTCGCCCGACCATGCTGTAGTGGAGATATCCTCTGTACCAGGAGTCTTTTCTGCTACTAATATGTGTTTTAAGATTTTATCACCTACATTGCCCATACCGGTCTCTTCAACACCCATACGAGCCATGGTTTCAGCATTTTCTTTTATTTTAATACGAATGTTAGCAATGATTTTTTCTCTTTGATCCATTGATAACGTTCTAACGCATCTTTGTGCTTCTTTTGCCTTTTCAATCGCAAGATTCATATCGGAGAATACGCCATGCATACCAGATACGCTACTATTCAACTGCATCTTTGCCATGACTTCACCGACGATACTTTTGATCTGGCTTTCTGTTATCTGCACGATATCACATCCTTTTCTTTTATTACTAGAAACGATTATTTCATCTCTGCGATTACTTTTCTAACGATTGCAGCGATTGCATCTTCACTTACGCCTGATGCATTGTTGTCACAATCACATCCAAAGTTGTATTCGTAACCAGGCATATTGATGCTGCTTCCACAGCTACCACCACAGTTATGGCAATTGTCCTGTCCTTTGTTCAAGCATACGTTTGCAGGATGCTTACCTGGCATACCGAATTTGCGACGGATTTCATAAAGTTTCTTAATGTTCTCTTTATCGAATTCCTTAGGACCGCCAAGCATTTTTGATTTGTAAAGAAGCTCTGCATAGAACTCAACGCTTTCCATCTTGTGATATGCAGCCAACAAATCGGTACTCCATGTTAATGCACCGTGGTTCTCAAGAAGAACTGCATCGAAGTATGGAAGGTATTTCTCCAAATTGTCAGGAATCTCCATTGTAGAAGGAGTACCGTACTCAGCGATAGGTACACATCCAAGTGAGATAACTGCCTCTGGCATGATTGGCTGTGTCAAAGGAATACCTGCGATTGCAAAAGAAGTTGCAAAAGTAGGATGTGCGTGAACTACTGCGCCAACGTCTGGACGTTTCTCATATACACGCATATGCATTTTAATCTCAGAAGATGGCTTGAAGCCTTTATTTGCCTGAATAACATTACCCTTTTCGTCAACCTTACAGATATACTCTGGGGTCATGAATCCTTTTGATACACCAGTAGGTGTGCAAAGGAACTCGTGGTCATTTAACTTTACAGAAATATTACCGTCATTGGCAGCTACCATGTTACGGTTATAAATTCTCTTACCTACTTCACAAATTTGTTTTTTGATCTCCATTTCGTTAATCATGAAATTATCCTCCTCTTTAACATTGAGCTTATATTATGAATTCTGCTTTTAGCAGCTATAACTCACTTACTTTTGTTTTTACTATATCTTCTTTCAGATATTCTAGTATCTCAGCTACTCCTTCACCTTTTAGGGAATTCACATGAAAGATTTTCTTACAACCTGCAATCTCTAACCACCTGTCTGCTAAAGGTACATTGGCATTAGGCAGGTCAATCTTAGTGACAATTCCGATACACTCACGGTTTGCTTGGCAGGTAACATTGGGCGGGAATAAACTGTATGGCTCATTGGCTGCCACCAATATTCCAACCACATCTGCCTCGTATGTATAAAGGGCAAGAGCTTTTCCTAATCTATGACTTTGAGCGTATTCACCAGGAGTATCAATCACGCTTTCGTAATGTTTCACATCCTGCGTCTTATAATAGTGAATCTCTTCACCACGAAGAGCCTGTGTAAGTGTTGTCTTACCAGCTGTGCTACGCCCCATGAGAATAAGCTTTCTCATGTCTTGGTAATGTCGCAGACAGTATAACCTAATTTATCTTTCAAGTAGGAAAGCTGTGCTTCCAGTCCTGCTTGCACTTCACTAACTGTTCCTGTGAAAATCAAGGAACCACTAAATCGGTCTACGAATCCAAGATTGATTCCACTGGCTTTCATAGCAATGTCTGCCATAATGATGGCTGTTTCAGAAGGAGTTACTGTAGTAATTCCAATTGCAGCCTTTTCGTAATCTAATCTTGGGTCTAACCCCAATTTTTCATAGAGAATTTTGTCAGGACTAGCTATGATATGTGCTAACGTCACCTGACACCCCGGAACATACTCTTGTATGATTCGCATTCTATTCTCATCAGTTGGAAACGGATTCATCTCCATACCTCCTCGTTTTGTTCAGCTTTTGCTTACCTGATGGTTGCTTTTGCCAACTTTAATTTCTTTTCAATCCTTATCCGCCAATTTGGCAAGTAAGTTTCGATACATTTTCCACCACTTTTTTAAGCATCTCCATGTGGTCATTTTCAGGTGGTAAAATACCTTTCATCTGATACTCTCTTCCCAAGCCTTCGTATTTATCCTGTCCCAATCTGTGATAGGGAAGAAGATGAATCTTGTCTACACCAGGAAGTTTATCTGCAAACTGTGCAATTCCTGCAATCTCTTCCGCCGTGTCATTGAATCCCGGTATTACAGGAACTCGAATCACCAATTTTGTCTGACCTGACGCTGCAATCTTCCTAGCATTTTCAAGCATTAACTCATTGCTTTTTCCTGTGTATTCCTTATGCTTAGAAGGATTGATATGTTTAATATCCATTAGATAGGTATCAAGGTACGGCAAGATACTTTCGATTACCTCGTATGGGGCGCATCCCATACTTTCCATTGCGGTGTTGATTCCTTTTGCTTTTGCCACTTGCAAAAGAGCTTTTGCAAACTGTGGCTGGCAAAGACTTTCGCCACCGGAAAGAGTAATCCCTCCACCGCTCCTGCGGTAATAATCTCGATCCTTTTCTACTGTCTCCATCACTTCTTCTACGGTCACGTCTCTACCGATTACTTTTGGTTTACCTTCCACCATCATGGTCTGAATCTCAAAGACCTGCGATTCTGGATTGCAACACCATTTACACCTTAGAACGCAGCCCTTCAGGAATACGATGGTTCTTATTCCCGTTCCATCATGGATGGAGTATCGCTGAATATCAAATATTCTGCCTTTTGTCTGTAACAATTCATCCATAATTAAAATCCTTGTTCTGTTCGTCTGATAATGTCATCCTGTAAGCTCTTGGAAAGTGTGGTAAATAATGCACTGTAACCTGCCACTCGCACCACCAAATGCTTATAATTCTCAGGATGCTTCTGCGCATCCAACAAAGTGTCTCTTGAGACAACATTGAACTGTACATGGCTTCCTTTTCTATCAAAATAGGTACGAATCAGATTAATAAAGTTCTCTAATCCCGCCTCACCGCTAAGAGCTGATGGGTGGAACTTCTGATTAAACAATGTACCATTAGATGCAATTCCATGATCCAAAATAGATACGGAATTAGCTGAAGCAGTAGGTCCATTTACATCCTTTCCTGAGGAAGGTGATACGCCATCTGCAATTGGAACACCTGCCAGTCTTCCATCTGGTGTAGCTCCTGTTTGTGCTCCCATAGGAACATTGGCTGACACAGGATAGAGACCTGCTTGGAACACACCACCTCTTGGATTCTTATAGTTAAGCAATGGTTTGGTGTAAGTGTACGCTGCCATTCTCGCCAGCATATCTACTTCTTCCTCGTCATTACCAAACTTTGGAATCTCTTCTATTAATGAAAGTATTTCATCAAATCGTTTCTTATCAGCAGTCTGTACAGATTCTTTAATGACCTGCCCAGCTGCCTTGGCTACATTAGCTACATCAGGAGTCTTGCCTGCTTCTGCCATCTGTCTAGCTACCATTCCAGACACCTGTGCCACCACTAAGCTATCTACACTCTGCCCATAGTTAAAGAGTAGTGCTTTCTTTAACTCTGCCATGGTAATCTTCTTCTCTTCAAACACCAATCGCTTAATGGTGTACAAAGAATCTGCCACATTGGCAATTCCAAATCCCTGCGGACCAGTAAAGTTATACACCGCACCACCCTGCTCACAGGTCTTACCTCTGGTAATACAATCATCTACCATACTTGCCAAGAAAGGTAATGGTGCTCTATCTGCATGTGCCTGATCAATGGCATTGTCCGAATTTACTAGCAATTCAATAAAGTAATCCATCTGAGTCTGATATGCTTCCATGAATTCTTCAAAAGTCTTCATATTCTCCACATCGCCAGTCTTAGGACCAATCTGTTCTCCACAATCCAAACCATTGGTAAATACTAATTCCAAAGGTCTACACATATTGAAGAATGCTGCGTCATGCCAACCCATGGTCTTGCCTGCTTTTTGTGGTTCTACACAACCAATAATGTTGTAATCTCTCGCTTCCTCTATCGAAAGTCCCATATTCATCAAAGAAGGAATAATCACTTCGTCATTGAAGTATGCTGGAAGTCCAATTCCTGTTCTGGTAAGTTCTGCCGCACGAAGTAACAAATCATGTGGTGAACCATTCCATACACGGATAGAAAGAGATGGTTGTGGAAGAAATACATGCGCCGAAGCATCAATGCACATAAAGGACAAATCATTGGTAACATCTCTGCCTTCTGCATCCTGTCCGCCTACTATTAAGTTCTGGAACAAGCTGTACCCTGCAAAACCTTCGGCACTACTTGCATCTCTACATTTATTTAAATCATTTAATTTTACCCAGATACAATCTAATAATTCCTGTGCTTGTTCTCTGGTAAGTTTACCTTCTTCCATATCCTTCTTATAA
>CAZHEM010000138.1:0-7276 GCA_964531725.1 uncultured Acetatifactor sp.
AACCCGCATAAATACTGAGGTTTTCGATTTCTTGCTACTATTCGAACTCAATCGTAGCCACTGGCTTAGGAGTCAATTCATAACATACTCTTGACACACTTGTCACTTCTGCAGTAATTCTATTAACAATTCTTTCTAACACATCATAATCAATTCTCTCAATGCTAGCGGTCATAGCATCAACAGTATTCACAGCACGGATAACAACCATATATCCCATGCTTCTAGCGTTGTCTCTTACACCAACTGCCTTGAAATCAGGTACTACGGTGAAGTACTGCCATACTTTCTTATCTAAGCCAGCTTTTGCGAATTCCTCACGAAGAATTGCATCTGACTCTCTAAGTGCTTCCAATCTATCTCTGGTGATAGCACCGAGGCATCTTACACCAAGTCCTGGGCCTGGGAATGGCTGACGGTATACCATCTCAGCTGGGAGGCCAAGCTCGATACCGCAGGCACGAACTTCGTCTTTGAAGAGCTGTGCTAATGGCTCTACGAGTTCAAACTGAAGGTCTTCTGGGAGACCGCCTACGTTGTGGTGTGATTTCACACATTTTGCAGTCTTAGTACCAGACTCGATGATGTCTGGGTAGATGGTACCCTGTCCTAAGAAGTCGATGCCCTCTAACTTGCGAGCTTCTTCCTCGAATACACGGATGAATTCGCTACCGATAATTTTACGCTTCTGTTCTGGGTCAGCTACGCCTTCAAGCTTGCCTAAGAATCTATCGGTTGCATCTACATAGATAAGGTTGGCATTAAGCTGATTCTGGAATACTTCAACTACGTTCTCAGACTCATTCTTACGCATTAAGCCATGGTTAACATGTACACAGGTCAACTGGTTGCCAATTGCCTTCAATAATAATGCAGCTACTACAGAAGAGTCTACGCCACCAGAGAGAGCAAGGAGAACCTTCTTGTCGCCAACCTGACGACGAACCAATTCTACCTGATCTTCGATGAAGTTCTTCATATTCCAGTTCGCTTCTGCCTTACACTGGTCAAATACAAAGGCACGGAGTGTTGCGTCATCAGGAAGTGTATCCAACTTCTGCTCGCATTTTGCAGTTGGATGGTCGATTGACATCACTGGATAACCGCACTCGTACAGAGCAGGGTCGATCTCTACAGGGGTGCCATCCACCACTCTGTTCTCACCACCATTTAAGATGATACCTTTCACATTATTAAGTGCCTTAAGTCCTTCTGGGGTAATATCATGTGGATGAATCTCACTATATACTCCCATGTCACGGATCTGTCTAGCAAGCACAGTATTCTCAGTGCTGCCCATATCCAAGATTACAATCATATCCTGTTTCATAACTCGCTCCTTTGTAAAAATAGTTATCTGTAAAAAAAGAACATATTACATTATATTACAAATTTTTCTTTTAGAAAAGCCGTTTTATACATTTTCTAAAAACAACAAATTTTTTGTCGAAAAAAAAATTACTTTTTTTGAAAAAAAATATTTTCAGATGAACATAATTGTGCTAAAGTTATCACCGAAAGATATTTTAATCTGCACCCTAGATACAAAGGAGATTTGTACAATGAAAAAAATTTACGAAGGTAAAACAAAAGACGTATTCAGCCTTGACAATGGCAATGTAATGTTGAAATTCAAAGACGACTGTACTGGAAAAGACGGCGTATTTGATCCAGGCGAGAATAGCGTAGGTTTAACAATCGAAGGTATCGGTAAGGCTAACCTTGAGACCTCTATCCACTACTTCGAGCTTTTAAAAGAAGCTGGCATCAAGACTCACTATGTAAGTGCTAATCTTGAAGATGCTACTATGGAAGTTCTTCCTGCAACCGTATTCGGTCATGGTTTGGAAGTAATCTGCCGTTTAGTTGCTACTGGTAGCTTCATCCGTAGATACGGTGAGTACATCGAAGATGGTACTGCATTAGAAGGTGGTTATGTAGAGTGTACTTTCAAGAACGACGCTTTGGGTGATCCACTTGTAACTGGCGAAGGTCTTGCTGCATTAGGCATTATGACTCCAGCTATGTTCGAGAGCATGAAAGAGCAGACATTAAAGATTACAAAGATCGTTGCTGACGATTTGAAGACTCTTGGTCTTGATTTATGGGATATCAAGTTCGAGTTCGGTTACAACAATGACGAAGTAATCCTTATCGATGAGATTGCATCCGGTAACATGCGTGTATACAAAGATGGCAAGATCGTTGATCCTGTTGAATTAACTAAGATCATCAACAATAGATAATTTTTTAGAAATGCAAAGGGCCTTGACGGAAACGTCAAAGCCCTTTTTGTATGAGAATTTTATTAGGAAAAGATAATTGGAAGCTATTTTTTAATCTTGTTTAACTGCTCATTTAAGGCTAAAAGCTGCTCTTTGGTAATGCTAATATTTGCAGTTCCCATCATACTGGTAAGACGAAGTACGGTGAATCCACCCATCATCTTCATCATAGCTGGGCTAACTTCAAATCCAGCTACTTTGCCATCCTTCATAGAACTGGTCATGCTTTCCATCAAGCCTTTGAACAATGCCATGCCTTCTGGATTCGCCATAATATCACCAAGCTTATCATTCAATGAGAAATAACCTTCTGGAGCTGAAACATCGAACCAGTTAAGGATTGCGCCTTTTTCTTTCAAACGATATTTTTCATTGAACACTTCCACCTTATTGATGGTACTTTCATCCACACAAGCACCTGCTTTAGCAGTTAAGACACTCTTGCCTTTATTAGGTACCTCAAAGTAGAAGAAATGCTCTTCACTCGTCTGTTTGCCGAGGCTCTCACCGTTTACAAACAATTCTACCTCTGGCAAGTTAGAGTATACGGTGACCTTAGTCACATCTTCTACTCTATCTACATAACGTTTTCCACAGATATGCACAAAAGGTTCATCGGATAACCATGCTTTATAAGCATAGAAGGAATCTTTCTTGTACTTACGGTCAAAGGTTACCAATCCCTTATGGTTCTGTCCGTTCTCGCCACCTTCATTTCTTGCATCTGCACCGAAATCGAACATATTCCATACATGAGTTGCCCATAGATAAGGTCTTGTGAATAACTGCTTAATCAATTCTTCGTGATAATATGCCTGATATTCCTCGGTATAATCACCCTGTACTGGATTGGAAGTATGCCAGTTCAATGCCTCACAACCGTACTCACTACATCCGATTGGAATGTTAGGATATTTTGCATGGAAATCATCGAACCAAGGACCATTCATGGAAGTATCTCCACCGTACCATCCAAAGTAATGGTTATAAGATACCACATCTGGAATCTGTACATATGGATCATCAATATCACACATAGACACACATGCAATGGTAGTCAATCTGGTAGCGTCCATCTCATGTACCATATCATTCAAAATGTTATGATTCTCAATCAAATCATCTGTGGAACCGTTAATGGTAATCTCGTTAGACAAGCCCCATACTACGATACTTGGGTGATTGTAATTCTGAATTACCAATTCTTTCATCTGAGAAATGGTATTCTCACGTCCAGTAGGCATATGTTTAGAGATATATGGAATCTCTGCCCAAACTACCATACCTCTCTCATCACAGAGATCATAGAAGTACTGGTCATGCTGATAGTGCGCCAGACGAATGGTTGTAGCACCTACTTCGCAGATTAAGTCCATATCTTCTCTGTGATGCTCAGGTAACAATGCGTTACCCACGCCCCATCTATCCTGATGGCGAGATACACCTCTAAGTGGATAGCTTTCGCCATTTAGGATAAATCCCTTTTCTGGGTCTATTACGAAAGTACGGCATCCAAAGCGTGAGCTTACTTCGTCCACTACTTGACCAGCCTCTAACAACTGGACTTTTGCAGTATAAAGATAAGGATCTTTTCTACCATGCCATAAATGCACATTTTCAATCATAAGCTCAGCTTTTCCATCAGCTACAGCGCCAGTACACTCTGCTACTACCTTCCCTTCTCCATCGGTAAGCACAAAGGAAAGGGTCTGTCCCTCTTTACCATTTACAACAGGAGCTTCTACTGTCACCTTAGCATCCTTACCCTCTACGATAGGAGTCACCTTAATACCAGGACCACCGAAATTCTCTAAGTCAAAATGAGACTCTGCTACGGCAATCAAGTTCACATTACGATAGAGACCACCATAGAAGGTAAAGTCCGCCATCTGAGGATATACTCTATCATTCTCGCCATTGTCTACTGCAATAGCAATTACATTTTTATCTTTTAAGGAAGCTGTTAAGTCTACACGCCAGGTAGAATATCCACCATCATGGCTTGCAAGCTTTTCTCCATTGACATATACATCTGCCGAAGAGTTCGCACCCTGAATCTCCAAATAATATTTTGCAGCTACAGGAAGGTCCTTTTTCGCAACCTCTTTTACATAATAGCAGGTTCCGCGATGATAATCACCACCACCATCCTGTCCATCTACATTATTCCATGAATGAGGAAGGTCTACCTTTCCCCAAAGCATAGGCACTTTAGCAGGTACCTCTGTTGCTTTTTTTGAAAATGCCCATTTACTGTTCAGACTGATTATTTCTCTCATGTTGTAAACTCTCCTTCCTTATTTCACTTTCTTATTCTGCTCTCTGATGTTTCTCTTTTAATGCGATTACATTAGCATCTACCTGTTTCTTATGAAGTGGATACCAGAATGCTAATACTGCTGCCAACAATCCAAATCCCAATGCTGGAACTAAGGTAGATATATTAAAAATACCTTCTACAACTTCTCTATCAAACTGTGTCGCTGCAGTATAACCTACCATAGTAAGCAATGCGCCAGATAGACCTGATGAAGCTGCCTGTCCAAGTTTTCTTGCAAAAGAATACAATGCATATACGGAACCATCCTCACGAACACCATTCTGAAGCTCTGAGTAGTCAATTACATCAGTAATCAATGCCCAAGATACCATAGAGAAGATACCAAGACCTAACCAGTTCAACAACTGGAATGCCACATATACCCATACGTTTTCAGGACGGATAATAAATAAAAGTACACTTACTGCTACTGCTAAAAGATTGGATACCACACTTACTTCTGCCTTACCGAACTTATTTGCAAGTGGCTTCGCAACCACTGCTGCAATCATCATACCAACCATCATCAAAAGAGTGGATGCTGTCTGCGCCTCTGCACTTCCATAGTAGTTAGGATATACATAGTTTGCCATCTGCTGCATAGTAAGCTGTGCAAGTAACATTACAATAGATGCTACAATAATAGAAATCAATGCGCGGTTCTTCACTGCATTTTTTAACATAGTGAATACACTATTGTTCTGTTGTGCTTCTGGAGCTACCTCTGGTTTCACACGCTCAGTGGTTAATTTATAGCAGAGCAAGTAACAACCTACAGCCAATACAGAGAACACACCTGCGATAATGGTAAAGCGTCCGCCATTCATTACTGTGTTACCATCAATTTTATCATAAGCAACCATAGGAACACCAGCACCAACAAACATACCTGCCAACATACCGCCCATGGTACGGAAGGTAGATAAAGACTGACGATCACCTGGTTCTGCTGAAATAGCAGATGCCATAGAACCATAAGGGATATTCACTGAAGTATAGAAAATAGAACCCCACAAAATATAAGTCACAAATAAATATCCAATCTTAAATGCCATAGGCATATTTGCAAGACCACTTTGGTACATCAAAAATGATGCAATTGCTACTGGTGCACACATGCGGCGAATCCATGGTTTGAACTTACCAACTGGAGTCATGGTGCTTCTATCACAAATGCGTCCCATTGCTACATCTGTAAACGCATCTACAAAACGAGCAATCATCATTACGATACCTACAATGTAGGCTTCCACACCCATTACGTCCGTGTAGAATTTCAATAAAAAGCTGGATGATAGGATAAAAGTAAAATCGTTACCGAAATCACCAAACATGTAACCCAACTTATCCCTCATACCAAAAGGTTTTACCTGATTATTAGTTTTCATAAGAATTCCTCTCTCCTTTAATATTGTTAACGAATTAACTATATCCTAACAGAAGAAAACAATATGCGTGAGTACTCCTTTTGGATAAAATCGTATAATTTTTACTTTTTATTGCTTTTTAGCAAAAATTATACGATAATATTGGCAAGATATAAGTCAGGAGGAATATTATGTTCTACGAAGCAGAATTGCATTTTCTACAAGATATTCTAAAGCATTATCGACTACAGACATTACTGTTACCCAAAGATTCCTTAGATGTAACACAATTAGATATGGGATTACGACAGATTCTTGGCATTTCTGGTGATTATGAAAAGCTTTTAAATTTCTTGATGAATCACCTACAGTCCAATCAAATATATAGGGTACGTGATTCTTTTAAGTGCAACTACTTTTTCCTACTTCTTCCTGATACAGATATGGCTACCATACTGTCTCTTGGTCCGTTTATTGAGTGCAATTATAACAATCATGAGCTTATGGAGCTTATTGAAAAGCATACCTTATCTCCTAAGCTTTTTCCTACCTTTGAAAAATACCTGAGCAGTCTTCCCCAAATAGAGGATGATTCTTCATTAATTACTTTACTGCATACCTTTGCAGAAAAAGTTTGGGGCGATGCTAAGAACTATTCCTTAATAACCTATGAGCATGGTATCAGTGATATCGAACCATCTGCCATCCCTGATTCCCCACTCTGTGAACAGGATGACACCCTATTTCAAATGCAAATGTTAGAACAACGTTATGCTATGGAGAACGAACTATTGCATGCAGTGTCTCAGGGACTTACTGGCAAAGCAGATATGATTACCGCTACCATATCCTCTAACATTATGGAGCAGCGTTCCTCAGATATCCTTCGTAATACCAAGAATTACTCTATCATTATCAACACGTTATTGCGCAAGGCAGCGGAAAATGGCTCTGTTCATCCCTACTATATTGATAAAGTTTCCTCTGATTTTGCCCGTAAAATAGAAAATTCCATATCCGTGGCTGCTTGCGAAAAATTGCAATTTGAAATGATTCGTAAATATTGCCTTTTGGTAAAAAATCACTCTATGAAGGGCTACTCGCCTTTAGTCCAAAGAGTGATTATGCGTATTGATTCTGACCTAACAGCAGATTTAAGTCTCAGTGCCATTGCAGAATACATTAAAACCAATCCAAGCTACCTTTCTACCCAGTTTAAAAAAGAGACTGGTAGTACTCTCACTGACTATGTAAACCGAAAAAGAGTTGAGCACGCACTACTGTTACTCAACTCTACTTCCATG
>CAZHEM010000139.1:0-7210 GCA_964531725.1 uncultured Acetatifactor sp.
CCCCATCCTGCGTGGCTGGTTATAAATTAATTGGTAGCGAAAAAGGTAGAGAAGCAGCCATTAAAGCAGCGGATCAATTGATTACCAGATTCCATCCAGTGGGTGAATTTATTCAAGCATGGGGACCTATGAATGCCCCAGAAAATTATCGCTTAATCATTGACTGTTTATTGAACCTTCCTTTGCTCTACTGGGCATCAGAAGAGATTGGAGATAACAAATATCGTGATATTGCAGAAAAACACATCCATACTGCACTAGCCAATGTAATCCGTGAGGACTATTCTACCTGGCACACCTTCTTCTTTGATATGGAGACTGGAGCACCTAGTCACGGTGCAACCTGTCAGGGCTATCGTGACGGCTCCGCATGGGCAAGAGGTCAAGCATGGGGCATCTATGGCTGTGCTTTGGGCTACAAATACACCAAACGCCCTGAATATATTGAGATGTTCAAGAACGTAACCCAATACTTCTTAGAACACTTACCTAAGGACATGGTTCCATTCTGGGATTTGGAATTCACAGACGGAGATGACCAGCCAAGAGACTCCTCCTCTGCATCCATTGCAGCTTGCGGTATGCTTGAGATGATTAAATCCATGAACGAGGAAGATGCCGCAACTTATAAAAAATACGCTATGCAGATGATGAAATCGGTATACGACAACTATGCAGTGAAGAACCCTGCCGAATCTAACGGTCTGGTACTCCACAGTACCTATTCCAACCACTCCCCATACAACACCTGCAACCACTATGGTGTAGACGAGTGTAACTCTTGGGGTGACTACTTCTATATGGAGGCACTGACTAGACTGAGCAAGGATTGGAACCTCTACTGGTAATTGAATGGTACGCCCGAGACGTAAAATGCTATATTGTTTGCGGGCTTCGGAACCAAGTTCTGCTAAGAAGGAACCAATGCCGCTAAGGGCGTTCGCAAAAATCCTTAACTCGCTGCGCTCAGACAAGCGGATTTTTGTGAACAACGCAGATTGCTTCCTCCCAAGCAAAACTAAGGCTCCTGCAGATGCAAACGATACTAGCATTTCACGCCTCGGGCTCACAGTAACGATTACGGTGGGCTCGCTGACTACGTCAGCATTATAAGAGCGAAGTTAGTGTCCATTATGAATGTGCGATTTATGGACGTAGAATTTGGATAATGTAAGGAGGCAGTGCCCGTATGTTCTACAAAAAGCCCCTTACCGAGTGTTGGCACTTAGTGAGCATGAGCGTAGCGAAATGCGAACTTAGTGTCCGTTACATCGAGGTACGGAGCGGAAGCGTAGGGCTTGTAGAATATGCGGGTGATGCCTCCGAGGGTATAGAAAGGTGATGTAAAGTTATGAGAACAGATTGGGAGAACCATTTACATAGCAAGCAGGATTTTCAGAACCTGCTCTTAGAGATTATCACTCCACTGCTTCCTCATTACAGTGAGGGCGGTGCAGAGTTAGTGTTGGGCGTGACAGCCACCAACTATGACCAGAAGGCCATCCGTTTGGAAGCATTTTCGCGTCCACTGTGGGGCTTGGTTCCACTATGGGCAGGTGGCGGAAGTGCACCTGTATTTGAAGAACTATATCGTAAGGGATTGGCAGCAGGAACCAATCCTAATGGTAAAGAATACTGGGGCGGATTTCACGCTTTTGACCAGAGATTCGTGGAGATGGCAGCCATTTCTTACGGATTGATTCTGGCACCTGAGAAGCTTTGGAATCCACTTTCTGAAGAAGAAAAAGATAATTTAGTAAACTGGCTTTATGGAATCAATGAGTATGAGCTTCCTATTTGTAACTGGATTCTTTTCGCAGTTTTGGTGAATATTGCATTGAAGAAATTGGGCAGAAAATATGATGCTGAGAAATTAGAATATTACTTAGATGGTGCCAATACTTTTTATTTGGGAGATGGCTGGTATCAGGATGGAGATTCTGGGCAAAAGGACTATTATGTGTCTTTTGCAATTCATTTCTATAGCTTATTCTATGCAAAAGTAATGGGCGAAGAAAATCCAGAGAGAAGTAAATTATATAAGGAGCGAGCAGCACTTTTTGCAAAACAGTTCATCTATTGGTTCGATGAAGATGGTGCAGCATTACCATTTGGTCGCTCTTTGACCTATCGTTTTTCACAGGTAAGTTTTTTCTGTGCCTGCTTGATGGCAGATGTAGAGCCATTCCCAGTAGAGGTGATGAAGGGCTTGATTGTAAGACATATGTGTGATTGGATGAAGAAGCCAATCTTTGATAGAAATGATATTTTAACCATTGGTTATGGATATCCAAATCTTGTAATGGGAGAAAGATATAATGGACCAGGTTCTGCTTATTGGGCACTGAAAACCTTTGCTATGCTGATGCTTCCTGATGAGCACCCATTCTGGCATGTACAGGCAGCACCAATGCCTAAGCTAGAAAAGCAGTTAGCACTACCTTATGCAGATATGCTGATTCATCGTTATCCAAAACATGTGACAGCATTTGCACCGGGTAAATACAGTCCAGCAGGTCATGGACAGACCCCAGCAAAATATGCTAAGTTCGCATATGATACCAGATTTGGTTTCAATGTGGCAAAATCTACCTGTGAGGTGCACGAAGCAGCACCAGATAGCATGTTGGCATTTTATATTAATGGATATGTGTATGTGCGTAGAATCTGTGAGGAATTCCAGATTACGGACACACAGGTTATCTCAAAATGGATTCCATATGAAGGCATCACAGTAGAGACCATCGTAGAGCCAACCAACGAAGGGCACATCCGCAGACATATCATTGAAAGTGAAAGAGAATGTGTGGCATACGATAGTGGATTCGCAGTGGAGATTGATGTGGAAGGTGAAAAGCTGGTAAAGGAAGCGGATTTGGCATCCGTATCAAACTATTATAGTAGCTGTCAGGTAAAAGCAGTACAGGGAGAGGGGACAGGAGAAATTATCGTTGCAGACCCTAATACCAATCTACTTCATCCAATGACTAGAATTCCTTCTATATGCTATCGCATACCAAAGGGACGTAGCGAGATTATTACAGAAGTAAAGGCGGATTATCATGGCTAAACTTTTTGACTATAACAACCCTATCTGGCGTTTCATGGGAAAAGTTACAGACATATGTTTTCTTACCGTATTGTGGGCACTTTTCAGCCTGCCAGTAGTGACTATTGGTGCATCCACAACAGCACTATACTATGTATCCCTGAAATTAGCTAAGAATCAGGAAGGTTATATATGGCGTACCTTTGTAGGCGCTTTTAAGGACAATTTTAAACAGTCTACGATTATCTGGCTAATCATGCTAGCCGTGGGAGCATTCCTAGGTGTAGACCTATACTTCTACTATCATCTAGAAGGTAGCATAGCAGTATTCCTTTTCTGGATATTTCTTATGCTGACTGCGATGTACACCTTTTTCATTACCATGCTGTTCCCATTGTCTGCAAGACTAGACGCAAAGGTTGGAAAACTATTCTTTCTAGCCTTCATGGTAACCATCAAACACTTTTCATGGGTACTTCTCATGGTAGTAACCACCATATGCATTTTTGCCCTAGGCCTATTCGTATTCTGGCCAATCCTATTCATTAGCATGGGCGGAGCCGCATTTATACATAGTAAGATACTTATCTATATGGTATTCCCTAAATATGGGTGGAATGAAGAATAGGAATTATTTATGGATAAATAGTTTTTGATAATAAGTATAATAACCTAGGAGCCATCCTACTAGTGACATTTCAAAATGTAAGGAGAGTGCCGAGCGTGTTTTACAAAAGCCCCTTACCGAGTGTCGGCACTTAGTGAGCATAAGCAAAGCGAAATGCGAACTTAGTGACCGTTACATCGAGGTACGGAGCGAAAGCGTGGCGCTGTAAAATATGCTCGGTAATCTCCGAGGAAACATGAAATGTGTGGGATGGCTCCGGAAGCAAGGAGTATATTATGGCAACCCTTTCATTAAAAGTATTAGATAAAGAAGGCAACACAGTCTGTGTGAGCAGCGGCGAAGACTACGTTAGCCTAGTCTGCACCGCAGAATATAAAGAAGGCGACTGCATCGCCCTAGAGACCTCGGAGAAGAACATTCACGTATTTCTACAGGTAGATGACGCAATGGGCGCATCCTTCTGCTACATAACCGATAATGTGCATTTCCATATTCCTTTTGGCGAGAAGCGCATCAGCTATTCACCAAAAGTATTCTATGGCAACAGACATCACCTTTATGCCAGAGTTGCAAGAGAAGATGAAGTCTATGCATATCGTAATCTTGCATTGAATGTCTGCGACCAGCATGGTGAAACCAACTGTTTCCCACATGCTTTTGCCAATGTGGAGACCAGGGGAGAAGCAGTATTTGCAGCACGCAATGCCATCGATGGCGTGTGTGAGAATCGTTCTCATGGAGAGTGGCCTTATGAATCATGGGGCATTAATCGCCGTGATGATGCAGAGATGACAGTGGATTTTGGCAGAGAAGTAGAAGCTGATAAAATCGTTCTATTCACTCGTGCTGATTTTCCACATGATAACTGGTGGAAGCAGGTAACATTGACCTTTTCTGATGGTTCTGAAATTAAGTGGGATATGGAGAAGAGTAGTCTTGGACATGTGCTGACTTTTGAGCCTAAAAAGATTACATGGGTAAAATTAAGCAATCTAATTAAAGCCGATGACCCATCTCCTTTCCCAGCACTTAGCCAGATAGAGGTGTATGGTAGGGTGTGTAGGTAAAAATCGTAGCTGTGAAATAGAATTTCTTAGAGATTTGATAAAATGTTTTGATATGTCAGGTTCTAATAATATGTAAGTAATATAATCGCCAATGTCTATAATATCGTTCTTGGCTCGATGTGTGAGTAAGATGTGATAATTAGTCATTGGCGATATACCGTTTTTCGAGTGCATCAAAGGTGGTGTCAAAATCTAGCAGATTGTTATTTCCTCTTTTTTTGAATTGTGGTCCTGCGAGGGAAATGGTATGATTTAAGGAAATTTGAATTTTGAGGAGTGATTGCATGATAAAAGTAATAAAAAAATATACGGAAGTATCAATGATACTATTTTCAATAGCTTTATTGCAGATATCAAATCTATTTCAGTGGGATTATAATCCAATAATGGGAATGGATAAGTTTTGTGCAGATATTCTTATAATAGTATTATGCTGTTTGCTGATAAAGAAGATGGGAATCCAGTCAGGAGCAGGATTTATAAAGAAGGGATTTTTTAAAGGGATTTTATATGGGATACCATTTTTTGTGATTGGCGTAGCAAGTATATTTGTGAGTAATGTGGGATTAGATTGGGGACAATTATCGTTCTTGGGCATATCTCATTTAGTGCTTTTCACAATTAATATGCTTTTGGTTGGGGCAAATGAAGAAATATGGATGCGTTCTTTGGTGTTGAATAGTTTTATCAGCAAGTATGGAGCAGGGAGAAAATCATTGTGGAAAGCGATTATTATGTCTGCAATTATTTTTGGGTTAATACATATACCGAATTTGTTTTTTATGGAACCGTTGACGGTGATTGTTCAAGTAATAAATGCAATGTCAGCAGGAATTTTATTTGCAGTTATTTTTGTTAAGTGTAAGAATATATGGGCAGGAATAATAGTACATGCTATTGTTGACTGGTGTTCGCTGTTTGTGGGTAATTGTTTCGTAGGTGGAAATACTGTATTAAGTATGAGTATGAACGGTATCCAAGCGGTAAGTATGATTTTAACAGGTTCATTACCACCAATCATCTTTTCTATTATTTTTATGAGAAAGATTGAAGAACCGTAAACTTTCAGTTTGTCGGAGGGACAACTTCTAAGTTATGGATCTAAAGTTGGGAAATAAGCCATGCCAACAGCCTTGAAGGCAAAACAATCCTTGACAAGCATGCAAGAATGGAGTAACATAACAGTGTTATCCAAGATAACGCTGTTATGTTTTTGTTTTGTTATAATATTAGGAGGTACTCGTTGAGAGACGATAAGGAGACCAGGAAAAAGCTGTTGGAAAGCGCAGCAGAAGAATTCATGGAGATGGGATATTCCAAAGCATCACTACGGAACATCTGTAAGAAGGTAGATGTGACCACTGGCGCATTATATTTTTTCTTCAAAGATAAAGAAGATTTGTTTGCTAACTTAGTGGAAGAACCAATGCATCATCTGTATGGACTGATAAGACAGCATTTTGCTGAGGAAAGTGAAGAAATAAACTTACCAAGAGAACAATGGAGTAATGATAATGACATTGAAGCTGCAAAGATGATTATTCATTATATGTACCAGAATCGTCAGGTGTTTGAATTATTGCTTTTGAAGTCGCAAGGATCTTGTTATGAAAATATAAAAGAGCAATTTGTTGCAATAGCAGAGAATCATTATGGTCAAATGGCTAGGCAGATGGCAATGCTAAAGGGTGTGAAAGCACCGAACGATTATTTTATTCATTGGATTGCACATATGAGTATAGACGCATTTATCCATATGTTGATACATGAACCATCGGAGGAAAAGGCGTTAAAACAGATAGAGCCAGTTGTGCAGTTTATACTACAGGGATGGTTGGCGATATTGTAGAATAAGTGATGTTGTAGAAAAAGCTATGTGGAAGAAAATCAACCACATAGCTAAAAATAAAGACTTAACATAACGCTGTTATGTTAAATGAGAAAAAAAATCATTAAGAGGCTGATAAAACATTCCAAAGAAAAAACATTCTTGTGCGTAAAAACGCATTTTGAGGTAAAAAGCGTATTTGTTAGGATAGAAGGTAAAAATGAGGAGGGTATATATAATTATGGAAAAAAACAACATTGTAGTAAATACAAGTGAAAACGCATATTTGCAGATTCAAAACATTAAAAAGAGCTATGGAGAAGGCGGAAGCTATGTACAAGTGTTAAAGGGAATCAGTGCTACCGTAAAGAAGGGACAGATGTGTGTCATTCAAGGTACCAGTGGCTCTGGTAAATCTACTTTTTTAAATTGTATTGGTGGATTAGATACGGTAGATAGCGGTTCCATCAAAGTAGATGGTAGAGAATTGGTGGGTCTGAAAAGCAATGCTTTGTCGGATTACCGAAGAGAGTACTTAGGTTTTATTTTTCAGTTCTATAATCTGATTCCCAACTTGACAGTCCGTGAAAATATACAGGTGTGTCAATATTTGACTAAGACCCCGCTAGATATAGATG
>CAZHEM010000140.1:0-7075 GCA_964531725.1 uncultured Acetatifactor sp.
TCGGCAAGCATCCCAGAACGCATTGCGATGCTCATCTGTCAATTGACTGAAGATTTCCCTTGTCTCATCTTCCGCACTAAAGCTTTGCACCACATTCATTCCCGCTACATCTTCATGCACATAAGCATTTAGATTGGAAGATTTCTTACGATAAATCTGCCATCTTTTATGGGATGCTTTTTGCACCAACCAAATACCCACGAACATAATTGGTATGGTACTTAAGGATGCTAACGCCAAACGCCAATCCTTCAACAACATAATCACCACTACACCTACTACCGTAATCAATTCTGGTATCAAAGTCGTTACAAAGTTATTCAACACATCCTTCAGTGAATTCACATCACCAATAATTCTGGCCAAAATCTTCCCTGTTGGTCTACTGTCAAAAAAGGAAAAAGACAGCGTCTGAATATGTTCATATAAATCCTGTCGAATGGTCAATAAAATCTTATTGGTAATCTGTGCCATAATGTACATACGCACCTTTACCATAATAATAAATACGATATTAATTATCAGGGCAAATAAACCAAGTCTAAGAAGCCCCTTTAAATCCGACACTGCCACATAATCATCCAGTGCCGACTCAATAATCAATGGATTCACCAAAGATATTGCAACCGTTACTCCCATGCAAAAAAGCACACCTACAATCGCCGTCTTATATACTGCAAGATAAGATAGTAATCGGCGCAATATCTTCCCTTTATCCGTACTTTCTAATATCTCGTCTTCACGGAAAGAGTTAACTGCCATATAATCACCTCACTAACCCTACTCTATCATAGAGCCATATTGCACCTTATAGGTCTCATAATATAGGCCTTTCTTAGCCAAAAGTTGTTCATGAGTACCTCTCTCTGCAATACCTCCATTCTCCAAATAAATAATTTCGTCTGCATGTCTTACTGCAGATATACGATGAGCAATAATCACCTTCGTGGTGTTCTGAAAAGCTTCTAAGTTCTTCTGAATCTCGTGCTCTGTCTCCATATCCAATGCAGAGGTAGAGTCATCCAATACCAAGATCGGCGCATGCTTCGATAAGGCTCTCGCAATACTAATACGTTGTTTCTGTCCTCCTGACAGACCCACACCTCGTTCACCAATAACAGTGTCATATTGTTCATCCATTTTCTCAATAAAACTACTTGCCCGAGCCTGTGATGCTGCCACGCGAATAGTATCCATCTGCATGCTATTTCGCTGTCCCATCTTTATATTCTCTTCAATGGTATCCGAGAACAAGAACACATCCTGTAACACCACCGCGATACTACTTCTAAGTTGCTTCAAAGATAACTTGCGGATATCTACACCATCTACCTTTACCGCACCGTCGTCTACATCATAAAATCTCTGTAAAAGATTAATAATAGATGTCTTGCCCGAGCCAGTCGCTCCCATAATACCGAGGGTTCTTCCCGCTGGCAACGCAAAACTAATATCCCTTAATATTTCTTTTTCACCAAGGCTAAAGGATACATTTTCAAATACCACCTCACCCTTTACCACATCTAATGAAACTGGCTTAGCCGGACTTACAATCTCTGGCTTCTCCTCATATATTTTCTTAATTTTGCGATAAGAAGCAATGGCTGCTGACAAATCATTAGTAAGCCACCCCATCATCTCCATAGGCCATGTACAGTTACGAGTATACTCTACAAAAGCTACTAGTGCACCTAAGGACATATTGCCATTCATAACAGAGATACCACCTAGCACAGTAGTACATACTGGCAATGCCTTTCCTACAAATTGAAAAATAGGATAATACTTCACCAGTACCTTAGATTGACTAATGTTCAATTCATAATATCTGTTGTTATGAGAAGCGAACTTTTTAATCTCATATTTTTCTCTGGCAAATGCTTTCACAGTTCGTACTCCCGCCAGATTTTCTTCCGCTATAGTCGTTAATGTAGCGTTTTCCTCACTAATATCTTCGTATATCTTATTCAGCTTACGCTCCATAACGATTGCAACCACGCCACAAATAATCATAGTGATTAATGGAATGAATGCCAATCGCCAGTTCCTTGTGAACATGCAATACAATACAAAGGATACGTGTATGGTCACTTCCAACAGAAGCATTCCTACGAATCCTAATACATTCCATACCTTATCAACATCATCCTTTACCCTAGCCATTAGTTCCCCTGTGTTGGTTTCAGCAAAATAGCTCAGGGACAAAGACTGAATATAACCAAATAGGTCTTTTCGCATATTAGAACCTATTGTTGAAGCAAGCTTATCAAAAGTAAATTCCTTGAAATAACCAAAGATGCAACGACCAATTCCCACGATTACAATGCCAATAAGCAATCTAGTCAGCATCTCATACTTTCCATCAAGAATTACATCATCCACAATACTTTGTGTAATAATCGGATAAAGCATGTCTAGTACAATTGCCATTACCATGCAGAACACAGCAAATACATAGCCTCGCCAATGCTTTCCAATATAAGTATGTAACTTCTTCACGAGTCTCTCCCTCCTAGTCTTCATACATACTCGCCAGCATGTGTTTAGGTACCTCGCATCTTAGGAAACGGCTGATCAAAACACTCCCAAATAGACGCAAAAAAAGCCTGTGATAATCACACGATTACCACAGGCTACAAATGCAAATCTCTATGTACGGCACCTTAAGCGTTAATTTTCTTCTAAAATATCAACGCATTAAATTACACCATGCCCAACGAGGTAATAGTATGAGTTCTTGTCTGTAATTGTCTTGTTACATTTGTAAATCTAATCATTTTTATTACCTCTCTTTCTTTCATATTTTAGATTACTCATACAGTAAAGCACACCAGGAATAAATTGTCAATACAATTTTATTGTAAAAAACGTATCGATTCGCGAAATAAAATAAAGAGATTATCGTCAAAGCGATAATCTCTCGAATCCAAACTACATTAAACAGATTATCATATTTTAAAATAAAAGTATAGTAAATAATAAATATTTCTGTATACTGATAATATCAAACAAGTACATTACGGTCGACAGTGAATGTAACACACCGGAGGTAAACATGAATAAAAAAGAACAAGAACGCGAACTAGAATTACAACATTTTTCTGAATGTCAAAGTGTTATAAAAAAGAATATCTCACGCTATCAAGCAGAATATGACGAACGCCATGCGCTATCTGTTCAACTGCATCGTGCTGTCAGTGCAGATCCCGAATTATATAATCAATTATTGACCGCAGTCAGCTTGGAGGAACAAGCTGCCAATGCCCTTCGCAAGAACGAAGCTGCACTTGAGAAACCTTATTTCGGTCGCATTGATTACTTAGATAAAAAAGTGGAACGAGAAGAACAAGTCTACATCGGCAAAAATGGTGTGTTTCGTGACAAAATCAATGTATTGATAGCTGATTGGCGCGCTCCCATTGCCAGTGTATATTATGAGAATGAATTAGGGACTGGCGAGTACGGCTTACCAGACGATACCAAGATTCCTATTGATTTACACCTGAAACGAACCTACGATGTGTCAGAAGGTAAATTGAATGGCTATTATGACAGTGACGTAGCCTCCAATGATGAGCTTCTCGTAAAATATTTATCCAAGAACAAAGATGTAGTTCTCGGTGAGATAATTGCTACTATTCAGAAGGAACAGAATGCAATTATCCGTGAAACACCTTTTGCCAACCTAATTGTACAAGGTGTAGCAGGAAGCGGTAAGACCACGGTAGCCATGCACCGCATCTCCTATTTGCTTTATAACTACAAAGAACGTTTTGAATCCAATGAATTCTGCATTATAGGAAGCAACGACTTGTTACTAAATTACATCACTAGCGGTTTACCAGAATTGGATGTACCTAACATCAAGCATATGCGTATGGATCAGTTATTCACAAGACTATGTGAAAAGGATTGGACTAAAAAACAAAAGCTCATTCCCACTGATTCTACAGCCAAACTCCGCTGTACCCAATCCTTCATTCGCGAGCTAGAATATTTCCTCATGAAAAAACGCGAAGAAATTGTGAATTGTAGTCCACTAACAGATTCTAAAATTGGTACTATTTTATCGGAAAGTAACAACCTAACTTTACTGCGAGAGCATCCAGAATTCAGCATCACTAGACTTCTAAGCACCCTCGATGACCGTGTTAAAACCCGCATTAAATTTTTAATGAGCGGACAAGACAAAGACCGAATTCAACTTATGCTTAAGCAATATAGTGGGTATTATAAAAATCTTTTCCCTAAGGCATCTATTTTCGACTATTATCAGGAATTCCTATCTTTCTGGATAGAAAACACAAAAAAAGACAAGCGCCTTGTACCAGATGAAGAGACCCTTTCTCAACTTTTCACCCACATAGAAGCTTGTCGTCGCAAAGAATATGACTTATACGACTTGGCAGCGCTTGCCTTGATTCATTATCGTATTACACAGAAAAAGCCAAACGAAGAGTTCGGCTTGCTATTCCTTGATGAGGCACAGGATTTCGGTATTAGTATCTATTATGTATTAAAGACTTTGTTGCCGAATACCTATTTTACCATTATGGGTGATGTATCACAGAACATTAATTACGATACTGGCATTAATGATTGGTATGACTTAACAAAGCTTTTCTTAACAGACCCAAGGGATAAGTTCTTATTACTTCAGAAGAGCTACCGTAATACCATCGAAATCTCTGAATACGCCGGCAAAATTCTGGAAGCTGCATCCTTTGGCAGATACAAAATCACTCCCGTTATTCGCCACGGTCTTCCAGTGGTAGAACAAAGCTTTTGGAGCGATATGGAGATAGCTGATTATATTGCTAAGCTAATTCCTAACATTCACGAAAAAGGCTATAGCACTACCGCTATTATCTGCATGAATGATACAGATGTACAAAATGCTCGCCAGCTTCTTAAAGATAAAATAGACCTAGTGGATGGTGAAAGCAATAACTTCTCCACTGGAACTATGATACTTCCTATTCATTTGGTAAAGGGCTTGGAATTCGATACTGTTGTACTCTGGAATCCAAGAATCAAAGAAAATATTGCATTTCCTAACAAGGCAAAATTATTATATGTAGCTACAACCCGTGCATTACATGAACTATATGTATTATCTTGTTAGAGCTTTAGGTATTCCTCTAAGGTAATACCCTGTTCCATAATATATTCTGCCACTTCTTGTCCTACATAACGGAAGTGCCATGATTCATAACTAATACCAGTAATATCTTCTTTCCCTTCTGGATAGCGGAGAATAAAACCATATTCAGCACAATGAGCTTGTAGCCATTCATTCTCCGCTGTCCGTGCTTGTCCTGCATCCAACATCTGATAATCCAATGCCACAATATCAAACGCAAGTCCTGTAGAATGTTCACTACATCCCGGTGGCATTGTTTCTTTCGCTACTTCCTCATATGCTTCTATATAGCTATATCCACTATTCATTAACGCACGCATATCCTCATCAAAAAGTTCTTCCTGACGTTTCACATCTCTATAGGATGAACAAATCTCAAAATAAAGACCTTCTTTTCGCCCAGCCTTTAGCATATCGCATAATGGCTCGTACGCTTCTTGTGCAGCCCGATTTACCCCATCTGGCAGAGTTTTTAATTCCACCTCATAATCTTCTGGTAATTTATTATCCTTATTCACCAAAAGAATCGTTTTCTTGCTACCTTCTTTAGAAACTCCCATGTCTGCGTATCCTTGTCCACTCTGCAAGACATTTTCATTCTGTAGCTTTACCTCAGATAATACGTTTTTTTCAACTGCTTTCGCTCCAACCATTCGACCACAAAAAAAAGATACAAAACAGAATACACATAATAGCTCTGCGCAAAAAAACATTCTAATTCTTCTTTTGCGCCTTCTTAACTCTTGCTTTTTTCTCATCATCTTCTGCTTGTCCCTATTTGTCATCTTCTGCCAATCCTTTCTTATCCAAGTAAACACTGTAAACCCTTTATTTATATTGACATTTTACTTAGAGCACGCATCTTAAAATGATCTTTTTTGTATCTGTTTTGTATCTTTCTATCATTTAGTTTATTTAGGAATCAAATTCCATAATTAGTTCCTTCAATTCACTGATTCCACAGGAACATTTCAATTGATTATCTTTCGTTAATTCCATTATAATTTCCCATGTAAGCGTATTTTCTCCAAAATGCAATTCGCTATTACTTTTTCTGTCTCCTAACTCATCCACAGTAATGGTAGAATCCGTAACAACCGCATAACTTTCATTCATAATTTCCTCACTCTGCTGTTCCACACTTTCTGCATATTCTATGAACGATTGAGCGTTTTCTATTCCTGCTTCATAATAATAGTAACAATATTGGGTTAAATGTTGTGCCACTTCTTCTGCCCAATAGCTGATTTTTTTATCCCCACCATTTATTCCAAAATGGTCCCAATCCAATCCACGTTCTAAGATTGCGTTTGTTCCATCGTCCTCCACATATTCCATATAATATAACGTATAATCTTCTGCATCTATCAATAGTCGAATATGATATTCATGTGCAATTTCCACCTCCATATACCATAACAGAAATGCAATATTCCCAATTCCATCATTCATTTCTGCATCATATATTACATACTTTTTAGATTTTAAAATACCATGACCTATTTTTTCATAAAATTCAGGTAAAGCAGGCATCACAATTCCTGTATCCGCCATAATAGCAAAATACTCTTGTGAAAACACATTATCTAAAACATCGAAATGAACACTATCCACCTGATAATCTGTCCCTGTCACAAAATATTCCTTATCATTCGATATTCCATCTGCAAAACTTACCATTCTATTACGAAGTGTATCATAGGACTGATTCAACACCGCCATATCTAATCCATTTCGTTCCCCTTGCCAGGTTCGTTGCATTCGATACATATCCTGCACAGAAAAAACAAAACTAGGAGCCATGATTGCTAACACAACTAATATGCCAATGGAAAGAAAGCCCTTAATATACTTTTTATTATATTTCATTTTTCTCTTCTTTCTTTTCTTTGTTTTTAGGGGAATTCTGCTCTATTAGAGGAAAATGTAACC
>CAZHEM010000141.1:0-7071 GCA_964531725.1 uncultured Acetatifactor sp.
GCATGCACCACTTAGAGATACTAACATAGGCATAATAGAATGTCCCATTCCACGTAATGAGCCTACCATTACATCCATCATTCCGCAAAGGCAATAGGTGGTACATATTATGCTCATTCGTAATAAACCAAATTCTATTACTGCTGGATCGTTGGAATACAATTTCAACAAGGTACCACCACCAAAATATGCGGCGTTACCAAATAATAAACCGACTGCAATAACCATCACCTGACAGATTAATAGGATTTTACCGATTCTCTTATACTTTTGGGCACCAAAATTCTGACCTGTGAAGCTGATTGCCGTCTGGTGGAATGCATTCATTGCTGTATAGACAAATCCTTCTATATTGCTTGATGCGGTATTTCCCGCCATGGCAATGGAACCAAAAGAATTCACAGAGGACTGAATCAATACGTTTGATAATGAAAATAGAGAACCTTGAATTCCCGCAGGTAGACCAATCTGTAACATCTTCAAAAATTTATCTGGAATAATGCGTAGTTCCTTCCAATTCAATTTATAATCACTATCAGACATAATCAGACAACGAACAACCAATGTAGCTGATACTACCTGAGAAACAACTGTTGCAGTAGCAACACCTGCCACGCCCATAGAAAAGCATATTACGAAAATAAGGTTTAAAACCACATTTACAACACCTGCAATCAACAGATAATATAAAGGACGTTTTGTATCACCTACTGCACGAAGAACCGCACTACCAAAGTTATATACCATCATAGCAGGCATTCCTACAAAATAAATACGAATATATAATATAGATTGCTCTATTACATCTGTGGGTGTATCCATTACGGTTAAAGCAGGTCTAGACAATCCGATTCCTATGAAAATCAAGGCAACACCACATACAAATGCACTGGCAATTGCAGTATGTACCATTTCATTCAATTCTTGTTTTTTCCCTGCTCCATAGAAACGAGCTACTAACACATTGGTACCAACAGACAATCCCATGAAAACATTTACGATCAGATTAATCAAGGAACTAGTTGAACCAACCGCTGCTAAAGCTTGACTTCCTGCAAACTGCCCTACAACAATAATATCTGCAGCATTGAATAATAACTGCAATACACCAGATAGCATTAAGGGTATATAAAATACCATAATTTTGCTAAATAATGGTCCATTGCACATGTCTATTTCATATTTTTTATCTTTTGACTCAGTCATTATAATTCCTTCTTTCATTTCCATATTACATTTCAATCATTTTTAGAGCCAAAAACAAGTCTACCGCTAAGCGATAGACTTGTCAAATAATGCTTTATAATTATTTATTGTTAATGTAGTTAATTAAACCTTCTGATGCGATAATTTTCTGCATAAATTCTGGAAAAGCCTGACCTTTGAAGCTAGTTCCTTTGGTTACATTAGTGATTACACCTGTGTTAAAGTCAATCTCTACTTCATCTCCTGCATCAATTCCTTTTGCAGCTTCTGGACATTCAATAATAGGAAGTCCAATATTGATTGCGTTGCGATAGAAAATACGTGCAAATGTTTCTGCGATAACACAGCTTACACCAGCAGCTTTGATAGCGATTGGTGCATGTTCTCTGGATGAACCACAACCGAAGTTCTTGTTGGCTACCATAATGTCGCCTTTTTTCACATTTTTAACGAAATCCTTATCAATATCTTCCATGCAGTGAGCTGCAAGCTCAGCAGGATCAGAAGAATTTAAATATCTTGCAGGAATAATTACGTCTGTATCTACATTATCACCATATTTAAAAACGGTACCTTTTGCGTTCATGTTCTGTTCTCCTTACTCAAATTATAACTCATATGGGCTTGAAATCTTACCAGTAATTGCACTTGCAGCAGCTACTGCTGGGCTAGCTAAGTAGATTTCGGAAGTGATATGTCCCATACGACCTACGAAGTTACGATTGGTAGTTGATACACATTTCTCGCCTTCTGCAAGAATACCCATATATCCACCAAGACATGGACCACAGGTAGGTGTACTTACTACAGCACCAGCTTCAATAAAGGTCTTTAGTAATCCCTCTTCCATTGCCTGTAAATAAATAGCCTGTGTTGCAGGAATTACGATACAACGAAGCCCCTTCTTTACTTTTTTACCTTCTAATACTTCTGCGGCAATACGAAGGTCGTCTAAACGGCCATTGGTACATGAACCAATAACAACCTGATCAATGCAGATATCTTCTTTAATCTCATCAATGGTATGAGTATTCTCTGGCAAATGAGGAAATGCAATAGTTGGACGTAAAGTACTCAAATCAATAGTGTACTCTTCATCATATACAGCATCTTCATCTGCTTCATAAATCTTGTACTGACGAGTAGAATGCTCACGCATATATGCCTCTGCTACATCATCAACTGGGAAAATACCATTCTTACCACCAGCTTCGATAGCCATGTTTGCAATGGTAAAACGATCATCCATAGAAAGGTTTGCAATACCCTCACCTACGAATTCCATAGATTTATATAAAGCGCCATCTACGCCAATCATACCGATAATATGTAAAATAACATCCTTACCGCTTACCCATTTATCAGGCTTGCCAACGATGTTGAATTTAATAGCAGAAGGAACCTTGAACCATGCCTTACCAGTTGCCATACCAGCAGCCATATCAGTACTACCTACACCAGTAGAGAATGCTCCCAATGCACCGTAGGTACATGTATGAGAATCTGCACCGATAATAACATCACCTGCAACAGTAAGTCCTTTTTCAGGAAGAAGTGCATGCTCAATACCCATCTCACCTACTTCAAAGTAGTTGGTAATCTCATTGCGTCTTGCGAATTCTCTTACGCATTTGCAATGTTCTGCAGACTTAATGTCTTTATTTGGTACAAAGTGGTCTGGAACCAAGGCGATTTTATCCTTGTTAAACACACCCTGCGAATTAAACTTTTCCATTTCCTTGATAGCTACAGGGCTAGTAATATCATTGCCCAGTACAAGGTCTAAATTAGCTTCAATCAACTGACCTGCTTCTACTTTCTCAAGACCAGCAGCTGCAGCTAAAATCTTTTGTGTCATCGTCATACCCATAACTCTATCCTCCACAACTTCAAAATGTTTCTTTAGCGAAGTTCACTTTCGTTATCATAACACAGACTACTAGATACTTCAAATGTCTATTTTATGCTTTTTGCATATTTTTTTAGATGTTAAAATGAAAAACGCAAAAAAAAGAGCTTAAATTCGGTACAAAATCATATTTTTACCAAATCTAAGCTCATGAATATTTATTCAAAAATATTTATTCGTTATTTAATTTAAAAATTGTAATAACTTTAAAAATATCATCATCTAATTCAATGTTAAACTTACCACCTTGTAATTCAGTAAAGCTTTTTGCAATTGCAAGTCCAAGTCCACTACCTTCCGTATTTCGAGAACTGTCACCTCTTACAAAACGAGCTGTTAAATCTTCTGCACTAACGGTAAGTTCTTGAGCGGTAATATTTTTCAAGGTAATAATAACACTATCATCCGTTATCGTTCCTGTAATATACACACGAGTTCCTGACATTGCATACTTTGCTATATTACTAAATAAGTTTTCATAGATTCGATATGTTTTCTGGCTATCAAGCATTACTTGAGCTTTTTTCTCTGGAAGATTTAAACGTACATCTAGCTTAGCACCTTCCATTTTATCACTCATTTCATAAGATACTTGTTTAATCAGATTCATTAAATCAACATTTTGTAAATCCAATTTTAGGTTCTGGGAGTTTGCTTTACTAACCTCAAATAAATCTTCAATCAACACTTTCAAACGTAGGGACTTGCTATAAAGTGTATCTAAGTATTCTTTGCGTTGCTCACTGGTAATATTTTCATCCTGAAGCAAACTAATATATGTGATAATAGCTGTTAATGGTGTCTTCAAATCGTGTGATACATTGGTAATTAATTCTGCTTTCATCTTCTGGCTTTTGACTTCCTGCTCTACAGCATTTTTAAAGCCACGCTGAATACGAATTAATTGTGGTTTAAAAGGTTCAAAAATACCCATATCTTCCACAATATTTACATCCAAATTACCTTCCGCCATTTCATTTGTTACACTTAATAAATGATTATATTTTTCTTGAATATCCTTGGCTGCTTTCCTCAGAACAACATATAGGATAATGGAATAGATGATAGTGATTGCAAAACCACCAAACCACAAACTACTAATGATAAATAATATAATTGCATTAAAAAATACAATTTTAAATACCATTTTTTTACTTCTATCGGTTAAATCCCAATGCATAGCATTGTCATACATTTGAACAATTTTCTCTTTGCAGTAACGGCAGAATCCTAAGCAGGCAATACGTTGCTTACAATAGTTGCCTAGTCCCATGTAAACGGCACTTCTAATACAGATTCCTACATACCAAGTCATAGCAAATAATGACACTAATAGTAGCATATTCATAAAATGCTCATATAGCCAAGATGCATACATACCTTCGTCCCACATGGTATATGCGTATGCGGAACCATATGCTCTTACTGACACGGCTTCTGATGCAAAAATTGACCACACGAGAAAAACACAGAATAGACCTTCTATGGGCATACGAAGTAGCTTATAGTTTTCCCATGGCTTGTAGTCTTTTCCCCATGGCCAAATAAGAGCAAGTACTAACATAACTAGTGTAAATAAATAAAATGTTTGTTCAGCATCCGCATATTCAAAGCCTCTTGAAGCTTCTGCCACCAAATCCCAATAAGTATCTAAGGATACATAGTAGATGATGCGGCAATTCTGAGGCATAGATAAGGAATAATATTTCCCATGCTGGCTTTCTACACCATATCGTTCAAATATCTGATAAATGCTATTATCTCGTAATGAATGGGTTGCATTTTTGCGAATCTGACTATAATCCAATCCAGTAGCATCTTCTATAGTAGCATTGCCATGCTCATCATAGAGAATTTTCAAACGAAAATATACATTTCCTTTTTCATAATAATTTTTTACATCTTCTGATATATTAGATACATGCACTCCTGTATCTAAATCCTCTATCCAATAATCATACATAGCATTTACTTCATCAAAATTATTTTCTAATTGATTAAAATAATTGTACATGATTGCTTGATGATCCTGGATTTCTTCCAATGCAATTGATTCTTTATATTCCATATCATGCGAAGAATCCTCTTCTGGCATTTCTTCTGTGGATTCAATAAGTTCATTTGATTCAGAAAAATCATCTAAGACACTATACTCTTCCTTAGGATGCAGATATATTTGATGATAATCTGCATTGGTACTATTTACTTTATTATATAAATCATGATAAAGAACATAAGAAGTCTCTGTTAACAATTCAATTTTTGACTGGGTCTCATATTTCATAATATCTTCCGAGCCACTTCTAGCACGAAATGTTTGATAGAGGCATGTTAAAACAAATGCGCAAGCGATAGATAGAAACACACCTGTAGTAAACCATCGAATCTGTTCATTTTTCAATGTGATTGTTTTATAAAATGAGTTCCATCTGTTAAGTAATTTTTCCTTATCAAATAATTTCTTTTTCACCCAGCACCTCATTTCTGTGCCTTAATCACTATAAGGCACTATTGTTTTTCGATTTTATATCCAACTCCCCAGACCACCTTCAAATACTTCGGATTCTTAGGGTCTAACTCAATCTTTTCACGAATATTACGAACATGAACCATAATGGTATCTGTATTAACAGCCTTTTCGTTCCAAATACGTTCGTATATTTCATCCGCAGAGAATACACGACCGGGATTCTTGATTAGCAATTGCACAATCTTGAATTCCATTGGTGTAAGCTTTACTGGTTCACCATCTACGGTAACCTCTACGGTATCTTCGTTTAATTCTAATCCGCCAATTGTGTAAATATGATCGTCAACCTTTTCTTCTCCTAACGCATTCAAATATTTAGAATATCTACGTAAATGAGAATTTACACGGGCAAGTAATTCCAATGGTGTAAAAGGCTTCGTCACATAATCATCTGCTCCCATATTTAAGCCCATAATCTTGTCCACTTCCTCTGATTTGGCAGACAACATAATAACTGGGAATTCGTAATTCTTCATACGAAGCTTCATCAGCATGGTAACACCATCCATCACAGGCATCATAATATCTAGGATTGCTAAATGAACTTCTTCCTTCTCAAGAATATCAAGACCTTCCTGTCCATTAGCTGCCTTCAATACATCATAACCTTGATTCTTAAGGTATATCTCTACACCATCACGAATCTCTTTATCATCTTCCACAATTAAAATACGAAACTTTGTATCCATAATAAAACCCTCTCTTCTGCTGTATATTCATGCAAACTCTATTTTGCTACAAAGCTTCTTGTAAGTCAAATATCTCTTCGTCAAATAAATATCCTGACATATCCATATCTCATACCTCTATTTTGATGTTAAAGCTAGTATAAACAGCAAAAATAAAGTTCTCCCACATTAAAATCAAAAGAATATCTAAAGAAAATAATATTAAAAAAAGGAAAATTTGAAACAACAAAAAAGACGTACCCCTTACGAAGTACGTCCTTCTATCGTTTATGTATGATTAGTTGTTGATTAACTTATCAGCTTCATTGTTCCAGCTGTAAAGTTTACGAATATCCTCGCCAACCTTCTCTGAACAATGCTCAGAAGCAAGTTTTCTCATAGCACGGAAGTGTGCCTGACCACCAGCTGCTGACATATCCAATAAGAAGTCTTTTGCAAAAGTACCATCCTGGATATCCTTTAATACCTGCTTCATAGCTTTCTTGGTATCTTCAGTGATAATCTTAGGACCAGTGATATAATCACCATACTCAGCAGTGTTAGAGATAGAATATCTCATTCCAGCGAAACCACTCTGGTAGATTAAGTCAACGATTAACTTCATCTCGTGAATACACTCAAAGTAAGCGTTTCTTGGGTCGTAACCTGCTTCTACTAAGGTCTCGAAACCTGCCTGCATTAATGCACATACACCACCACAAAGAACTGCCTGCTCACCGAAGAGGTCAGTCTCAGTC
>CAZHEM010000142.1:0-7063 GCA_964531725.1 uncultured Acetatifactor sp.
GAGTAACTGGTATGTAAGACGTAGCCGTGAACGTTTCTGGGCAAAGGGAATGGAGCAGGATAAGATTAACGCTTACATGACTCTGTATACTGCATTGGTAACTATCTGTAAGGCAGCAGCTCCAATGATTCCATTTATGACAGAAGATATCTACCAGAATTTGGTAAGAAGCATTGATACCAATGCTCCTGAAAGTATTCATTTATGTGACTTCCCAGTAGTGGAAGAAGCTTACATCAACAAAGAATTAGAAGAGGCTATGGAAGATGTTCTTGAAGCAGTTGTTATGGGTCGTGCTTGCCGTAACAATGCAGCAATTAAGAATCGTCAGCCAATTAGCAAGATGTACATCAAGGCTGATTTCACCTTGGATGCTTTCTATACAGATATCATTAAGGAAGAGTTAAATGTTAAGACTGTAGAATTCGCTGATGATGTAAGAGACTTTACATCTTACACCTTTAAGCCACAGCTTCGTACCGTTGGTCCTAAGTATGGTAAACAGCTTGGTGGTATCCAGAAGACATTGGCTTCATTGGACGGCAATGCGGCAATGGATGATTTGAATGCCAAGGGTCAGATTAGCTTTGAAGTAGACGGTGTGTTGGTTGAATTAACCAAGGATGACCTTCTCATTGATACTGCTCAGAAGGAAGGTTATGTATCAGAAGAAAACAATAAGATGACAGTTGTTTTAGATACTAACTTAACAGATGAGTTAATTGAGGAAGGTTTCGTATACGAGATTATTAGTAAGATTCAGACCATGCGTAAGGATGCTGATTTTGAAGTTATGGATCATATCAAAGTATCTGTTAATGGCAACGAAAGACTCGCAGTAATTGTAGATAAGAATAAGGATGCAATTGCAGGAAAGGTTTTAGCAGATGAATTGACAAGTGGTGTGTCATTTGCTGTTGCAAAAGAATGGAATGTAAATGGTGAGACTGTAACCATTGCAATTGAAAAGAACTAATACAAATAATGTAATGACAAGAAGTCGCCAGATTGAATGGCGACTTCTTTTTTGCTATATAGCTGTGGAAAAATACGAAAATAGCACTATTATGCTTGTGATAAGGGGGCAATTTTGGTATAATATTTGAATATACATAACGGAAGGGGCAAACGTATGACAAAAGTAACAAAGAAAACGAAAATGTTCGACAAAGAGCTGTTTAAAAGAAGTGTTTTGTATAATGTGAGAACCTTGTACCGTAAGGAATTGGATGAGGCTACTCCACAACAGATTTTTCAGGCGGTATCTTATGCTGTGAAAGATCAGATAATTGAAAATTGGATGAATACCCAGAAGGTGTATGATGAAAAAGATCCTAAGACTGTATATTATATGTCCATGGAATTCTTAATGGGTCGTGCCTTGGGTAATAATATGATTAATCTACAATCCTATGAGCCTGTGAAAGAGGCGTTAGAGGAATTAGGATTGGATTTGAATGTTATTGAAGATCAGGAACCAGATGCGGCTTTAGGTAACGGTGGACTTGGTCGTCTGGCTGCTTGTTTTTTGGATTCCTTAGCAACCTTGGGCTATCCTGCATATGGATGTGGCATACGTTATCGTTATGGTATGTTCAAACAGCAGATTCGGGATGGCTATCAGGTAGAAGTTCCTGACAATTGGCTGGTTGACGGTAATCCATTTGAATTACGCAGACCAGAATATGCTAAGGAAGTGAAGTTCGGTGGTTATGTAGCTGTTCGTACTGATGAAAAAGGACGTAGCGTGTTTACTCAGGAAAACTATCAGTCTGTAAAAGCGATTCCATTTGACTTACCGATTGTAGGTTACGGCAATGGTATTGTGAATACTTTGCGTATTTGGGATGCAGAAGCAGTAGAGTGCTTCCAATTAGATTCTTTTGATAAAGGTGATTATCAGAAGGCAGTAGAGCAGGCGAATCTTGCAAGAAACATCGTAGAAGTGCTTTATCCGAATGACAATCACTATGCTGGTAAGGAATTGCGCTTAAAACAACAGTATTTCTTTATTTCAGCTTCTGTTCAAGAGGCAGTAGCAAAATATATGCGTAAGCATGATGACATTCGTAAGTTGCATGAAAAGGTTGCCTTTCAGTTAAATGATACTCATCCAACTGTAGCAATTGCAGAGTTGATGCGTATTTTGATGGATGAACATTTCCTTACTTGGGAAGAAGCATGGGATGTAACTGTGAAGACCTGCGCTTATACCAATCATACTATTATGGCAGAAGCATTGGAGAAGTGGCCAATTGAATTGTTCTCTAGATTGCTTCCAAGAATCTACCAGATTGTAGAAGAGATTAATCGTCGTTTTATTATTGAAATTGAGAATAAATACAGGAATGTACCAGGTGTGAATGTGCAGGATAAGATTCGTAAAATGGCTATTATTTACGATGGCCAAGTGAAGATGGCTCATATGGCAATCGTTGCTGGTTATTCTGTAAATGGTGTAGCACGCTTGCACACAGAAATCTTAAAGAATCAAGAACTAAAAGATTTCTATGAGATGTTCCCAGAACGCTTCAATAATAAGACCAATGGCATTACCCAGAGACGTTTCTTGTTACATGGCAATCCATTGCTTGCAAACTGGGTAACAGACCATGTAGGAAAAGAATGGATTACGGATTTGGCGCAGATTAGTCGTTTAAAAGTATATGCAGAAGATGAAAAAGCGCAGCAGGAATTCATGAATATAAAATATCAGAACAAATTGCGTTTAGCAAAGTACATTTCAGAGCATAATGGAATTGAAGTGAATCCTCGTTCTATCTTTGATGTACAGGTTAAGAGATTGCATGAATATAAGAGACAGTTGCTTAATATTTTGCATGTAATGTATTTGTACAATGAGATAAAAGAACATCCTGATATGGAATTCTATCCAAGAACTTTTATCTTTGGTGCGAAGGCTGCAGCTGGTTATTGCAATGCGAAGTTGACCATTAAGCTGATTAATGCAGTGGCTGATGTGATTAATAATGATGCTTCCATTAATGGTAAGATTAAAGTAGTATTTATTGAGAATTATAATGTATCAAATGCAGAGATAATCTTTGCGGCAGCAGATGTGTCAGAGCAGATATCTACTGCAAGTAAAGAAGCTTCTGGTACTGGTAACATGAAGTTTATGTTAAATGGTGCATTAACGCTTGGAACCATGGATGGTGCAAATGTAGAAATTGTAGAAGAAGTAGGAGAAGAGAATGCCTTTATCTTTGGCTTAAGTTCAGATGAAGTTATTCATTTTGAAAATCATGGTGGATATAATCCTATGGAAATTTTCAACAATGATCAGGATGTGCGTAAGGTATTAATGCAGTTAATTAATGGAACCTATTCGCCACAAGATCCAGAATTGTTCCGTCCATTATATAATTCTCTACTGAATACCCAGAATTCATCTAGAGCGGATACCTATTTTATTTTGAAAGATTTTAAGTCTTATGCTACAGCACAGAAAAAGGTGGAAGAAGCATACAAAGATGAGAAAAATTGGGCAAAGAGTGCCATTTTAAATGTGGCATGCTCGGGTAAATTTACTTCCGATAGAACGATTCAGCAGTATGTAGATGAGATTTGGCATCTAGATAAGGTGGAACTTGTGTAAATGAAGAAAAAATTAATTGTTTGTATAATGTTGCTTATGGCGATTGGTTTGATGGCATGTGCTAGTGGACAATCAAAGCTTGGTAATGAGTCAGAAAAAATGATTGAGGACGATATGTCAACGAATGCAACCGTAGAGGTGACATTGGAAACAAATGATACAATTTCTACGGAATCTGAGGAAATAGTGGAAGAAGTAGGAAAAGAAATAATGGAAGAAACTGGATACGAAATTGATGAAGATAATATTGTTACAGAACGTGTAGAAATAGAAGGACTGCAGGAAGAGTATAATTTACTCTTCCTGACAGATACCCATATTGCGCTAGAATCATTGGAGAATTCTGATGAGGTTATCAATTATGCTATGCAACGAGCACCATTGTTTCAAGATGCAGAGGGAATTCCTTCTGCGGAGCTATATCCTTCTTGGATGGACTATGCTGTGAAGGAAGAACTAGATGGCGTGCTTTTGGGTGGTGATATCATCGATTTTCCATCGCTAGCTAATGTGTTTTTCTTGCAAGAACAACATGCTAAGTTGAATATGCCTTATATCTATGTGCTGGGTAATCATGATTGGACGTATCCATGGGATTATATGACTGAGATTGGAAAACGAGAATATTTACCTATGTTAGAGCCTATGATGAATGGGAATACTGCAATCCAAAGTCACGATTATGGAGAATTCATAGTAGTGGCGGTGGATAATAGTTCTGGTCAAATCAATCCAGAGGCATTAGAACAGTATGAGGTGATATTACAACAAGAAAAACCAGTTATTCTAATGGTACATGTGCCACTATTAACAGAATCTGTGCTTTCCAAATCTATGAAAGAATGGGATTCAGAAGTAGTAATTGGCAATGAAGAGGTTGGTGGAATACAACCCAATGACGCCACCGAACAGTTCGTTACAATGACAACTTCATCTGAAAGTCCTGTAGAATTGGTTCTTGCAGGGCATGTGCACTTCTATGATAAAGATTATATTCAGGGTAACAAGGACATCTTGCAGATAGTCGGAGATGCAGGCTATAAGAGAATAGGAATGCACCTTATTGTATCAGGTAAATAATAAGAGAAGCTACAGTTATGAAATTTGTAATTGTAGCTTTTTTTGCACTGTCAGATAATAATTGTTATTGAATATACAAATGTGCAGTGGTATAATCAATTGTAACAACCCAATATTTGTTGTGGAAGAATTATAAAACAAAAGACAGGGCTGAACGACACTAATGAAATCGGTATGACTTTTGAGAGGGAAAAGCTATGAAGAAAAAACAAAGTATTGGAACAAAGATGAGTATGATACTGGGAATTTTAGGATTCATCACAGTATTGATGTGTTTGTTGAATGTAGCGGCATTATCTACAATTGGTACATATAATAATACCATTGCAGATTTGGTACATGAACTAGAAGATGAAGCTAGAGCGGGGCAAGATACTACACAGGTAGAGGCTGATATTGATTATTGGATTGGTAAAACAGATACAAAGGTATCGGGAACTTATGTGTTTGATGTGGCATTGGTGGTTATTTCGATTGTTATGGTAATTGTAGCTAGCTTGGCATCAATGCGCATGATAGTTACACCTGCGAAAAAGGCTAGTGCGCAGTTAGATGAGATTGTGAACAATATTCAGGCTGGCGAAGGTGATTTGACAGCAAGAATACCTGTTAAATCAAATGATGAGATTGGACAATTAGCGGATGGTATCAATGGATTTATTAATGCATTGCAAGGATTTGTTGGTACGATGAAAACCAATGCAGATAATATGAAGGTGTCAGTGGATAAGGTGACTGACCAGGTGGATGAATCTAATAGAAGTGTAACTAATATATCTTCTGCAACAGAAGAATTAGCCGCTAGTATGGAAGAAGTATCTGCAACTACACAGCAGATGGCAGAAGGAAGTGCTAATGTGCTGGAGCAGGTGAGAGATATTAATGCAAGCGCTGGTATGGGTGTCGATATTGTAACTGACATTAAGAACCGTGCACAAGTAATGAGAGAAGAGACTTTAAGTAGTAAGAAGGAAGCAACAGATGTGTTCAAGGGAATTGGTGTTGCTTTAGATGAATCTGTAAAAGACAGCCGTAATGTAGAACAGATCCGTGAATTGACAGGAGATATTCTTAGCATTGCAAGTCAGACCAATTTGCTTGCATTAAATGCCTCTATTGAGGCTGCTCGTGCAGGTGAAGCAGGACGAGGATTTGCAGTAGTAGCAGATGAGATTCGTCAGTTGGCAGATAATAGCCGTGAGACAGCGAATAGTATTCAGGATATTAGTAATGTTGTAATTGAAGCAGTAGAGAAATTGGCAAAGAATGCTGGTGAGATGTTAGAATTCGTAGATGGCAATGTTATGAAGGATTATGATTCCTTTGTTGAGATTGTGAATCAGTATCAGCAGGATGCAGAGAAAATTGATGAGATTTTCACTACCTTTGCAGAAGAAGCCAAGGGAATGGAAGCGACTATGACCAAGATGGATACTGGAATTGGCGATATTGCTACTACTATGGATGAAAGCGCAAGAGCAATTTCTAGTGTTGCAGCAGATGCCTCAGATCTTGTGGCTGCTATGATGGAGATTCAGAATGAGACCAAGAATAACAAAATTGTTTCGGATAATTTAGATGGTCAAGTTCAGCAGTTTAAGAAATTGTAATCATATAGAAGTTGATAATGGAGCTTTAAGGGTGTTGTATGATACAGCACCCTTAATTTATTGCATTATTTCGATAAAAAAGCAAAGAACAGTCATTGCATAAAATTAGGCTTTCCTATATAATGAATATTTAGTCAGGCTTATGCAATTTCTAAGTATGACTGGGCTAGTAGAAAATACAGGATTATTTGTATATATTTTAGGATGCCATAGAGGAGGAAAAAGATGGTTGAATTATTGCAAGGAGGCGTGTATCTGGTAAATGGAACAGAACTTGTTCCAGATAACGGAGAAGCATGCGCCGCTATTAAAGCGAAAACAGGTAAAGAAATTACAAAAGAGGAAGCTTCCAAAAGCACTATTGCTTATGGTATTTTGGAAAGTCACAATACCTCAGACAACATGGAGAAGTTAAGAATCAGATTTGATAAGCTTACCAGCCATGATATTACTTTTGTAGGTATTATTCAGACTGCAAGAGCATCAGGACTTCAGAAGTTCCCAATGCCTTATGTATTGACTAACTGCCATAACTCTCTTTGTGCAGTAGGTGGTACTATCAATGAAGATGACCACATGTTTGGACTGACATGTGCTAAGAAATACGGCGGTGTGTATGTTCCACCTCATCAGGCAGTTATCCATCAGTTTGCTCGTGAAATGATGGCTGGCGGTGGCAAGATGATTCTTGGTTCTGACTCACATACTCGTTATGGTGCATTAGGTACCATGGCAGTAGGCGAAGGTGGACCAG
>CAZHEM010000143.1:0-6962 GCA_964531725.1 uncultured Acetatifactor sp.
CTGATAAATTGCACCAGTTACCGCACTGGATAACGTAATTACGAAAATAACCGCAGCACCCATTCCTGCCGCAGTATTAATTTTTTTAGATACTCCCAAGAATGGACAAAGACCTAAAAACTGACTTAATACAACGTTACTAATTAAGGAAGAGCTAATTAAAATAAGCAATAAATCTTTTATTGTATCCATGTTTATTTCTCCTCCTTATCATCTAAATTCACAATTTCCAAATCATCTTTTGATGCTTCTGCCATCTTCTCTGCAACACTCTTATCCTGTGCTTTTTCAGTTGTATCTGCAGCTTTTTCATTTTGGCTATTGTCAATCAAACGTCTTGCACAACCACCTTCGCCACAATTCATACAATCTTCGCTACAACCTGACTGAATTTTTTCATAAGACAATCCAGCAGCCTTACGTCTATTCTTAATATAATTCTGAGTTGCAGTAAGCATTGCTAATACCAAAAATGCACCTGGTGCCATACCAAAGATTTTAATTGGCTCAAATGCTTCTGGCATTACTCGAAAATCAAATACTGTTCCAGAACCAAGTAATTCACGAAATGCGCCAATTGCAGTAAGTGCCCATGTAAATCCAAGTCCCATTCCAATACCATCAAACAAAGATGGAATTGGTGGATTAGAGTATGCATAGCTTTCTGCTCTACCAAGAATAATACAGTTAACAACAATCAACGGAATATATACACCAAGAGCCTCATTGAGGAATGGAATATATGCTTCCAATAATAACTGCAACATAGTAACAAACGATGCGATAATTACAATAAATGCAGGGATACGCACACGATTTGGAATCACCTTGCGTAACAATGAAATCAACAAGTTACTAAGTGCTAATACCACCGCTGTAGTAAGTCCCATTCCTAAACCATATACCGCTTTGGTGGTAACTGCCAATGTAGGACACATTCCTAACATAAGCACAAAAGTAGGATTCTCCTTGAGTAATCCGTTAGACAGTCTTTCGCCTACTTTATTCATTTGCAGCACCTCCTAACTCTTTTGCAACCTGTAAGCCACCATTCACTGCATTTACTACTGCTTCTGTAGTAATGGTTGCACCACTAATTGCATCTATCTCATTATCCAGAGTTTTACCCGTCTTGGTATAAGCAATGTTATCAACCTGTTTGCCTGCAAGCTGAGGAGCTAGCACTAACTCTGCATCCATACCAAGTCCCTGTGTCTCATTAATCTCAATAAAAGAAATTCCATTTAAGGTGCCATCTAGTGTAACACCTACAAAGATAGAAATATCTCCGCCGTAGCCTTCTGAGCAAGTAGATTGCACTACATAACCTAGCAAGCTACCATCTGCTCCATTAGCACTATAAATAGTTCCTATTTCTACACTAGTTTCCGCAAGTGTGCCCGCCAAAGTAGAAGAAATACCACCATCGTATTCTACGAAGTTGTCTGCACTTTTAAATACTGCAGCACAAGCTTCCTGAATTGCTTTTTCCTGCTGAATACGAATAGGATCTTTTGTAATCTCATATATAAAACCAAGCATGAGACCTGTAAGCAAGGTAATTGCAAACAAAATCCCTGCTTCTTTTAACATAGCAAACACTTCACCATTATTCTTCTTAGTCATGTTTTTTACCTCCTTTACCGAAGGCTGTAGGCTGTGTAACCTTTTCAATCAATGGTACTAAAAGGTTACCAATAATAATGGCATAAGACACACCTTCTGCGCCATTACCCAAGATACGGAAAATACCAGTAAGGATACCTAACACAATACCATAGACATATTGTCCCTTGATGGTAATTGGTCTGGTTACATAGTCAGTTGCCATAAAAAATGCACCGAGCATCAGACCGCCACCTGCAAGCTGTGCTGATAAATACGCCGTATCAAAGCCATGTCCACCAAATAGACATACAAATACAGCAAAACTTACTATGTAACTTCCTGGAATTCTTAAATCAATAATACCAAGAATAATTAATAAGCAAGCACCAGCTACAATGGCAATCACAGAGGTCTCACCAATAGTTCCTGGTATAGTACCTACGATCATATCCATCACATTCACGCTCTCACCATTTTTAAGCATTGCAAGAGGAGTTGCTCCCGAATATGCATCACAGTTAAAATCAGTCATCAACTTAGGAAAAGAAATCATCAAGAAACATCTTCCTGCCAAAGCTGGATTCATGAAATTCTGTCCTAAGCCGCCGAATAACATTTTAGCAACTAAAATAGCAAACACGCCACCCATAACAGGTACCCACCAAGGTACACTAACAGGTAAATTCAATGCCAAGAGAAGGCCTGTTACTACTGCTGACAAATCAGTAATAGTGGTTTTCTTACGATAAAGTCCAAATAAAAACTCTGTAAGCACACAGCTCACAACAGAAAGCAGTACGATAAGTGCTGCTCTAATTCCAAAGTTATAAATACCAAATCCTGTAGCTGGCAATAATGCAATGATAACAGCTAACATAATCCCATTGGTTGTTACCTTAGAACGTATATGTGGATTGGATGATACTTTTAATTGTTCACTCACTAGTTACGTCCTCCTATTTCTTTCTCTTAGATAATTGTATTTTACGCATAGACTTAATCTGCTGAGTCAAAGGACGTTTTGCAGGGCAAATAAAGCTACAAGATCCACATTCTACGCATTCCATACCATCGCATTTTACAAATGCTTCCTCATCAAAACGCTCTGCATAATCAGCAAGTCTACTTGGAATAATTCTACTTGGACATACCTCTACACATCTACCACAATTAATACATGGACCAGGTTCCATAGCAGACACCTCATCCTTAGTAAAAGCTAAAAGTGCTGTGGCTGTTTTGGTAGTAGGGACATTTAAATCAAATAACGCAAATCCCATCATCGGACCACCACAGACAATCTTCTCTGGCTCAGTCTTGAATCCACCAGCAATCTCCAACAACTCGTTATAACTCATACCTGTACGCACACGATAGTTTCTAGGTTCTGCTACTGCATCCCCTGTAACGGTAACGATGCGCTCCATTAGAGGTCTACCTTCCATAACTGCTCGATATACTGACACAATGGTATCTACATTATTTACTACACATCCCACATCAGCAGGTAACATCTTAGAATTAATCTGTCTACCAGTAGTGGCATAGATTAATTGACGCTCTGCTCCCTGTGGATATTTTGTTTTTAATGTCTTCACAGTAATGCGTGGTTCTTCTTTTGTTAATTGTTTTAAAAGCGCAATACAATCTGGTTTATTATCTTCTACCGCCAAAATACCTCTCGCATTGTCAAATAACTTCAGAATAATCTTGAGACCTTCCACTAATTTTTCAGGTTCTTCTAACATTCTACGATAATCAGAAGTAAGATAAGGCTCACACTCTGCACAGTTAGCAATCACATATGTAATCTTCTCTGGCTCCTTTGGAGCAAGTTTTACATGAGTAGGGAATCCTGCACCGCCCATACCAACAATTCCAGCTTCTTTGATGATTTCAAGAATCTCCTCCTTAGATAAATCGTCTGCCGATTCTCGACCATTGAAGGTTACTTCTTCAAATAAACCATCATTTTCTACTACGATACTCATTACCATATCGCCTGTTACCACTCTTCTTGGCTCAATTACTTTAACTGTTCCAGAGCAGGAAGCATATACAGGTGCAGACACAAATCCTCCTGCTTCTGCAATCTTCTGACCCACTAGAACGCGATCACCTTTTGCCACAATTGCGTTAGCAGGTGCTCCTATATGTTGAGATAAAGGATATACCATCTCTCCCTTAGGAAGAACGTCCATAATTGGCTTGTCCTTAGACAAATCTTTTCCATCATATGGATGAATACCACCCACAAATGTTAACTTTGCCATACTTTTTCCCTATCCTTTCATTAGTTTCTTTTGCGAAATTTTTATCAATTATATTCATAGATAAATATACTATTTTTTTCAACAAAATACTACTGTAAATTTTCAAATTATGCTATTATAAAACTATTAAGTGAACAATACAGACAATACAATACCTAATGGAGGAAAGACATGCTAACTTCTAAAGAAACATTAGAGAATTTTTCCATATCCTATCCTTTGGGGAAAATTGCACCAATAGACCAGATTTTGTTCTTGGATATTGAGACTACAGGCTTTACCGCTAAGTCTTCTTATCTATATTTAATCGGTTGTGCATATTATGCAGACAATAATTGGCACACTATTCAATGGATGGCAGAAAATTACGAGCAAGAAGCTTCTATTCTGACAGCTTTCTTCCAGTTTGCTCAGAATTACAACTATCTAGTACATTTTAATGGCAACAATTTTGATTTACCATTTTTACTTCAGAAATGTACCCAATTTTCTCTTCCATTCACTTTTGAACATTTTTCTGGTATTGATTTATACAAAAGAATTTCACCTTATAAGTTCTTCTTACATCTTCCAAATTGTAAACAGAAGACTTTAGAACAATATTTAGGAGTAAATAGAACTGACGTATTTTCTGGCGGTGAATTAATAGGGATTTATCACGATTATGTGAAATCACCTTCCGAATTTTCACAGAAGGCACTGCTACTTCATAACGCAGATGATTTAAAAGGGATGTTGGAAGTTCTTCCAATTTTGGCATACTATGATTTGTTTAACGAGAATGTCAAAGCAAGAAAGGTACAGGCTAATTCTTATAGAGATTTGAATGGGAGTAAGCGTAAAGAATTACTGATTACCCTTACACTTCCAGCTACCTTACCTAAATTAGTTACTGCTTCTGCTAACAATTGTTACTTCCGTGGAGAAGACGAGGAAGCCACCTTAAAGATTCCTATCTACGAGGAAGAATTAAAATACTTCTATTCTAACTACAAAGATTACTACTATCTTCCTACGGAGGATGTGGCCTTACACAAATCAGTATCTGGATTCGTGGATAGAGAACATCGTATTCCATGTTCTGCATCTAACTGTTATACCCGAAAATTTAGTAGTTATCTTCCACAATGGGAATTCATATTTGAGCCATTTTTCAAGAGAGATTATAAGAGCAAGGAATTGTTTTTTGAACTTACAGATGAATTTAAAAAGGATCGAGCTGGATTCTCGCTCTATGCCAACCATGTGTTAGATATGATTGCGACAACTTATTAAGATTTAAAGCCACTCAAAAAGGGTGGCTTTTTCTGTATCACTTAACACAAAAAGGACTTAAATTGATTACTCAATCTAAGTCCTTTAATCACATTAATTATGCTTTTGGCTTCTCATAGAAGAATGAGTTCTTTCTCTCAAAGCCCACATCTTTATGATTGATAATCTGTTCGGTACTTCCAATAAAGAGTATACCACCCTTTGCCAATGACTTATTAAACTTACGGAATACTTCATCCTTTGCTTCCTCAGTGAAATAAATCAGTACGTTACGACATACAATCAAATGATATTCGGTAGGATAAGTATCCTTCAAGAGATTGTGCTCTTTGAATTCTACTCTTGCCTTAATCTCATCTGAAATCTTATAAGAAGGTCCTACCTGTGTGAAATACTTCTTCTTAAGGTCAGCTGGTACAGATGCAATACTCTTATCAGAATACAACCCTACCTTTGCCTTTGCAATTACCTGTTTGTCCAAATCTGTAGCATAAATCTTAATCTGATTCAATGGAATATGACGAGATAACGCCATGACCAAAGAATAAGGCTCATCACCAGTCGAGCACGCAGCACTCCAAATCTTAAGATTCTTACCAAACTTAGAAATCAATTCAGGAATAATCGTCTCATCAAGAATCTTCCACTGATCAGGGTTTCTATAAAACTCTGAAACATTAATGGTAATGTAATTAACAAACTCTTCAAAACGCTCTTTGTCGTTTTTTAATGCCTGCACATACTTATCATAGCCTACAATCTTATTCTTTCCAATCAAAGTATCAATACGACGCTTCATCTGATTCTCTTTATAAGCATTCAAATCAATCGTTGTAAGTGCATATACTTCTTTCTTAAAATATTCGTAATCGTATGCCATGGTTCATCACCTCAATTATTCTTCAGTATTCTCCTCTGCTGCAATTACAGCATCAATATCAACAGAAACTACATCAGCATCAGACTCTTCTACTGCTTCTTCTGTTGGTTCAGGAGCGAACATTGCTTTGACACTTAAAGAAATCTTCTTATCAGCTTCGTTGAAGTCAACAACTTTAGCAGTTACTTCTTCACCTACGCTAAGTACATCTGAAGGTTTCTCAACATGATCCTTAGAAATCTGAGATACATGCAATAATGCATCAACACCAGCTTCTAATTCAACGAATGCACCAAAGTCAGTCATTCTTGCAACTTTACCAGTTACAACATTACCAACAGCATATTTGCTTACTGCATCCTTCCAAGGATTAGCATCATCAAATTTCAAAGAAAGAGCAATCTTGTTGCCACTAATTTCTTTGATTAATACATTAATCTTATCGCCAACCTTGAATACTTTCTTAGGATGTTCTACTCTACCCCAAGACATCTCAGAGATATGAAGTAATCCATCTGCACCACCAAGATCAATGAACGCACCAAAGTCAGTTACGTTCTTAACAACGCCTTCTACTACATCGCCTTCTTTAATCTTAGCAAATAATTCTTTCTGTAATTCTGCCTTCTGTGCAGAAACAAGCTGTCTACGATCACCAATGTATCTTCTTCTCTTAGGATTGTACTCGCTAATAACAAATTCAATCTCCTGTCCAGCATATTTGGTTAAATCCTTCTCATAGCTGTCTGAAACAAGACTAGCTGGGATAAAGATTCTAACTTCTTCTACAATTACACTCAAGCCACCATCAAGTACCTGAGCTACAGTTGCTTTTAATACTTCTTTATTATTGAAGGCTTCTTCGATTCTCTTGTTACCTCTGTCTGCAGCAAGACGTTTGTAGGTAAGAAGAACCTGTCCTTCTC
>CAZHEM010000144.1:0-6911 GCA_964531725.1 uncultured Acetatifactor sp.
GCTCTATTATATAGTATTCAAAACTACATGACAACAAAAAAATTCTTTGATAAATTCTTTCCAAACATGACTTTACTTTACAACTTTAGTATGTTAAAATGCATTTAGTTAGTGTTACAAAATTTTACAGTGATAAAGTAAACAGAAAGGTGTTGCACACATGAATAAAAAAATCAAAACTGAAGCTGTTGATTCCCTATTCGATGCAATTTTAAGTCTCCAGAATAAAGATGAATGTTACAGTTTCTTTGAAGATTTGTGTACTGTTAACGAATTGCTCTCTTTGTCTCAGCGATTTGAAGTTGCAGCAATGTTAAAAGACCACAAGACCTATCTAGAGATTGCAGAGAAGACTGGTGCTTCTACAGCTACTATCAGCCGAGTAAATCGTTCTTTAAACTATGGCAACGATGGCTACGAATTAGTATTTAATCGTATCGGTAAATAAACAAATGCCCTAGGGTTTGAGGTATTTCCTCAATCCTAGGGCATTTTATTATGTATCCATTTCCTTACAACATGCTTATGTTCGTACCAACATTATGCGTTAGGAGCTGCCACTTCTTCTACAGCTTTATTCTCTTCGTTATTAGCTTCTTCTACTTCCTTCAATGCTTCTGCTAATGCTGCCTTTGCAGATTTTTTTCCTGCACGAACTGCTTTCGCACTCACTTTTCCTTTTCTCTCAGGCATCTCCTGATTCATATCGCATTTTCCTTGGAATATCGCTTTTTCATCAATTACAATTACCTGTGTTGTAATATCACCAAGCACCTTTGCGGTCGAAGTAAGTTCTGCCTTCTGGGTAGCTATAATATTACCAAATACCTCTCCTCCAATTAAAACAGCTTCGGCCTCAACATTGCCATCAATAGTTCCAGTAGCTCCTACAATCAAAGTTCCCGTTGTCGTAATATTACCCGTTACCTTTGCATCTACTCTGATAGACCCCTGTGCATTAATATCGCCTGTATATTCAGAACCCTGTCCAAGTAAAGTTGCTATCTTTATATCATTCTTTCTCATATTCGTACCATGCCTTTCTTTATCTAACCGCTAATCGCCAGCATATCCATTGGATTGATATATATGCCATCCTTCATCATCTGATATCCCAGCTTACTGTTGTCCTCATCTATAATGAATATTGTAGTTCCTTGTACCACTCTATCGCCTTGCTTTACAGTAGTTTCACCTTTGTTGCGATACACCGTAACATATCCATTACCATGATCAATTGTTACTACATTACCATATTCTTCATCATCATCTGTTACTGCTGTTACATTTCCACTTGCCGTAGCAACAACAGTCGTTCCAACAGACGCTGTAAATATGCACATTGGTTCACCTTCTGTATTCTCCTCCATTGACGCTGAACCTGTCAAAGGGAATTCAGTTGGCAAACTCTGACTCTCAAGCTGTGCAGTCAATTCATTCTCATTTTGTATCTTCTGATTCACTGTTTCGCTTAAGATTTGAACTTTACTATTCAAGCTTTCCACTTGCGCAGCAAGTTCTCTCTTCTCTTCTTCTAGTACCTTTATTGTCTCTAACTGCTCCGTGTTACGCTTATTGGCAGCCTCCCATATTCTCTCTTCATAATAAAGGAAACCAATCAACGCTCCTATTGCGATGCATATCAAAAACAACAGAGTCTGTGTCAACCACGGTCTAACACGATACTGCTTTACCTTAGCATCTACTGAATTGGAAGCCACTATAATAACTTTACTAGACTTCCGCTTATGTTTTTTTCGTTTCATAATCAAAGGTCACCTCCGATAAACTACCTTATTTTACCACAGGTGACCTTAATCATCAACAAAATCTTAATATTTTCGTAACATTTTAAACATTTAAGGACATATCACCCATTGTAATCCATCCCTTTTTACGCATAAACTCGGATATTACAAGTGTCAATATCGCTGGAAAAACAAAATGCATCAATACAATTAAAACAAATGCCATCAAACCACTCATGCCACCTTCCACCATGGCTCCGTAAGCAGCAAACTGACCTACCAACCCAGCCGAACCCATTCCTGAACCAACAGGTGTGCTAACCATTCCAAGCACTGCTGATGCAATCGGTCCTAATATTGCACTGGAAATAATTGCAGGCATCCAGATAATGGGCTTTTTCACAATATTAGGCACTTGAAGCATACTCGTTCCAACTCCCTGCGCAATCAGACCACCCATCTTATTTTCACGATAGCTTGCCACCGCAAATCCTACCATATTACAACAACAACCAATTGTCGCCGCTCCTGCTGCGAGACCACTAATACTCATTGATACGCCAATTGCAGCAGAACTAATTGGTAATGTTAAAATCATTCCCATTAAAACAGACACCACAATACCACCAATCACAGGATGTTGCTCTACATTAAAATTCACCATTGCACCTAACCATGCCATAAATGTAGTAATCGGTGGTCCTACTACAAAACCAGTAATAGCACCAGACACAATTGCCACCAATGGGGTTACTATTATATCCACCTTAGTTTTACCAGCCACAAGATGTCCAACCTTTATTGCAACCAACGCTGCAATAAAAGCTCCCAAAGGCTCCCCAGGTTTTCCTAAAGCAAAACCTTCCATTGACATGGCAGTTGGAAATGCCCCAATCATACCTGTTACCGCTGCCGATACAGTCACCAAAGGACCTTCTTTGTACTTACATGCCACACCAACACCAATTCCTGCTCCTGTTAATGTCTTAGCTACATTGCTGATGGCAATCATATATGCTCCTATGTTGCCACCAACTAAGCTTCCTATCTGAGCAATAATAGTACCTATAATCAATGTGGCAAATAATCCTAATGCCATTCCACTTAATCCATCAATAAAGATTTCGTTTAACCATTTCTTTAGTCTGTCCATATTTCCTCCTCTGCATCGACTTATCATCTGTATACTCTTCTGTCTTGTCAGTTGTGGACTAGATTATCATACTTAAATTAAGAAATCAAGAATATAATTTAGAAGATAATTTTCTGACAACACTTTACTTTTTTAAAGTATTATGGTATTCTAACTTTGTTGCGGTAAAGCAACATGATTTACTATTTGGGAGGTATAAAGTCGATGAGCAAAGGTACAGTTAAATGGTTTAATAACCAAAAGGGCTATGGTTTCATCTGTGACGAGGCTGGTAACGATGTATTCGTTCACTACTCTGGTTTAAACATGGATGGCTTCAAGACTGTTGAAGAAGGCGCTGCTGTTGAGTACGAAGTAATCAATGGCGAAAAAGGTCCTCAGGCTGTTAACGTAACCAAATTATAAATTGACCTAAAAAAAGCTGCCATTTCGGCAGCCTTTTTTTATTGTTTACACAGCTCCAGTACGCGCTCCCACTGTAAAGTACCACCAAATAAATCCAAGGCACTTCCCACTGTTGCATTCATACGATTCTGTCCAGCATTTTTAATCCATTCTAAGTCCTCATAACTATGAATTCCACCTGCATAGGTAATAGGTACCTTATTCCAACCACCAAGCATGGTAATCAATTCTTTTTCTACACCATTGGCTTTGCCTTCCACGTCTACTGCATGAATCAGAAATTCATCACACATTCCAGCCAGCTTATCCAACAATGCAATATCCACAACCTCTTCTGTAATCTTTTGCCAACGATCTGTTACTACATAGTACTTGTCCCCTATCTTCTTACAGCTTACATCTAGCACTAAATGTTCTTTACCTACAACATCTACCATTTTTTGTAATCTGTCGTAATGAATTTTCCCATCCTGAAACACATAAGAAGTTACGATTACATGGGTAGCACCTGCCTCTAAATATTCTCTGGCATTATTCGGATGAATGCCTCCACCTACCTGCAATCCGTTAGGGTATGTTTTCAAGGCTAATAATGCTTGTTCTTTTGTGGCCTGATAATATTCGCTATCTGCCGCATTTAACAAAATAATATGTCCACCTTTGATACCTGCATCTTTATATAATTTTGCATAAAAAGCCGCATCCTGTGTGGATACGAAGTTTTCATTAGCAGTATCTCCTGCGTCCTTTAAGCTTCCGCCAACAATTTGCTTTACTTGTCCATTATGTATATCAATACAAGGTCTAAATTCCATGTTTGTCCTTCTCTTTCTAAAATGAATTGTTATATTTTGGCTCGTACCATCCATTTCTAAATCAAATAACATTCTACAACATTTTTTTATATATGACCACATATACATAACCAATTTTTTGTATATTTTCTAAAATTGCGTACATACTATTTGCAAACCACTAATAAAAATAAAACGTGGTGAAAACATTTAATGGAGGACATTATGAAACATTTAGAACTCAAAAAAAGAACAAAAAAATACGTTGTATTAGGCTTAATGCTTACTTACATGTGCATCGCAACTGGTTGTGGCAGAGACAATGGTAATGAAAATTCAACCTCTGATATGGCTGGAACTACCACTCAGGCAGAAACCCAGACTGCCACTACTGACGGTACTAACACCAATACCACTGACACTACAGACAGTGGTATGAACAATGGTTCAACTGGTACTGACAGTATGGATACTGTAAACAGTGTTACTAATGGTACCGATGACATGAACAACACCAATAACGCAACTGGTGATATGACTGGTGTTGACAACAATGCTACCGACAATGCCAACCACAATGCAGATAGCAACAATGGTTCTTTACTCGACGATGCTGGTAATACTGTTGGCAATATCGTAGAGGATGCTGCAAATGGTGTATCAGACATGACTAATGATGTAGTTGGTAACCGCTAATCCTTCTCAATCAAAAAGGAATCGCTCCCGATATGAACTACCTTACATTTAGGGTAGTTCATAACAGAAGTGATTCCTTTTATTATTCTTCCATAAGGGTTCCTTCATTATAAGCAGTAAGTAATTCCTCTAAATAGAAAATACTTTCCTGCAATTCTCTTCCAATATCCGTATCCGCAACCATCTTACGTCTATTGAAATTCTTAACAACAATCGAATCTGAGAAAATATCCGACTCATTCTTAATAGCAGCTTCCATAGATTCAAATGGCTCATGTGCAACAAGTCTCATCATTCTGGAATTACATACTAAAGTATATCCTGCAATACCAGTCTTTTGCTGATATGCTCTAGAAAATCCACCGTCAATGATAAGTAGCTTTCCACCACATTTTATCGGCGATTCTCCGTGAATCTGCTCTACTGGAACATGTCCATTGACAATATGCGCCTCCCCAATATCCAGACCAAACTCTTCCAATATCTGATTAACAACTTCTTCTTTCTCAAGTAATTGATAATAGCTGTTTTTCTTCTCTACATGAGTCTCTTTATCTGCGATAAAATAACGTTCAAAGGTTGCCATTTTTTCTTTGCCAAATACAGGTGAACCAGCTCCCGTCCAGATATACCACATAATATCTTGGCCAGTCATACGCTCACTGGTCTCTTTTGCATAATAACCACGTCTAGCATAGTATTCCAAGATGTCATATAATGCCTTACCACTGTATTCTTTACCATTGACATTCACCTTAGTAAAACTTCCATCTGGATTCATTGGCACACAACCATGATATAACAAGTTACCATTATATATCTTATACATGCCACCTTTTGCGAATAAGAAACGTACATGTCTTTGCAACTTTTCACACTTCATAAATGCCTGCTGCAAACGCACCATCAAATTAGCTTCTTCCTCTGTAAGCTCGTAAGGATTCTCTGGATTAACTGTTGGGAAATCTGCATCCAACATTGGATATTCCTTCTCCCCCACTTTAACAGTCTTTTTCTCAAAATCAATGCAATGCAACAACATTCTATCGTCCATGTCAAACTCTGGATGGCGCATAATAAGCTGTCCCTCCAGTTTAAACTGAATCATGGAAATAGCCTTATGCATTTTAGTATCAAGGCTTAATTCTTTGGTATTGTAATCGGTATTGAACTTAATGGTAAAAGCATCGCAATTGGTATCTGCATAATTCTCCAATGCAAAGGTTGCTAATGGGAGTAAATTAATACCATAACCGTCCTCTAAGGTAGACAGATTGCCATAACGTGCCGCATTGCGAATCACATTGGCAATACTCGCCATATGCCCACTGGCTGCCGCCATCCACACAATATCGTGGTTACCCCATTGAACATCTACTGAGTGATAATCACACAAGGTATCCATAATAATATGTGGGCCTGGTCCTCTATCAAAAATATCACCTACAATATGCAAATGATCAATTACTAATCTCTGAATTAAATGGCTTAAGGCAATAATGAACTGTGGTGCTCTTCCAATTCGGATAATGGTATGAATAATTTCATTATAGTACGCCTCTTTATTCTGAATCTCTTCCTTTTCTGTTATCAGTTCTTCGATAACATAGGCGAAATCCTTAGGCAAAGCCTTTCTTACTTTTGAGCGTGTATACTTAGAAGAAACTCTTTTAATAATCTTCACCAAACGATGAAGGGATATCTTATACCAATCCTCAATATTATCCTCTTCTTTTAATACAATCTCTAGTTTTTCTTCTGGATAATAAATCAAAGTAGCAAGACTTTTCTTATCTTTATTACTTATGGTATTACCAAATTCTTCATCAATTTTACGGCGCACGGAACCAGAGCCATTCTTCAACACATGGTTAAACTGCTCATATTCCCCATGTATATCTGTCAAGAAATGCTCTGTACCCTTAGGTAGGTTCATAATCGACTGAAGGTTGATAATCTCTGTCGATGCCGCTGCAATATTCTTGTATTGATGCGAAAGACTCTTTAGTACCTTTAGTTCCATTTCATCCATGAAATAACCTCACTTTAACCAATAACATGACTCATGTTGTACATTCCTGCACTCTTACCTGCAAGGAATTTTGCAGCCTGAAC
>CAZHEM010000145.1:0-6904 GCA_964531725.1 uncultured Acetatifactor sp.
TCAACGAAACTGTTGTCGTCGAGTAAAGCTGCAATTCTTTGACTCGCTTTTGAAGTAGTACTCATTTTTTGCCCTCCATATATAATTACTAAAAACTTATTAACACAAGGTATGCATTACTAACAACGCAAAATCCCCCATGATTAATGTCCTTAGTAGTATATCACAAAAACAGAAAAGAGCAAAGATACAAATGCAATTTTTTACCTATATTTTTACAAAACGACATATCTTTTCAAAACTTGTTTCATGCACCATAAAAAATCTATCTTTTCTATGGTTTCCTGTATAATAATTTCTTCTTCACGACATAAAATATCGCCTACAGAATATGTAATTGTACCAACTCTAGTTCCTGCATATACAGGTGCAGTTAATTCTTCTTCCACTTCCACCTGCACACTCACATTTTCATCTGGCATCATAAGCATTCCATCCATTCCTTCTGATGCTCCTATTGCCACATTGGTAAAAGCCTTCTCACCTAAAATATCTGTCTGTCCTTCATGTACCACAATAGACTTTAGTTCAGAATGGTCATACAACTGCTCTGTATTGGTTAAATCGCGAAAATAAAAATTATCAATTCCATATTGCATCAACTCCTTGGTATCACTCCATTTATAGGTCTTATTATTGGGCCAACCACATGCCAACAATGCCACTACATAATATCTGTCATCCCGTTCTAATGCACCCACATAACAATACCCCGCTTTATTGGTAAATCCTGTTTTCCCAGATAATGCTCCATCCATCATATTTAAGAAAGCATTGTGGTTCGTACAACTAAAACTTCTCCCATTTGCACCAAAGCAATAACTGGGAGTTCTGGTAATCTCCAAAAACAAATCCCTTTTAGAAGACCTCGTAATACAATAGGACATAATCTTAGCAAGTTCTGTCGCTGTAGTTCCATGTTCTTTGGTTATCACTTGACCATCTGACATGGTAATAGTCTCTGTAGCATCCAAACCATTAGGTGTAATGAAATATGTATTCTCACAGCCAATTTCTATCGCTTTTTCATTCATTAACTTTGCAAAAGCTGCCAATGCCTGTTTACTTTCGTCTGTTGTCATTTCACTAGTTGGTTTGTTTTTCAATTCCTCAGATAGATACTGTTTACCGATATATTCTGCCAACACTACTGCGGAATCATTATGGGATTCTAACATCAAAGAAAAAAGCAAATCACGAACAATGTATTTCTCTCCTTTTTTTACAAAAAGCTTTACTTTAGGCATACTTGCAGCATAAGAAGACACTTCTATCTCCTCATCCAAATTCCCATGTTCCAAAAGTAAAATACAAGTCATAATTTTAGTGGTACTGGCACAAGCCATCTTTTCGTCTGCATTCTTGGCATACAAAACTCTTCCAGACTTAGCATCAAGCAACACCGCCGAGGTAGCATACAATGTTAAATCTTCCTGAGCCTCCACCCCTATACTGACTTGCATAACTAACAAAAGGGCACACAAAAAGCCTCCTATAATCCTTCTCATCCTTTATCTCTCATTCATTCGGATTTGTAAGTATTATATGAGGCTTCTAATATTTTATGTTTGAAACTTAAATATCTAACTGAAGCTGTACTTCCGCTTCTGCCTGTTGTTTAAATTCTTCCAACTGAACCGGGTTCATCTCTGGCAATTCTTCCAAACTCTTCACACCAAAGCATCTCAAAAACTGTTCTGTTGTACCAAACAGCAAAGGTCTACCAGGTGCATCTAGTCTTCCAAGTTCTGTAATCAAATCATACTCAATCAATTTATTAATCGCATGATCACAGCTTACTCCTCTGACTCTCTCGATCTCAACACGAGTAATAGGCTGCTTGTACGCAATAATAGATAAGGTCTCCAATACCGTATCCGTTAAAGTCATCTTACGTGGAGACTTTGCAATCTTAATCAAATATTCATACATTTCTGCCTTAGTACATAACTGAACCGCATTATCAAATTGTGTTAATGCAATCCCTCTATCTTCCTTGGCATAACGCTCTTCCATTTCTTTTAAAATTGCCTTAGTAGTCTTTACATCTTCTTCTATTACTTCAGCCAATTTACTTATTTCCACAGTCTCACCCATGGTAAAAAGAACAGCTTCAATAATTGCCTGTGCTTTTGTTCTATCCATCTCTTTCCCATTCATGCGTTGCGTCGCACTTCTTCTTATGTTGAATACGCATTTTTATCCAACCGTTTACTTCCTACTATAACATTATGCCACATTAGAGGTAATCATAATGTCGTCAAATATATCTTCCTGACTGATGTTAATCTTACCTATTTTCATCAACTCTAAAATAATTAAGAAAGTAACAATCACTTCCATCTTGCTACTTTGTCTCTCCAAAAGCTTACGAAAACTAAAACTTTTATGCTCTCTTGCATAGGCTTCCACATACAATGTCTTAGAGTCCATGTCTATCTCATCTTTTTGAATATTGCCATATTGACTTCTAATAGGGTCAATCTTATCTTCCTGTTTTCTTACAATTGATTTGAATATCTCATGGAGCTTGTTCAAATTCATATCTCCTACCAATTCCTCATAATTGATAGGCTTTCTATAGGAAGCTACTTCCTTCGGCAAATTTTGTTCACGATACATATTGCGAGCCGCATCCACTAGACGATCACGAAGTTCAAAAGACATGAATTTGTACATCTTGTACTCTAAGAGTTTCTGTACTAACTCTGCTCTTGGATCTTCTTCCTCACCGTCTTCGTTTACTTCTTTTGGCAAAAGCATTCTACACTTAATATCAATCAAGGTAGCAGCCATAACAAGGAACTCGCTCATAATATTCATATCGCGGTCTTTCATCTGTTTAATGTACTCCAAATACTGCTCTGTAATCTCGACAATCGGAATATCATATATATCAACTTTGTTTTTATCAATCAAGTGAAGTAGAAGGTCCAACGGGCCTTCAAACACTTCTAACTTTACTGGTATTGCCATTATACTTTCCTCAATCTAGTCAATAATTTTTCACACCCTAATCCCCCCATCAGGGCAAACCATGGGATGTGATTATACAATTGCCTATTATTCGCTTCAAACAACATTAGAAATAATACAAGCCCTAACACCGTCATACGAATAACAACTGCAAGTTCATCCGTTTCTTCTCTTTTTCTTAACAAAGCTAAGACACTACTAATAATACCTAACACCAATATTGCATAAAAATACCCACTGGTATACATAACTGTGTACCCACCATATACACCATAATCATTAAAAAATTCATACATAATATTGGTATTATATCTGTTATAATCAGGCAATCCCATATTACCTGATGCAAAATTATACCGTGCCTTTTGAATTAGATGTTCTGGATTCCACAGTTCCTGTATATTGGCACGGACGTGTTCATCTACAATCTTTTTCTTATTTTCACTTCCCAATGTTGTCAGGCAAGCATCCGCAAATTCCGGATTACCCGGATGACTACCATTACCACACAAACCTACTGCAAACCAATAGGACATTGGTGCAGCATATTCCTCTTCCATGGAACTACATGGATACTGCTTCCACATAAATTCCACACAAGTATCTGCCAACAGAAAACCAACCATCACAAAAACAAGTAGTCTAACACTCTTTTTCCATTCTTTTGTCAAGAAAGCTACAATAAACACTGCAATCAGAGAAATTACTACCGTAGCCTTAATTGCCGCACCAATCCCCCACACAAAACCAGCTAAAAGAATTGCCAACCATGAATGTTTCCACACAGATGCCCTTTTTAGCAAATAGCATGCCCAAATTCCTACACACAAGCTAAGACAATCTGTATACAGATTATATGTACCACCCCAAAGTGGAACAAATCCCACAAAAAATAGAAGTGTCATAAAGCAACTGACAACTCTGTGTCCTGTCATTCTCACAATTCTATACAAACAAATTCCAGCCCAAACAACTAAAGCTACACTTGCTAGCAACCATATTGGAAAAGGATCTGCCAACCCAATAAACAAGGATACTCTAGTCAAAGCTACCAATATTAAAAATAAGAAAAAGTTATTCTTAAACAAAGCAAAATAACTCCAGTCAACTACATCTCCTGAGACATAATGTTGTACTTCCTGACAAATATACATATAATCATGTGCTGGCTCATTATGAAATACAAAGCAAAAAGAATACAATAACGCACTCCATAATACTAAAAAAATTACAAGCCCTCTCTTCTCATACCGCTCAATCCAGTGTTCCATTTTGTTCAGTAGCACATAGAGTAACATCATCCCACCAAATAATACAACCGTAACAAACAGTTCCTTGTGCCATTCAATGTTACGCTGTGTCCCCGTCAAAGAAACCAAAAACACTAGACTCATCACAACGATATAGATTATTTCAAAACAATTAAACAGTCTATTTGCCTTTTTCATCCATCATCCTTATCCTATAAGTATTCTGCCTTTATAGTCAAATGTTATTGTACTGACTTTCTAAATATTTTTCAATGGAAACGTTTGTTCCTTTAGTTCCCTTGACATTCTGGTTTTATTCTCCAGCAAAATCAATCACAATCAACTCGCCTGGATTAAATAATCGTATTGGTATCGTGTGCATTCCAAGACCTCTACTAAGAATCATCTTAGAACCACCCTCTTCAAAAACACCACCGTCATATTTTGGAAAAAATCGCACATTGGGAGACACTACGCCTTTTCCAAAAGGAATTCTTACCATACCACCATGCACATGTCCTGATAACACTAAGTCAGCTTTCCATTTTGCATACATTGGAAAATAATCCGGATTGTGCGCCAGAAGAATCGTGTATTCATTGCTATTTGCTTTTCCTAAGATTCCATCTAGGTAATCATCATCCATATGTTGCACCTTAAAACGTTTGTAATAAGTCTTATCAATTTCCGAACCGTAGACTACAATTCCCGAATCTGGTATTTCTTTTTTCTCGTTTACCAAACGTTGTACCCCAGCCTCCTGCAACTTTTCCTCATATTGCTCTGCCATGTCTCCATATACTTCTGGATATAATTTTATGCGATGTTCATGATTTCCGTTGCCATAATAGATTGGGTACTTTTGGGCTAGTTCTTGTATCACATGTACCGCTACATCCATTTTTTCCTTTGGCTTAGCAGTCAAGATATCACCAGCAATCAGCACTACATCCGGTTTTTCCTGATGAATTATTTCCAATAGGTGAGCATTATCTTTTCCGAAAGATTTATTATGCAAATCAGCCAAACATACTGCTTTTATTTTCTTTTTAATTCGTTTATCCTTGATTTCATGTCTTACAACTACAAAACGGTTGCTATCGTAAAGCATTATCCACAAAAGAACAATTGCCAAAAAACAAAGAATTACAAATAATATATCTAGCATATAATCACTCCATTTTTCACACCATATGCCATCAAGTATATCATATTCTCTATAGCTACAAAAGGAAAAAACCGAATATTTTTATTAGATAATCTTTGTATTTTGCTTCTTCAATATCGAATGAATACACAATTGGAACACTTCCTACTTCTTGCCCATTCAGAAAATAAACAGCTCTACCAGCCTGTTCACCCTTTTCAATAGGTGCTTCCACCTCTTTGGGCAGTTCTAATTGTTTTTCCATGGTTTCTACATTATTACCATTTGTATCCAAATATCGAAACTCCCCTGAATATGCAATTTCTACCTGTTCCTCCACACCTCCTGTTACCAAGAGCGGCATTAATTGCTCCTCATTGTCATCTATGTATAAGTCACATACTCCATATCCATAATTTAACAATGTCTGCGCATCTTGAAATCGAACTTTATGGTCTGGTGCGCCCATTACCACAGCAATCAAATCAATACCATCTTTGCTGGCAGTTGCGGATACACAGTATTTTGCCTTATTGGTAGAGCCTGTTTTTAGCCCTGTAGTCCATTGATATTGTTTCAGAAGCTTATTGGTGCTATTTAACGTAAAGGTACTAGTTCCTTGATTGGTTACATGGGTAATATCTTCCATCCAAATCTGAGTATAATTAAATACTTGCGGATATTTTGTAATCAGCTCCCGAGACATAATTGCCACATCTTTTGCAGACGAATAATGTCCATCTGAATTTGTCAAACCACAACAATCTTCAAATTGAGTATCTGTCATCCCTAATTCAGCTGCTTTTTCATTCATCAACCCCACAAAAGCTTCTTCACTTCCTGCAATATGTTCCGCCACCGCTACACTGGCATCATTTCCAGAAGCTACTGCAATGCATTTCAGCATGGTATCCAATGTCTGAACCTCTCCCTCTGCCAAAAACACTTGCGATCCCCCCATTGAACTGGCATGTTCACTTACCAGTACCTCATCCTCTAATGCAATCTTACCTTCCGAAATCTTTTCAAATGTAAGAAGCATTGTCATAATCTTCGTAATACTCGCTGGACTTCTGCGTTCAGTAGAATTGTTTTCATAAATAACCGTACCTGTGGATGCTTCAATAAGAATAACAGACGGCGAGGCAACACTCACTTGCGCTTTCACCGTGTATCCCATATTGATTACCATCCAAATGGACATAAACAATGCAATAATTCTTCTATTCTTCAATATCCTCAACATAAAAAGCCATATCCTCCTATTTCTCTACTAAAGAATATGGGGATATGGCTTTAATTATGCACAAAAGATAAAGTCCTTAAGGAAACCCCTAAGGACTTTACACACATTAGTTATATTTACGTTTTCTTGCTGCTTCAGATTTTTTCTTACGCTTAACGCTTGGTTTCTCGTAATGTTCTCTCTTACGAATCTCCTGCTGGATACCAGCTTTTGCACAACTTCTCTTAAAGCGACGTAAAGCGCTATCTAAAGTCTCGTTTTCTTTTACGATTACGTTTGACATGA
>CAZHEM010000146.1:0-6873 GCA_964531725.1 uncultured Acetatifactor sp.
AGCCAAGTGGTAAGGCCCCGGTCTGCAACACCGTCATCGCCGGTTCAAATCCGGCTCACGCCTCTAAAAAACCCTTAGAGAAATTCTCTAAGGGTTTTCTTTTTCGTTTTATTCATAAATTTGGAGATTACCACGAATAGATTTATTTAGATATTCATCAATCCAAGCATCAGCATCAGCTTGATCTCTGCGACGTAATGTATCCCATAGGTGACTCATGTTCAGATGTAACATTTCTACTCCATAATGTTGGCAAAAGCGTTGCCATAATGATATTACAGGCTTTTTGAAAGACGAATAGATTAAAGGAAGAATGTGGTTACCACCTATAATGGCCAATTCATGATGGAACTGAAAAGCAACTTCTGCAGCCTGAATTGGTGTTGGCTTAGATTCTCTTGCCAAGGCGTCAACATGTTGTTTTAAACTCAAGATATCTTCATCTGATGCAAATTCTATAGCACAACGTGCTGCAATATGTTCCAATCCCATGCGTAGTTCTAAAATAGAGCGAATCTCACCCTTTCGCAAAATACCACCATTATAATTCATGATAGCAATTAATGTGTCAATGTTACCATTGCGACGATAATCTGCTACATAAGTACCCTGACGAGGACGAACTTCTAAAAATCCTTGGCGGGCCAATTCTACCATTCCCCCATTTACGACAGCGCGACTAACTTGTAATTGCTCAGCTAGTTCACGTTCAGAGGGCAGTCTAGTTCCAATTTCAAGTTCACCAGATAGTATTTTCCCCTGTAATTCTTGTACAAAGAGCTCCTTTAAACTTGGAGCATATAGTTTTGAAAACTGCATATTTTTCACTCCTGTCTGTGGCTATACCACGAACCACATATACAATATGCCACAATTTTATACAAATAGCAAGTCACATTTTTTAGCAAAACACCGATTTATCAAGGATTAATTGACAAAAATATATCAATTAGATATACTTAATGCAAATAGCAATGTCTGGTACAACCAGAGAATGGAGAGTTTGATTATGGAACAAGTAAAGGTGTTGGAAATTAAACAAAGTGTATTTGCAAATAATGATGCACAGGCAGATGAGTTGCGTAAAGAGTTAAAAAACAAAGGCGTGTACTTATTGAATTTAATGTCATCGCCAGGTTCAGGTAAGACAACAACATTGACTCGTACTATTGAAAAACTCCGTGATGAACTCCGCATTGGCGTTATGGAAGCGGACATTGATTCAGATGTGGATGCCAAGACGATTGCTGCGACGGGAGCTAAGTCAATTCAGTTACATACAGGTGGTATGTGTCATTTGGATGCTGGAATGACCAGACAAGGACTTGAAGGGTTAGACCCAGCGGATACAGAATTGGTTATTCTGGAGAATGTGGGTAATTTGGTATGTCCTGCGGAATTTGATACGGGGGCAGTAAAGAATGCCATGATTTTATCAGTTCCTGAGGGACATGATAAACCACTGAAATATCCATTAATGTTCTCTGTATGTGATGTGGTATTGATTAACAAGATTGATGTTATGCCTTATTTTGACTTTGATATGGAGAAGTGTCGCGAATATGTGCTGATGCGTAATCCTAATGCAAAGATTTTCCCAATTTGTGCTAAAACGGGTGAAGGGATTGAAGCATGGACAGATTGGTTAAAGGAAGAAGTAAACGCATGGCGTAGTTAGAAGACAAGGAGAGAAAGCATGAGTGAAACAAAATTTCCGTTGGATGAAAGCAAGTTAGGCTTTCAGATTCCTCGTGATGAAGAACCTAGACCTAAGATTTTAGAGTTAGGTCAGAAGATTACAGACCGACTTCCTGCAAAGGTGCGACCTTTGACAGTAGATGATCCTGAATATTGGGGATTAGCAGGTGTGGTAACTGATGAGATGGCAGACGTAGCTTTAAAGATGGATGTGCGTAAGCCATTGACTATTGAACAATTGATGGAATTAACAGGTATGAAGCAGGAACCATTAGAGAAACTGCTCTATGATATGGCGTATGTTGGTTTGATTGAATACCACTGGGAAAATCATGATGGTAAGAACCCAGAGCATAAGAAACGCTATGTACTGCCACGTTACGTTCCTGGAAGTGCAGAATTCTTAAATATGCGTCAATCACAGATTGATGAGCATCCTGAAGTGGCTGCGTTCTTTGAGCGTATGACATTTTTACCATTAGAGAAGATTACTGCTATGGTACCTCCAGGAGGCGCTGGCATTGGTATGCATGTTATTCCAGTAGAAAAAGCAATTGAGACAGAAAATCAGTCTGTGTCTGTAGAGCATATTTCTCACTGGCTGGATAAATACGATGGTAAATATGCTGCTAGCCCATGTTCTTGCCGTATGTCTCGTGCAAAAATGGGTGAGGGCTGTGGAGATAGCCCAGAGGATTGGTGTATCGCAATTGGTGACATGGCAGACTACATTGTAGAGACTGAACGTGGACATTACATAACAAGAGAAGAAGTATTAGATATTTTAAAACGTGCAGAGGACAATGGTTTCGTTCATCAGATTACTAATATCGATGGACAAGATAAGATTTTTGCTATCTGTAACTGTAACGTGAATATTTGTAATGCGTTGAGAACTAGCCAGTTGTTCAATACCCCTAATATGTCACGCTCTGCATATGTGGCAAAGGTTGAGAGCGACAAATGTGTGGCTTGTGGTAAGTGTGTTGAGGTGTGTCCTGCAGGTGCAATCAAGCTTGGACAGAAACTTTGTACCAAGGATGGTCCTGTAAAATATCCTAAGGTGGATGACCCAGCGTACACTAAATGGGGTGCTGACAAATGGGATATTGACTATCGTGATAACAACAGAAAGAACTGTTATGATACAGGAACTGCTCCTTGTAAGACAGCATGTCCTGCCCACGTCAGTGTACAGGGTTATTTGAAACTTGCTGCACAGGGACGTTATAGAGAAGCACTTGCTTTGATTAAGAAGGACAATCCTTTCCCAGCAGTATGTGGTAGCATCTGTAATCGTCGTTGCGAGGATGCTTGTACCCGTGGAACTATCGACCATGCAGTTGCAATTGACGAAGTTAAGAAGTTTATTGCGAGAAAAGACTTGGAAGCTGAGAACAGATACATACCACCAGTGATTACACCTACCAACAAGGGTGGTTTTAATGAGAAGATTGCTATTATTGGTGCAGGCCCTGCGGGATTATCGTGTGCATACTATCTTGCAGAAAAAGGTTATAAGCCTACCGTATTCGAGAAGAATGCACAGCCAGGTGGTATGTTAGTATATGGTATTCCTAGCTTTAAGCTTGAAAAGGATATCGTAGCAGCAGAAGTGGATATCATTCGTCAGATGGGCGTTGAGATTAAATGTGGCGTAGAAGTAGGTAAAGATATTACTCTTGACGAACTTCGTGCACAAGGATATAAAGCGTTCTACATTGCAATTGGTTGTCAGGGTGGCAGAAAAGCCAATATCCCAGGCGAAGATGCAGAAGGCGTAATGTCAGCAGTTGATTTCCTTCGTTTAGTAGGAGAGAATCAGAATTATCAAGTACCAGGAAAGACTGTTGTAGTCGGTGGTGGTAACGTGGCAATCGACGTAGCACGTTGTGCTGGACGTCTTGGTTCAGAAGAAGTTACCATGTACTGTTTAGAGCCACGTGAGAAGATGCCAGCATCGTTAGAAGAGATTCACGAGGCAGAAGAAGAGGGAACTATCATTGAATGCGGTTGGGGACCAAAGGAGATTCTCACCGAGAATGGTAAAGTAACAGGAATTGTATTCAAACGTTGCGTTTCTGTATGGAACGAACAGGGAGCTTTTGCGCCTACCTATGATGAGAACGATACACGTACTGTCCCATGTGACCATGTATATTTAAGTATTGGACAGAGCATTGTCTGGGGGGATTTGCTTGCAGGCAGCAAGGTTGAGCTTGGCAGAGGCAATGGAGCAGTAGCAGATAGATTAACTTATCAGACTGCAGAACCTGACATTTTTGTAGGTGGTGATGTGTACACTGGACCTAAGTTCGCAATTGATGCGATTGCAGCAGGTAAAGAGGGAGCAATCTCTATTCATCGTTTTGTACAGCCTAACACAAGCCTTACCATTGGTAGAAATAGAAGAGATTTCATCGAGTTGGATAAGGGAAATATCGTAATTGAAGAATACGATAATTCATCTAGACAGATTCCAGGAACCAATCCTGAGATTGATAAGAAGAAATCATTCCGTGATGCAAGTCTTGCCTTTACAGAGGAACAGGTAAAAGCAGAGACAGCACGTTGTTTGGGATGTGGTGCTTCAGTAGTAGATGAGAATAAGTGTATCGGTTGTGGTCTGTGTACTACCAAGTGTGCATTCGATGCAGTTCACTTACACAGAGATAATCCAGACTGTAGCAATATGGTTCGCACAGAGGATAAGTTCAAACATATCTTGCCTTATATGGTAAAACGTGAGTTAAATATACTATTCAAAAAAGGCAAGAAAGATAAGGATAAATAATCATGCATGAGTTAGGAATTGTTTTTCACATTATAGATTCATTAAAGGAAGTAGGACAGCAGAATGATTTGAAAAAGATTCAGTCTGTGACCTTGGAATTAGGTGAAGTGTCTGCGGTGGTTCATGAGGAATTATTGGATTGCTGGAAATGGGCAAGTGCAAAGCACGACCTAGTAAAGGAAGCAAAAATGTATATTGAGCCAATTAAAGCCTTTACCGAATGTTATGATTGTGGAGAACAATATGAAACGGTAGAGCATGGACGAATCTGTCCTTATTGTGGCAGTGAAAAAACCTTCCTAAAGGTAGGTAATGAAATAAATATAAAAACAATAGAAGCCATATAGAAAGTGAGGAGGGAAATACGATGTTATTTCAGATTTATGGTGAAAACGCAGGTTACCAGCTTATTGGTTGGTTGCTTGTATTTGTAGGATTAATTTTAGTGAACGAATTTGCAAGACGCTCTAAATTAGGTGGAATTGTGTGCTTTATGGCAATTCCAGCGGTGTTAACTGTTTACTTCGTAGCGATTGCAGTATGTGCAAGCATGGGACAGGAATGGGCATTGAATAACCCAACCTATTTGTACATGAATGGATGGTTCCATTATGCGAAATTGTATGCAGCAACTGCAGGTTGTATTGGTTTTATGATGCTCAAATATAAATGGGGCATTGGTAAGGAACAGTGGTTCAAAGTGTTCCCATTCCTTATTGTTGCAATCAACATTTTAATCGCAGTTGTAAGTGATTTTGAATCAGCAATCAAAGGTGCACAGGCTTTTGCTCAATTTGGCGATCGCTGGTGGCTCTCTAGTGAAAATGTATGGTTATATGGTGGCTGGTGGAACTGGCTTAACGGTATCGCAGGTATCATCAACATCTTCTGTATGACTGGTTGGTGGGGAATCTACACCTCTAAGAAGCAGAAAGATATGTTATGGCCAGATATGATTTGGTTATACATTCTTGCATATGATGTGTGGAACTTTGAGTATACATACTTGAATCTCCCAACACATACTTGGTACTGCGGTGTTGCATTGTTGCTTGCACCAACCGTTGCAAATGCATTATGGAACAAGGGTGGTTGGATTCAGAACAGAGCAAATACTTTGGCAATGTGGTGTATGTTTGCACAGGTATTCCCATTGTTCTTAGATTACAGTAAGTTTACAACCATTACTACTGTCTATGCAGATGGTTTCATGGACCCAACGGTTCGTCCTACCGCTGCAGACCCAACTGCACAGGGCGTAATTGCAATTGCGTCTCTTGCAATTAACGCAATAGTACTTGCTATTATTATTAAACGCTCACTTGCACTTAAAAAGAATCCTTACAAAGAGGAAATCTTTACTGATACAAAAGATTATCAGTTAGCAATGGAGAGAGCAGAATAACAAATTAGACACTAACAATAAGGCCTGATGGAGTATGTTTCATCGGGCCTTTTGAAGAGGAATTAACAGTGAATAAACACGATGTAATTAGCTTTTTTGACAGTATTGCAGGACATTGGGATGAAAATATGATAAGAGATGACGAGGTTATCAACACCATCCTAGACAATGCCAATGTGAGTGAAGGAAAAGATATTTTAGACGTGGCTTGTGGAACTGGTGTGTTGATACCAGATTATTTGAAGCGAGATGTGGCATCGGTAACGGCAATTGACATTTCACCAGAGATGGCAAAGATTGCCCGTGAGAAATTCGAGTCTGATAAGGTGCATGTTATTTGTGGGGATGTGGAGACGCAGGTTTTTGACAAGCAGTTTGATAGCATTGTAGTGTACAATGCATTTCCTCATTTCCCAGACCCGCAGGGATTGATTCGGGTGCTTGCTTCCAGACTAAAGGATGGCGGAACACTTACGGTAGCTCATGGTATGAGCAGAGCACGGATTGACCGCATTCATTCTGGTTCAGCGAAGAAGGTTTCGTTAGGGCTTATCAGTGAAGAAGCTTTGGCTGAGATGTTTGAGACAAGATTGCAGGTAACTGCGAAAATCTCTGATGACAGAATGTATCAGGTCGTTGGAGTGAAATGAAAATAAAAACAGAACAAATGTTTGTCAAACGTGTATAGGTATGCTATAATGGGAAAAGCTAATCTATACACGTTTTTTTTGGAGGCTTTTATCATGGATAAATTTATATTACATTCTGAATATCAGCCAACTGGAGACCAGCCGCAGGCAATACGTGAGCTGGTAGAAGGATTTAAAGAAGGAAATCAGTTCCAGACATTGCTTGGTGTGACGGGTTCAGGTAATACCTTTACTATGGCGAATGTGATTGCGGCGTTAAATAAGCCCACATTGATTATAGCCCATAATTAGACTTTGGCAGGGCAGCTGTATGGGGAGTTCAAGGA
>CAZHEM010000147.1:0-6679 GCA_964531725.1 uncultured Acetatifactor sp.
ATACTCAGATGCGTGCAGCCCTTGATTTGGCTACAGACCCATGGGGTATCAAAGTTAACCGTGTAGAGCTTAAGAATATTATTCCTCCTGCAGAGATTCAGAATGCGATGGAGAAACAGATGAAGGCTGAACGTGAGAGACGTGAGGCAGTTACTCGTGCAGAAGGTGAGAAGAAGGCAAACATTCTTGTAGCAGAAGGTGAAAAGGAATCAGCAATTCTTCGTGCAGAGGCTGAGAAACAGTCAGCAATCTTACGTGCAGAGGCTCAGAAAGAGAAGATGATTCGTGAAGCAGAAGGTCAGGCAGAAGCTATTTTGAAGGTTCAGCAGGCAAATGCGGATGGTATCCGTATGTTGAAGGAAGCTGGCGCAGATGAAGCAGTTCTTAAGATGAAGAGCTTGGAAGCATTCGAGAAGGTTGCAGATGGTCAGGCAACTACCATTCTTCTTCCAGCAGAATTACAGGGCATTGCAAGTATTGCTACCGCATTCAAAGAAACAACCAAATAATTTATGATTGTATAAGACGCCGACTTCCTAAATGGGAGTCGGCGATTTTGCATAATATGAGAAAATATGCAGTGTTGCAGTACATTTTTATTGAAAATGCGTAAGAATTGAAGTATATTAATTACATTACGAATGCTTGAGGAGGCGTGTTATGAACTTAAAGGGACGTGATTTTTTAAAATTATTGGATTTTACACCAGAGGAGATTCTGTATTTAGTTGATTTGGCGGCAGATTTAAAGGATAAGAAGAAAAAAGGAATTCCAGTAGATACTCTGCGTGGCAAAAATGTAGCATTGATTTTTGAAAAAACAAGTACCCGTACTAGATGCGCCTTTGAAGTGGCAGCTCATGATTTAGGAATGGGAACCACATACTTAGATCCAGATAGTTCTCAGATTGGTAAAAAAGAAAGCATTGCAGATACTGCACGTGTACTTGCAGGTATGTTTGAAGGTATTGAATATCGTGGATTTGAGCAGAGCATTGTAGAAGAATTGGCAAAATATTCAAAGGTACCTGTATGGAATGGACTTACCAACGAATTCCATCCAACCCAGATGCTTGCAGATTTGTTAACCATTCGTGAGCATTTTGGCTATTTAAAGGGTATTACATTGGCATATATGGGAGATGCTCGTTATAACATGGCAAATTCTCTTATGGTAACTTGTGCGAAAATGGGTATGCATTTCGTGGCATGTACCAGTAAAAAATATTTCCCAGATGCTGCGTTGGTAGCAGAGTGTGAGGCAATTGCAGCTCAGACTGGTGGTAGCATTACTTTGACAGAGGATGCTATGGCAGGAACCAAGGAAGCAAATGTAGTTTATACTGATGTATGGGTATCTATGGGTGAGCCTGATGAAGTATGGAAGGAGCGTATTGCAGATTTGTCTCCATATCAGGTAAACAAAGCAATTATGGATAATGCAGGAGAGAAAGCAATTTTCTTACATTGTTTACCAGCATTCCATGATTTGAAGACCAAGATTGGTGCTGAGATGGCGCAACGTTTTGGCATTACTGAGATGGAAGTTACTGATGAAGTATTTGAGTCTGCACAGTCTTTAGTATTTGAAGAGGCTGAGAACCGTATGCATACCATCAAAGCGGTTATGGCAGCAACTATTGAATAATTATTATGAATTACAACAAAGAAGCGCTTGCTCGCAGCCTACACACTAAGTGGGCGGGGCAAGCAATCCATTTTTATGAGAAAATAGATTCCACCAATGCGGAGGCAGGAAGACTTGGTAAAGAGGCTTCCCATGGTACGCTTATAGTGGCGGACCAGCAGACGGCTGGACGCGGTAGACGAGGCAGAGTGTGGGTAAGCCCAGCAGGAGCTAATATTTATTTTAGCTTGTTGCTCAAGCCAGAGCTATCAGCAGAGAAGGCAAGTATGCTAACGTTGGTTATGGCATTGGCTGTGTGGAAAGGTGTAGAGACCTATATCAAGGATAGGAGAGAACGTTCTTGGTCTGATGGCTTGTTGCCCGAGAATACAGCGTGTACACAGCAGGGGATAGAAGCATTACAGTTAGGTATCAAATGGCCCAATGACATAGTGATTGGTGGCAAAAAGCTGTGTGGTATTTTGACGGAAGCGAAAATGTCTGGCAGTTGTTTGGAGCATGTTGTGATTGGTGTAGGCATCAATGTGGGAAAGCAGGAATTTGCAGAGGAACTTGTGGATAAAGCTACTAGTTTGGAGCAAGAATGTGGATATACACCAGACAAAGTCGCATTGATTGCTTGCATTATGGAACATTTTGAAGGATATTACGAGCAGTTTTTGCAAAAAGGCAACCTGGCAGGTATAATGATGCAATATAACGATTGTTTGCTAAATAGAGATAAACAGGTGCGAGTACTGGACCCACAGGGAGAATTCACTGGTGTGGCGAGGGGCATTAATGAGACTGGCGAATTGTTGGTAGAGTGTGCTGATGGAAGTGTAACTGCAGTATATGCAGGAGAGGTGTCGGTGCGCGGTATCTATGGATATGTGTAGAGGAAATGAGGAAAAGAATGGAAGAAAGAAGAGTTGTGCTCTGTGGAGCCAATGCATATGAACAGAAATATTATTTTAATGAACAGTTCAATGGAATTCCTGATTCTATCAAGGATGAATTACGCATTATCTGTGTACTGTTTACAGAAGAAGTAGGTGGCATTTTTACTATTGTATTTGAAGAGGATGGTACCCTATCTTTTGAGACAGATGCAGAAGAAAATGATATCTATTATGATGAAATATCTAGTGGATTATTAGTATCTGAGATTCGTCGTAAGAGACAGGAACTACTGGAGTCACTTAGTTTGTATTATAAAGTGTTTGTGTTGAAAGAAGATGTATCAGCTTTGCTAGAGGAGGAATAATCATGCTATTGGTAGTGGATGTAGGTAATACGAATATGACCTTTGGTGTGTATGATGGTGAGAGCCTAGAAGCTACTTTCAGAATCATGACCAAGACCCCACGTACTTCGGATGAGTATGGTGTAATGCTGATGCAATTGCTTGGTGCAAAAGGAATTGATGTGGAGCAGTTGAACGGTTCTATTATTGCTAGCGTAGTGCCAGATGTAATGCACTCTCTTGTGGGAGGAATCATGCGATATACCAATACCAAGCCTTTGATTGTAGGGCCTGGTATTAAGACGGGCATTCGCATTATTACAGAAGACCCAAGAGCTATAGGTGCAGACCGAATTGTGGACGCAGTGGCCGCTTATGTAAAGTATGGTGGACCAGTGTTGGTAGTGGATTTTGGAACAGCAACTACCTATGACTTAATTACTGAGGCAGGAGAATTTGCTGCGGGCATTACTGCGCCAGGTATTCGCATTAGTTCAGAAGCTTTGTGGAAGCAGACGGCGAAGCTGCCTAATATTGAAATTAAGAAGCCGAAGTCTATTTTGGCGCAGGAGACCATTAGCAGTATGCAGGCAGGTCTTATGTATGGACAGATTGGACAAACGGAATACATTGTAAATAAGGTAAAAGAAGAAAGTGGTATTAAGAATTTGAAAGTAGTTGCTACTGGCGGTTTGGGTAGAACCATTGCGGATGAGACCAATACCATTGATATTTATGATAGCTCTTTGACCTTGGATGGTCTTAGAATTATTTACGAGAAGAATGTGAGATAAGCTTAGCGGTAAGATGAATAGCTAAGTATGAAAATAAAGTATCCACGGTGAACGAATTTGTGGAAGTGAGAAAAAGATGAGTAAATTAACAATTGGAAATGTAACCTTGGACAATAATATTATCTTGGCTCCTATGGCAGGTGTATCAGACCTGCCATTTCGCTTGCTTTGCAGAGAACAGGGAGCAGGCATGGTATGTATGGAGATGGTAAGTGCCAAGGCGATTCTATATAACAATAAAAACACAGATATGCTGATGGAGATTCACCCAGAGGAAGGGCCTGCTTCCTTGCAATTATTTGGCTCAGACCCAGATATTTTAAGTGAGATGGCAAAAAGAATTGAGGAACGTCCCTATGCTATCTTGGACTTGAATATGGGTTGCCCTGTTCCCAAGGTGGTGAACAATGGGGAAGGTTCGGCACTGATGAAAAATCCTAAGCTGGTGGAAGAGATTCTGACCAAATTAGTAAAAGCCAGCAGCAAGCCGGTTACGGTAAAATTCCGCAAGGGCTTCAATGATGAGAATGTGAATGCGGTAGAGATTGCTAAGATTGCAGAAAGCTGCGGTGTGGCAGCAGTGGCTGTTCATGGACGCACCAGAGAGCAATACTATAGTGGCAAGGCTGATTGGGATATTATTGCAGCAGTGAAAGATGCGGTGAAGATTCCTGTTATTGGCAATGGTGATGTGACCAGTCCTGAACTAGCAAAAGAGATGTTGGAGAAAACGGGATGTGATGGCATTATGATAGGTCGTGCAGCCCAAGGCAATCCTTGGATATTCCGTGAAGTGACGCAGTTTTTGGAAAATGGCACTATTCCAGAACGTCCTACCAATCAGGAGAAAAAGGAAATCATCATTCGTCATGCCCAGTTGCAGCTTCAATATAAGGGAGAGTATACCGGTGTAAGAGAGATGCGTAAGCATTTGTCATGGTATACAGTAGGAATGCCACATTCGGCAAAATTCAGACAGACCATTAATTCCATGGAAAGTATGGAAGAATTGTTAGCTGGGGTAGAGGAGATTTTTGGCTAGGAAGTGTGAAGATTTGTTAAATATCCAAATGGATGTTAATGACTGAAGGCAGAGTGGGCTATTGGGCATATTTCATAGCATGATGCATATAATTACACCATGAATGAGATAGAATTTTGCCTAACATATGCCAAATGGAATCGATATATCCTCATTGGATATAGTGATTGCTTAGAGGAACTGCTACAACACAAAGCGCGAGATATTAAGGAACTGACGTGGATATTAAGTGAGGCAGTCTATACTGGAAAAATACGTGATATGATTTCGGATGTGTTTGATGATTATGGACTTGCTATACAAATACAGGTGGTAAAGCTCCCGCAGACCTATTTGAATGCAGATTTATCTTGCAAATATCCAGTGAATATCTTGGATTTTACAAAGTTAACCAAGATACCAACGGCAGGGATTGCCAGAGGAAGTTGCTGGTTGGACATGGTTTCTTTGGAAGAAAAGCGAAACCGAATTCAAGTTAGGAATCTAGATGTGTTCTATTATTCTTTTCAGGAAGAGAAGAAAAAGATAGAACTTATGGAAAATGAAGAAGGATAGAAAAGGCAGGAATCCTTAGAAAACCTTGACACTATCAGTAAAAATGGGTATAATACCTAAGTTAATTAGGGATAATAGCGATATTTGAATATCGAAAGAATAAAAAGAGAAAGGGTATACAGCATGCAGGAGAAGAAGAATATTTTAACTTACGAAGGCCTCAGAAAATATGAGGACGAGTTACAGGAATTGAAAGTTGTAAGACGTCAGGAAGTTGCTCAGAAGATTAAAGAGGCGAGAGAACAGGGTGACTTATCTGAAAACGCAGAGTATGATGCAGCAAAAGACGAGCAGCGTGATATCGAAGCAAGAATCGAAGAACTTGAGAAGATTTTGAAGAACGCTGAAGTAGTAGTTGAGGATGAAGTAGACCTTGATAAGATTAACATTGGTTGTAGAGTTAAAATTCTTGATATCGAGTTCAACGAAGAACTTGAGTACAAGATTGTTGGTTCTACCGAAGCAAACAGCTTAAAAGGTAAGATTTCTAACGAAAGTCCTGTAGGTAAAGCTTTAATGGGGGGTAAGGTAGGCGATACCGTGACTGTAGAGACCCAGGCAGGTACTTTCTCATACAAGGTATTAGAGATTCAGAGAAGTAACTAAGACGAAAAAGGAGAGATGAACGTGGCAGAAGCACAGAATGCAAATGTACAGGAACAGGATTTAAATCAGCTTCTTAAGGTTAGACGTGAGAAATTGGCTGCACTTCAGGAAGCAGGCAAGGATCCTTTTGAAATTACAAAATATGATCAGACTCATCATACCACAGATGCCAAGGAATTGTATGAGGCGCATGAAGCAGAGCTTTTGGCAGGCAGAGTAGCACCAAATGTAGAAGGCTTGGATGAGGCAACGGCAAGAGAAGTAATAAATGCAGATTACAACGAAAGACGTGCCATTATGGATGCAAGCCCTATTGAAGTATCTATTGCTGGTCGTATGATGTTTAAACGTGTTATGGGAAAGGCATCATTTTGTAATATTCAGGACTTAAAGGGCAGAATTCAGGTATATGTGTCGAAGGATGCCATTGGTGAAGAAGCATACGCAGACTTTAAGAAGTCCGATATCGGTGATATTTATGGTATCAAGGGATATGTATTTAGAACAAAGACTGGCGAAATCTCTGTACATGCAGTTGAGATGACCATGTTAACCAAGAGCTTACAGATTCTTCCTGAAAAGTTCCATGGACTTACCGACACAGACACCCGTTATCGTCAGAGATATGTGGATCTCATTATGAATGAGGAGAGCAAGAACGTATTTATTAAGCGCTCTCAGATTATTTCAGAAATCCGTAACTTCCTTGCACAGCGTGATTTTATGGAGGTAGAGACTCCTATGCTTGTGTCTAATGCAGGCGGAGCAGCGGCAAGACCTTTTGATACACATTACAATGCACTGGATGAG
>CAZHEM010000148.1:0-6541 GCA_964531725.1 uncultured Acetatifactor sp.
ACTATACTCTACTACTATTTCTTTCTTTGGTACTTTCTTTCTTGTATTCTCTCCTAGTGAATGGTCATTCTCTCGAAGTCTATGCTCATTCACTCCTAGTCAATTACATAAATGGCACACCGTCAAAATCATTTTTCGGTTCCTCTGGTGCTGGTTCTTCTGCCTTGGTTAATGGTTTATATTCCATGATTTGTCCAGGCTGACAGTGTAATATCTCGCAGACTTTCTGAATTGTTCTTGTGTCAATGTGTCCGCTTCCGTCCTTTAGCTTTGTAACAATTCCCGGAGATATTCCGCAATCTCTCAAATATTGCCACTTCTTGCCCTTCTTAGTTAATAACTCGCCTAATTTTTCAAATGATATTTGAACCGCTTCAGCTTCTTTATTGCCCATAGGTTACACCTTCCTATATTTAGTAATAATTTTGTACTATCTCTAGAACTTTAATATATTACTAATATTAGTACTTTTTTCCGTACTATGTCAAGTAATAAGATACGTACTAAATATAGTTCGTACTATCTATAGTAATATTGTACAATTTCGAAGTCATTTCGGCGTACTATTTTTAGTACGTTTTAATAATTTACTTTTCGTACTATATATAGTACCATAATTATAACAACAAAAAAAAAGCCGCCAGCGTCATTTTTAGCAGGATACGCCGACGGCACCAATCAAAAAGAAAGGTAACTCAATTATAACATTGAGCAAAGGTAAAAACAATATGATTAGAACCTTTATACAAGAAAGAGCTGCAAAGTGGGATGAATTGCTTCAGATTGACACTGAAAACGGAAAAGTAAAAATCTATGCGGTAGATAAAGAATTACATTTCCCTTTTTCAGAGTATTACACAACAGTTTTAGAAATGGGTTATAAGTCCATCAACGAAATGATTAAAGTCCTTCATAAAAAAGAAATTAACACAGCAGTGCAGACAGAAAAGGAAATCAATGGACTTTTGAACCTTGCAAAATATAGAGCGGAACACGGCGGAAATGCTTACATGATTTTAAAGGATGGCACAAAATACAATGACATTGTGGAACGCTTAAAAAGTTACGGATTAAGTGAAGAGGAAGCAACGGCAAAAATTCCTAGTTTATTTAAAGTAAGATCAATATAAGAAAGGTTAAACGGTGGATATTATGGCAAATACACTCAAATTACAAGGAATCAGCGGACAGCAAAAAGGAACCGCTACGAAAGATTTAAAAGTTGGCGATGTTATCATTTGGAATTATGGCTACAAATCTGAAGTTGTGGAAATTATCCCCAGCAAGACAGGCAAGACAATCACGTTTATGTTGAGAAGCTTTGAAAGCGGCAACATTAACGCTCGCAAGATGGGCGCAGATAGATTGGTAGTTATCGAGGAAAAACAGACCAAAGAACCCAAAAACGAGGTAGAAAAGGCTATAAGCAACCGCTCAACCACCTACAACGGCATATATTCCGATATCGGGCACGCTCTCGATAAATTCAGCACCGCAGAACTTGCAGACTATTATATAAATATCTTAGGCTGTGAAAGTTCATTAAGGTACTATTTAGAGCAACAAATAACAGCAAGCGAAATAAGCAAATTAAAGGCGGTATAATATCCGCCTTCTGTAATGCCACCGCACACCGTGCGAGCGTTCCAAGTCGCTACAAAGGCAGAGGACAGAACACACAAAGGAGAATCTGAAAATGTTCAATGTATACGCAATTGACAAACGGACACGGCAACGCGCAAAATTAGTTCATGATGCCACAACAGAAGACGCAGCTGTTAAATTTTGCGAGTCTTGGGGCTGGAACTATGACGACGGTCACAAGTCTTACTGGTTAGAATATATCGAAGAATAAAAGGGCAGAGAACTGCCCTTCTTGACGTTACAAAAGAAAGGAAGGTTGATAATATGGGTATGTATTCACCTCGAGCAGTTACGGAAGAAGAATATATAAAAATAATCGAAACAATTAGAAATGGTTTTACAGATAAGCAAGGAGTAAAACACCGCCCAAATGAACCCGTAGCCTTTGCGCTCATTTTAGAAGCAAATTTAGGCGTGAGAATTATAGATGTGCTCCATTTATGTCAAAATGATATTATCTGGAATGGGGACAGCTGGCAACTTGATATTATAGAGCAAAAGACGGGTAAGAAACGGATTTGCATTATTCCCCAGGAACTCAAAGCATATATAGATAACTATTGCACTCGTTACAACATACACCCAGCAAGGAGAATTATACAATTATCATCGCGCAATATTCAAAAGCTCGTAAAATTGACGTGTGAATCTTTGGAACTGACTAATATATCAACACACAGTTTCCGTCGCTTTGCTGGCTTGAATGTGTACGCTGCAAGTGGTTACGATATCGTAACCGTGCAACAATTTTATCAGCATTCTAGCACAGGCGTTACAATGAATTATTTACGCCGTTCTTCAAAGCAAATGGACGAAGCAATCAAAGGAGCTATGCGCCTTTTATAGCATGGCGGACTTGTTCTGCCTTCTTTGCGTACCTTGGCAATTATATATTGACCTCGTAAAATCGTTCTTAAGCGGTTTATGTGTTCCAATGGTTCAGATGACACTGTGAGCTCTAAAATCCAAATTAGAGCCATTCAGCAAAGCCACACAAGGCGATTTTAGACCTTGTCGGAGCTGTACCGCCGCTCTTCTACTCTATCAGTGTATATATTGCGCTTTATCATGCTAAAATTTTAGTTCTATTTTTCAAGGACGTTCTTTACAAAATCGCAACCAAATTTTCCCAATTATTAAAAATAAATTTTCCGCCAGAAATCTAGGGGTAGGGGGTATCAAAATCGTTTACCTAAATCCTGCGCAAAAAATAAACCGATTTGTGGTCGATTTATCTTAAGTAGCACTTGCACAGGACTCTCCTTTCCTGTGTATTTCTATTTTTGATTACCTTTTTGATTACCTTGTGAAATCCAAATAAAAAAAGCCCCATATTCTAGGGCTTTTTTACTGCGGAAGATGGGACTTGAACCCACACGATGTTGCCATCACAAGATCCTTAGTCTTGCTCGTCTGCCAGTTCCGACACTTCCGCGTATCGCTTGACGCAAGATAGATAATAACATCATCTGGAATAAAAGTCAATTGTTTTTTAGAAAATTTTGTAGATATTTTTTTAATTATTTGTGACAATTAATATTTTTACAGTAATTCTAGCTTTCCACCGCACTCTCAGGTCTCTTCAACAAAGCTATCAGCATAATGATTGCCACTACTATAAATGGGCTTGCACCAACAATTCCTGTAGGTGCCGGTCCTACAAATGAATTACCGCCATCACTTGTAAAGGCTATCGCACCACCTGCAATACTATTCAATGCACCATGCGCCAAAACTGCGGGTATACAACTTCCTGAACGCAACGTAATATAAGAGAAAATAATTCCCATAACGATGCAAAAACCACACATAGCGAGAATTCCCGTTACAGGATATCCCCAGTAACCTATTCCATAATTATGTCCCATACAAGTTAAAGGAGCATGCCATAATCCCCAGATAACGCCTGTCACAAGCAACATTGGCAACATAGGCATTTTTTCCTTCATTTTAGGTAAAAGATAACCTCTCCATCCCCATTCCTCGCCAAAACAGGTAATACAATTAAGAAGGGCCCCAAAAAAGACAGCGATTACCATCTGCATAATCATGGTAAGCATCAACGCTTCTGTTCCCATTTCCACGCCTTGGGACGCATAAAGATTAGCTAGATAGGTCATATTTCCATCATATTTGTTCGGAAATACAAGAAAATACACAACCATTCCTAATATGGTCAAAATAGATGGCGCAAAATAACCTATCAAATAATATTTCCAAGTCTTCTTAAAATTCTTAGGAACAATCCAAGCGTTTTTAAAGCCTTCCTTGGTAATCAATCTAGTCAGTAACACACCAATCGCAGGCATAAACATTGCCAAAGCAATCAATGATGAACCAATGCTCTGCATCATCACATCCTCGCTATATACCATTGGTCTAATAACTGCAAGTTCAAACAGGTATGTAATACCAAATGTAATCGCTAAATAAGTAAGTATTCTTTTTGTATTCTGTTCCATATACTCCTCCTTATGAATCCCAACACCTGTATTTTACAAGTTAAAGGAATCACTTTCGTGATGTAATTAATTAACGCATGTATTATTATACTCCTATACTATTTATATTTCTACTCTTTTCATTATTCAGCTCTTATTATCCTCATTTTCCCACTTACATTTCATCATCCACATTTTATTATTTAGATTTTTATTATCAACACCATAAGTCTGTAGTTTACATACCTTCTTTTATGTTCAAACATCTATTCCCCTTTATTATTCACTTCCCCAATTCATATCTTGCTGCAAATAAGAATATTTCTAACATAAATATTCCTCTATGTATTGTTTCACAACCATTGTATTTAAAGGAGCTGTTGAAGACTCATGTAAAAGAATCAGATTCTTGCCTTGTAGCCATCCATTTCTCTTATATAAATCTAGCTTGTACATCGTACTTTCATAATATGCTTCCTTATCCATCATTCCAAGATGTTCAATAATCCATCTCTTACCAGTACGCTTGTTAAGTGCTGTAAAATCAGGATATATCGTAATTATTCTTCCCCTATTCTCTAATTGTAATGGCATTTCATAATGATATGGTATTTGTTGCATATAAAATTCATCCGCAATTATCTTCTCCGACTTGGACCTCACACGTTCATTTTTCATCGTATAATATTCCGTAACATCCTGCTCATCAAATCCTTTACCCACACATTCTATTGCCTCAAATTCTTTGATTACATCTTCTATTGGTTTGATAACTGGTTTAATCAAGGCTTTTCTTCCTAGTGACAAGTTTCTATATACAGTTTCCAGTTCCTCACATTCATATATAATCAACAGTTTCTGCAATGCTGCTATATATGTATCTACCTTAACGGACAATTTTTCGTAGTAATCTCTATGTGCAATTGCCATTGCCAAGCTATTCTGTTCTTTTCTCAGATATTTTTTATCGCAATAATATTGAAAGCATCCTTTATTTATAATACATTTAAGTTTTCCTTTTGGCGCTTTACTTAATGCATCATCTATATAGCTTTTTATGCATTTCATTTTCTCTAATTCTCGCTTAGTCTCCCTTAACATGATAATCCCTTTCTAGTGATATTTATTATCTTTACATCCTCTATTATCCTTACTAACAAGTATGAACTTTTCTTCTCATTCCTGCTCCCCTGCTCATGCTTTTACATACCTTATCACTCTTTTAGCGCTTCAGGTATGTAACTTTCTCCCCATTCCTACTTCCCCACACAAGCTTTTACATACCTTATCACTCTTTTAGTGCTTCAGGTATGTAACTTTTTCCCCATTCCAGCTTCCCTACACAAGCTTTTACATACCTTATCACTCTTTTAGCGCTTCAGGTATGTAACTTTCTCCCCATTCCTGCTTCCCTACACAAGCTTTTACATACCTTATCACTCTTTTAGTGCTTCAGGTATGTAACTTTCTCCTCATTCCAACTTCCCTGCTCATGTTTTTACATACCTTTCTATTCTTTTAACTCTTGAGGTATGTAATTCTTAACCATTCACCTTCTCACATGACAATCTATAACCACCAAAATAAAACCTACACACTCCACATAGGCATTTAACAACCATATTAAATTAAACAAATTGGAAATTCTCTCCTGACACGGAGATTCATAAGAAAAAATACAGGATCCAAACTATCCTTATAGAATAAATACAACTGTTCCTAACAGGAAATCTTCTTGCAAATTATGGGCATAGGAAAATTCCTATGCCCACAACACATCAAGATGATTCATCAACGCAAATCACCTAGACAATTCATCAAGATATAATTATCTCTGAACACGTCCAGAAGCGTCTCCACCAGCTAAGGTTTCAACTTCTTTTCTAGATACTAAGTTGAAGTCTCCAGGAATGGTGTGCTTTAATGCAGAAGCTGCTACACCATACTCAAGAGCATCTTTGAAGTTCTTACCATCTAACATACCGCAGATAACACCACCAGCGAATGAGTCACCACCACCTACACGGTCAACGATTGGGTGAATGCTGTACTCTTTTGAGTGATAGAACTCTTTGGTATCTCTAGAGTAGATACAAGCTGACCAGCCATTATCAGAAGCTGAACGGCTTACACGTAAAGAAGATACGCAGTATTCAAAGTTGAACTTGTCAACCATCTGCTCGAAGATTGATTTGTAACCAGCAAGCTCAAGCTCACCACTGGTAACATCAGTCTCACCTGGTTTGAAACCAAGTACTAATTCAGCATCTTCTTCGTTTCCGATACATACGTCAACGTACTGCATTAAGTTGGTCATAACTTTCTGAGCTTTCTCAGAAGACCATAATTTCTTACGGAAGTTAAGGTCTACAGAAACCTTTACGCCGTGCTTCTTAGCAGCGATTAATGCTTTCTCAGTTAACTCTGCTGCAGAGTCAGATACAGCTGGAGTAATT
>CAZHEM010000149.1:0-6524 GCA_964531725.1 uncultured Acetatifactor sp.
ATCATCATTCTCATGAACGCTGCGTCATCACAAATCAGAATATTTTTAGCCATAGTTTTTTCCTCCATTTACCATGTTATTTAATAATCTCTGTTACTCTTACACCGAAGCTCTCTTCGATAACAACAACCTCGCCTTTTGCAACAAACTTGCCATTTACCAATACATCTATCGGCTCACCAGCTATACGCTCTAATTCTATAATCGTACCTGGTGCAAAGTCAAGTATTTCAGAGATGGACTTATTAGTACGTCCAAGTTCAACTGTCACTTCAAGAGGCACATCCATAATTAATCCAATGTTCTCTTGTCCTGTAACCTTTGCCAAATCTTGTGCAAAATTCTGGAACTGTGCTGGCTGAACATTCATCTGTCCCATCATTGGGTTCATTCCCATCATAGGATTCATGCCCATCATAGGGTTCATACCCATCATAGGATTCATGCCCATCTGACTCATATCCATCTGCCCCATCATTGGGTTCATTCCCATTTGATTCATATTCATCTGACCCATGTTCATCTGACCCATGTTCATCTGTTCTGGCATCGGGCTTGCACTTTCTAGTGCAGGTTCCTCCTGCACTGGTGGAGCTACTGGTTCTTCCTTTACTCCTCCCATCTGGTTATTCATAAACGTTTCAACAACCTTACGTGCAAATTCAATTGGATATAACTGCATAATTGTACTATCAACCAAATCACCAATCTGCATGCGGAACGAAATTTTTACAAATTGCCCCCCCAAGAAAGGTGCCACATCTGTTCCTGACTGATGCTCTGTCAAATCAAGTAAAGATGAATTTGGCGGGCTAATATCAATCATGGTATTCATCATAGTTGAAAGTGATGTTGCAGCCGAACCCATCATCTGGTTCATCGCCTCAGAGATTGCACTTAAGTGTAATTCTCCTAACTCACCATCTGTATTAGTACCATCACCACCCATCATCAAATCTGTGATGATTTTTACATCCTGTTCTTTTAATACTAAAATGTTACTACCATCCAAACCTGTTGTATATTTAATCTGTACAAATACACAAGGCTTTTCATACTCGGCAGTCAAGTTTTTCCATTCAGCCAATGTTACAACTGGTGTGGTAATATTTACCTTCATATTAACAAGTGTATAAAGAGTTGTTGCTGAAGATCCCATGCTAATGTTAGCAACTTCACCGATCGCATCCTTCTCTACGTCGGTCAACAATTCTCCATTATCTTCACTTGCCACTTCACCTATATCATTCGAATTCAGTACCTCGTCTGGCTCGGCAGAACCCTCATCTTCTGATATGTCCATACCGTTGAGCAATGCATTGATTTCGTCCTGAGACAGCATTCCCATCGCCTATTCCTCCTCTCTAATCACTGATGTTACCCTAACTGCATAAGAATCTTCATTTGCTCCGGGCAATGCTTTGAATTTTTTGATGTTACCTACATATACATCCAAATCGCTATCCACTTTGGTGTTAAGTCTGATACAATCTCCTACCTGCAAATTCACAAAATCTGCAACTGAGATTTGACTCTTACCTAGAATAGCTCTAATAGGTACATCAACTTTCCGAATCAGTGATTCGATGTATTGTTCATAATTTTCATCACGACGCTCTTGCATCGTAGAAAACCAATACTTCGTATTCAGTTTGTCCATGATGTCTTCTAGAGTAAAGAATGGAAGACAAACATTCATGATACCTTCCACATCACCAATCTTGATATTGATTGTTACAATCGCAATCATATCAGTAGGCGCAATAACTTGTGCGAACTGTGAATTGGTCTCTAGTCTCTGTAGAACAGGTGCAATCTCTATTACATTCTTCCAAGGGTCTCTCAAAAGTTGTGTAAACAAGACAAGCATCTTTTGGATAATGCTAAGTTCAATCTCCGAAAAATCTCTGTTCTTTTCTAATGGTTCCCCGCTGCCTCCTAGCATTCGATCAATCATAGTATAACCAAGATTGGTCGCTAACTCTAAAACAATCGTTCCGTTCAATGGTGCAAAATTAACTATTCCCAAAATAACCGGATTCGACAACGCATTTGTAAATTCGCTAAAAGTAACCGTCTCTGAACTTGCGACTGTTACCTGAACATTCTTGCGAAGATACACTGGAAGGTTGGTTGAAATCAATCTTCCATAATGCTCAAAAATAATTTCCAGAGTTCTTAAATGCTCTTTAGAGAACTTTGTAGGGCGGCTAAAGTCGTAATTTTTAACTTGTTTTTCTTCGGCTGCTTGCATTTGGTCAACATCAAGCTCGCCAGTAGATAACGCCGCAAGCAGGTTGTCTATCTCGTTTTGCGAAAGGACCTCGCCCACAAAGCCCACCTCCTATTTTTATTATTCAGTAAAAAGTACTAGTATTAACCAATCTTCACATTACTGATTGCTACGTTATAAACGAAATCAGACTGGAACAAATCCTGAATTGCTTTTAACACTTCTGCCTTGATGCTTTCAGGATCCTGCTGATATTCTTCAGCAGTATGATTAGCTATTACTGTGCCAATGGCATCTTCAATCAATTTTTCTTTATCTGCAATAGTTGCACCATAGGTCTCATAATCATCATGCTTTATATTCATAGATAACGCAACATCGCACATAAGATATCTTGTCTTACCATCTTCGCCACTCTTAAGTAATAAAGTCAACGAATTGGTCATGTTGTGAACAGCTGTATCAGCTAACGAAATCTGTTCTACACTTCCTTCTGAACCAGGAGGGGTTAGCTCCAAATTAAGAACAGTTGCAATATTCGTCACCAGTTCTGCCGTCTTCTTATTAGTGCTCATCATGCTAAACATCATGACGCTTGTCAGTACGATATTAACAATAAGCAATGCCAATATCAAGACTGTTAGTAAATTTTTCTTCATGGTATCTCCTATCCGCCTTTCGTAAGTGATTTTCAACAAGTCTGACTCATGAATCTTACATAAAAGCTATTAAGAAGGATTATGAATCCTAATCTCTACTCTTCTGTTTTTACTCCTACCTTCTTCTGTTGAATTGTCTGCAATTGGACTTCTCTCGCCCATACCAGAATGTTTCATATCAACAGGGTCTAATGAAGTATTCTCTTGTAAATAATAAAATACAGCTAATGCTCTTGCATCACTCAATTCTTCATTACTAGCAAACTTTGCGCTATTGATTGGAACATTATCTGTATGACCTTCGATTTCTATTAAGCCATCACTGTATCGCTCCAATATCACGCCCACTTTATCGAGTACCCTTGTAGATTCCTCTCTTAACTCTGTCTTACCAGAATCAAAAAGTAAAGCACCTTTCATGGATAATTGTACATACTGTGCAGTAAATGTAACATCAATCTGTTGTTCCATATTACTCTCATCTACTGCTTCTTCAATCTTTTCTGCAAGCTGTTCGTTATTCTGCAAATTCGCAGCTTCAATAGCTTCCTTCAATTCATCCATTTTGTTTTCATAATCTTTAAACTGGTCCGCTTCGACCTCACTCTCTGCTGTCTTACCAGTACTGTTTATGTATTCATCCAACTCATTAAGTTGGCTAACACCATTACTGATTAATACGCCATCACCGATTGCTGTTGCACCTGCATCAAAAATGCTAAAGCTATCATTCATCGCAGCTACCATCGCTTCGTACTTGGCTTCATCAATAGAGGACATGGCAAAGAGCATAACGAAGAAACATAAAAGCAAGTTCATCAAGTCACTAAATGTACACATCCATTCTGGAGACCCAGCTTTAGGTTCTTCTGGCTTTCTTTTCGCCATTATTCCTCACCTCCCTGATCTTCAGGTTCGGATTCACGCTCCTTAGGAGCTAAGAATGATTTCAGCTTCTCTTCAATTACTCGAGGGTTCTCACCAGCCTGAATAGAAAGAAGACCTTCAATCATTATTTCTTTCTGCATTACTTCTGCACCATTGTTTGCTTTTAATTTATTCGCAATCGGCGCACACAACCAGTTCGCCAATACAGAACCATACAAAGTGGTAATCAATGCTACCGCCATCGCCGGTCCTAAGGTTGAAGGGTCCTCCATGTTGTATAACATATCAACCAGACCAACCAGTGTACCAATCATACCCCAAGCAGGACCTAAGCTACCAAGTGTCTCCCAGAAGCCAATTACATTCTTATGTCTTCCTTCCACACTAACAAGCTCTGTCTCCATAATCGCACGTACTAAATCAGGATCTGTACCATCTACAATTAACAGAATACCCTTTTTAAGGAATGGTTCTTCCAAATCACTGGCAGCTTCTTCCAAGGAAAGAAGACCTTCCTTACGAGCGATATTAGATAAATCTATAATCTTTTGAATCATTTCATTCGTATTTAGATTTGGTGTCTTGAACACTAATGTTATACTCTTCAAACCAGCAATGAAGTCTGGCATCGAAAAAGAAGCTAACGTCGCACCCAACGCTCCACCAAAAGTGATAATTGCCGATGGTGCATCCAAGTAGTGAAAAGCGCCTGCAAGGCCTGCACTTGATAAGATACCAAATATCAGCATTCCTAAACCAATTATAAGTCCCAATAATGAAGCTAAATCCACTATAAATCACCCTTCATTCCGCAATTTTTAGAATTATTCTGCAAGAATATCCTTTCTATACAATTTTACAAGATTTTTCACATCTTGTCTACTTTCTTTTACAATTATTTTTCTTCCCGTAGTAAGTGTTATTACAGTATCTGGTGTTTCCTCAATAATTTCAAACAAAAGAGGGTTAACTAGTACTTTTGTACCATTTAATTTAGTTACTTCTATCATATTGTTCGCCTTTTATAGTACTATTAGGGACGGAAAATTCATTCCGTCCCTATGATAAATGAATTATCTCTTCAAGTTAGTAAGTTCTTCAAGCATGGTATCAGAAACAGTGATAATACGGCTGTTTGCCTGGAAACCACGCTGTGTAGTAATCATTTCTGTGAATTCAGAAGACAAGTCTACGTTACTCATCTCCAACTGACCAGTAGACATATAACCACCGTTGCCAGTAATATCTACACCCTGTCCGTTGAACTCACCAGAGTTTAATGTTGCAGAATATAAGTTATCTCCTGCTTTTTCAAGACCTGATGCATTTGCGAATTCTGCCACTGCAATCTGGCCAAGAAGTCTAGTCATACCATTGTCATAGCTAGCATAAATCATACCATTGTTCTGGATAGATACACCAATCATATTACCAATACGACGACCAGCACCTACACCTTCTTTATCACCACTAGTAGCAGCTACGGTTGAAGTACCTTTGTTATCTACCATAGAGCAGCTTGAGAAGTCAATAACGATATCAGAGAAGTTACCGCCACCAACACCTGCTAGGCTTAAAGTCATGGTACCAACGGTAGGATTGCCTCCAATACCATTGAACGCACCATTTGCAGGATTAAAATTAATGGTAGAACCAGTATAGTAGCGTCCTTCTGCTTCCCATGAAGCATCTGTTGGGAAATCACCATCCATTAACATTTGTTTTACAGATTTATAAATGGCATTGCCATCTGCATCTACAGTACCTGTAGCATTAGCAATTTTCAAGAATTCATCGGTAGAACCCTCGTAACCATAAATCTTCGCAAGCTTATCTAAGCCTTCCTGATCTACTACATTACCGTCTGCATCAAAAATTGCAGCAGTATCTACAATTACATTATCAGAGGCATCTTTTAACACTCTACCATCCCATTTGTAATTCACACTATCAAATGCTACGGTAGTCTTCTTTAACTGTAAAGTATCTGGATTACCAAACTGTGCATCCGTAAGGTCAACTTCTTTTCCAGTAGAGTCCAAAATCTTATCTAATTCCACACTATAGGAATTCACATCGTCTGACTGTCTAAACACCAATTTTGCAGTATAGCTATAACCCATCTTATCAAAGAAGCTCAAGTTCATAACCTTACCATTGGTACTGGTTACGTCTGTATCATTCTTATCTACAATGCCAGCCACATATGCCTGAGTAGTAGCTTCTGCTTCATAGGTCATATTATCTGCGTGCATAATCTGTAATGCTGCAACACTATCAGTATTAAGTTCACCAGTATTCTTATCAATTGCCCAACCCATTACGTTATAACCAGTACTGGTCATAGCCAAGTTACCAGCGCCATCTACATAAAATGAACCATCTCTGGTAAAGAAATTCTCAGTACCGTTGTTAACGATAAAGAATGAATCACCAGTAATCATAATATCAAATGGATTACCTGTAGACTGTGCAGAACCCTGTGTAGAAATATTCATATTAATTGCGCCTGATTTAACACCAAGACCAATCTGTCTTGCGTTAACACCACCGGTACCAGTTGCAGCATTAGGGCCGCTGGCACTCTGAGTGGTCTGGCTCATTAAATCACTAAAAGTAACGGTACTTGCTTTATATGCTGTTGTATTTACGTTTGCGATATTGTTACCGATAACGTCCATTTTTGTCTGGTGTGTTTTAAACCTGATACACCAGAATACAATGATCTCATCATAGTGCTTGTT
>CAZHEM010000150.1:0-6489 GCA_964531725.1 uncultured Acetatifactor sp.
GTGGTTCAAATACTACTCTTTCGTTTTTTATATATGCAGTTTTCGGTTGTACCTTAGGACGAATTCCCCACTTTGTCTGTTTCGTATTTGCTTTATATTTGAAATCGCCGATTTTTAATCTTTCCGGCTCCATTTCAAGCGCAACAACATAGGATTCAGCTTGTCCTGAACCACCAGCATATGCTTCCCCATATAATCCACCTAATACAATAATATTTTTGGTAGATATAACTGCACAGCCCGGATAAACATCCCCTAGTATAACAATACTAGATTCTGTCTCCAAGACTTCACCATTTTTCAAACTACCTTTAAAAAATTGGCCTTCGTCTCCATTTGTCATACGTTGTTCGGTATGCTGTAGGGCTTTAATGAAGCCCTTATTTGTCTCCTCATTTTTCCCTACAACACACACAATATTTACATTGCTATTTTGCTTAATTGCTTCTAAAATACGAATTTCTTCCGTTTCAGACACATTTCTTCCTTCAATAGAAAGTGCCATAGAACTTTTCCCAAAAAAGTTCTTACCTTGCGAAAATTTGAAACATATTTCCTCTAGTATCTGCTCAAAATCAGCCTCACTGTCTAAGAGCAATGTAATTCCATTCTGATAACTCTTAATAACTACAGCATCCTTCAAATTAAGTACACTCCTTTAACGTTCATTTGATACGCCTTCATTCTGTGTATCAGCTTCACCTGTAATAATCTCATCTTCCTCTGCCAAACCATAATGGTATTTAATAATTTCTCTAGTTGCCTGCGCTGCATAGTCAGAAGAATAACCAAATGGGATTCGGGTAGTAACTGAAATCTCTGGATTTTCGTATGGCGCATAACACACAAACAACGCATGGTTTGGTCTAGATTTTGTCTGTTCCGCAGTACCTGTTTTACCAGCTACATTTACAGCCAAGTCACTAAAATAGCTCTTATTTTCCACTACTTTTCGCATTCCAGAATGAATCGCATTCCAATATTCATTCGGCAACTCAATAGTGTTTCTAACATCTGGTTCAAATTCCTCTAAGGTATTACCTTCAGAATCTGTAATTTTATCAAGCAATGTCAGATTATAACAAGTTCCACTATTTGCTACCGCAGTAATATATCTTGCCAATCCCACAGTAGTAAAACTGTTAGTACCTTGTCCAATAGCAGAACGTACGGGGTCAATATTAGACAAATCTGGAGTTTCTTCTGTAATTTCTACTCCTGACTTTTCTGTTAAGCCAAACATATCTGCATATTCATATAAGGTATTCAAACCTACATCTTCGTTATAGACACCCGTTCTGGTAGACAAACGGTAACCTACATCATAGAAAAAGAAGTTACAAGAATCTCGTATTGCAGTTACAACATTTTCATTGCCATGTCCAATTACTCTCCAACATCTTGGAGATGGTGTAATATTTGTATAAGTACCTTCACAGTCAATTTGATCATACAAATCAATAACACCTTCCATCAGACCAGCTGTTGCAGACACCATTTTAAAGGTAGAACCCGGCGCACCCTTATACTGCGTAGCAAAGTTATACTGTGGCTTTGCTTTATCAGCATTCAGTTTCGCATAATACTCTGCATCAATGGAATTAGCCATCTTATTGTTGTCGTACCCTGGATAAGATACCATTGCTAACACAGCACCTGTATTAACATCCGTAACAACCACCGATGCATTACAAGGATCTAATGCTAGCTGCCCCGGTGTAATATCTAGACCATCAATACGATTTTTAATAAATTGATACGCTGTCATTCTATTGCTATATAATGCTTCTTCATCCTCCACAGAAACTTCACAAGCATTCTGCTCACACAACAACTTACATACGTCTTTTCCATTAATCACATCATTTAACAACATATACTTGTAAAAACGTTTTTGGAATTCCGTATTTCTATCAACCATACTGATTATATAATCCAGAAGTTTATCATATATCTCTGTAGAATCGGAGTACTTATCATCTAAATTTAATTTACTAACATCTATCCAGTTCTGAGCTATACAATACTTCAAATACTCATGCAAACTAATAACTTCTTCCTTTGCCCAAGCAATTTGTGTCTCGTCATTTTCATCAATTGCCTCTGTCATAATGATTCCTTGATTTTTTAACAATGACACTATATTACTCTGATATACCTGATACTCTTTACTCAATTTTTCGTAAGGAGTTTTGCCTTCTGTCAGCTCATATCGAAGTTTTTCATATACCGACTCTTTATAATTCAAATGCTGATTATAAACATATTTTTCTACTTCTCCAGCATCTTCGTCATCAAAATGCTTTATATCAACTATTCCATTATCTATAATCGCAAAATAAACATCATAGATTGGAATCTTAATATCGGCACTTCCCGAACTGCTAGTAGTATTATATTCTTTTGCATTAATAATCTTGGTGGATACAAGACCCGCCAATTTCTGCTCCAAAATATTATATGTGGCGATGGTCAAATCTTTATCTATGGTTAAGTATGCATCCTGTCCAGACTGAGCCTCTACACGTTCAATAATAGAATTAACCTTACCTGTATTATCTACAACAACCGTCTCATACCCTTTGGTACCCTGTAAGGTAGTCTCTAGATAAGCCTCAATACCACTTTTACCTACTATATCATTAATATCATAGGTGTCCGCTTCCCCGCCATTTGCTACAACAGTCTCATTTAATTCCGTAAGTTCCGTAGCGGAAATCTTACCTGTATAACCTAGCACATGCGCAAAATACTTACTATCCACATAGCGCCGTACTGTATCCTCTACTATAGTAACACCATCTAATTCCTCTGAATTTTCCATAATAACAGCTACTGTCTCTTCACTGACATTGGTTGCAACAGTGGTTCCTACATACTTACGATAAGAAGTAAGGTGCATAGCATAACGGATAGTAACCATTTTCAGCCAATCTTCTTTGGAATATCCTTTTCCAGGAATAAAATCCGTATCACTATCACCTTCTACCTCGTAATCACCGATTGCAAATCCAGTACCTGTTGCGCGGCTCATATGCTCCATTAGTTCTGTAGCAGTAATATTTTTCTGTTCTTCTTCTAACTTATCAATCGTTGTGTGACCATAAACATCCGCCAAAAAACGCAGCAAACTAGTTCCCTCTACAGAATATTCAAACTCACCATCTTCATTTATGACAATCTTAAAATCAGTAATAACGTTATCACCATTCTTTTCAATCATCTTAATTACTTTGTAGATAGTCGCATTTAACTTCTTATTCTTAGAACGATTAGATTCGTATACATCCTCAATTTTTACAGAATAAGCCAATTCATTATATGCCAATACATTACCATTACAATCATAGATATTACCTCTGGTACTGGCAATGTCCCTTGTTTTTTCTGTCTGCAAGACAAAATCATTCAAGTATTCTTCACCATGAACAATCTGTAAATCAAAACAACGATAGATTAGGCATCCGCACAAAAAACAGAAAACAATGACAAGAACAGTGATTCTACTTGTTAAGATACCAATTAAATAATCTCTTATATCCCTAAACAAATTTTTGTGCACTCCTCTTTTCCCTCGCCTCAAGTTTCTCATTTACTTTGAGAATCAGCGGGTATAAAATCAATGTTACTCCTATGGTGTACAATGCTTCTGGTAAAATAACGCTCTTAAAATAATATAAAAACTCCAAACGCCCTCTTAACAAAAACATTAAAACATAACACAAAATACCATAAGATAAATCACTTACAATAATTAGTGCTATTGGGAGCTTAATATCCTCAGGATAAAAAATACGTGAAAACTTACCATTCAAATAACCTATGTATAAAAGTACCAACGCATAAAAACCTAAGAAATCTCCAAAGAAGATATCACTAAGCAATCCACAGAAAAAACCAATAATCATACCTTCTTCTTCTCCTCTCATAAAGCCAAAGGAAGAAGTTAATATGATACAAAGATTCGGAATAATGCCTGCAAAGGCAATATTATCAAACACACTACATTGTAAAACAAAACATACTAACACAAATATCGTTACAACAACTTTTCTCAATCTAAAGCCTCCCAGCTTACGAATCCTCTTCGTTCACCTGTTGTTTCAAATCTAAAATAACCAGCACTTCACCTAGATGTTCAAAGTCTACCGCAGGAGTTACATATCCTGACTTGGTTAGATTATTGGTATCGCGGTTGATGGTATGCATATATCCAATCAAAATATTAGGTAAATATTTATCACTAATATCCGAAGTAACGATTTTATCGCCTTCTACAACCGCATTATTACTATCCACTAATTGACTAAATGTAATCACACCATCTGCCATTAATTGCAAGTCTCCCGACACAATCAAATTGTCTTCTGTAGCCAAAGTCTTAGCACTGACATTGCTATTATCCGATATGATAGATGTTACACGTGACCAATTAGGTCCAACAGATGTAATACGTCCTACTAAACCACCACTGGCAATTACATTCATATCTACAGCTAATCCGTCATCACTTCCCTTATCAATAATAAAAGAAGAATACCAATTACCTGAATCTCTGCCAATAATACGTGCACCAATCTTCTCATACTCTTCATATTGTTCATCTAGTTGAAATAGTTCACGCAACTGATTCAGTTCATATTTATCCTGTTGGAGTAACGTATTTTCTTCTGTCAATGCCGCAACTTCTTCTTTTAATCGCGCATTCTCATCTAAAAGCGAACGAATCTGAACCAATTCTTCTGAACGATTAGCTATCCAACTACCTAAATTACCAATCCCCTGCTGAAAAGGAACCACAACATAACCAACCAAAGCGTTCATTGGTTGGTTAAAAGCATTGGTACCAAATGTAATTAACATTAATCCTGTACAAACAAAAGTCAAAATAAAGAGGAGATACTTACTCGGTAAAGTAAATCTCTCCCCTTTTCTTTTTATTACTGGGCTCATTTACTCATCCCTTCAATTGCATAAGCTACTGATTTATAATTATCATCCTTAATAATCTTAGCAAGACCCATTGCAACACTAGTTAAAGGACTCTCACTTACATTTACCTTTAATCCTGTCCCAGTAGCCATTCTCTCTGCCAAATGATTTACCTGTGAAGCACCACCAGTTAAATAAATACCATGTCTATAAATATCTGCTGCAAGTTCTGGTGGAGTTCTCTCCAAGATAACCTTTACATTATCAATAATAGCATTAAAATGCTCTTCTAGTGCTTCATCCACCAATTTGGTAGGAATCTCTCTCTCAACAGGAAGTCCAGTTACAATATCTCTACCATACACAACAGCCCCTCTACCTTCCTCTTCTAATTCCTTCAAGGAAATCTTCACTGCCTCTGCAGTCTTTCCTCCAATAATCAAACTGAATTCTCTACGAACAGCTGCACGAATGGCATCATCAAACTTCATACCGCCCACTTTAATCAAACGACTAAGTACAATACCTCCTAAAGAAAGGATTGATACCTCTGTAGTCTCGTAGCCTACATTTACCACAAGAACTCCTTGAGAGTTCTTTACATCAATGTCTAAACCAAGACCATCTGCAACAGCCTTCTCAACCACCATAATTTTCTTTGCCTTAACATTGGCATCTTTAATCAAATCATAGAAAGCTCTCTTCTCCACTTCTGTAACATCAGTAGGTACAGCAATGTAGAAGTCACAAGCCTTGATGTTTCCTTTTTGAATGTCTCCTATAAAATACTTAATCAAGGTCTCCATGTTCTTAATATCTGCAATAACACCATTAGACAATGGATAAGAAATATGAATATTGCTAGGTGCTTTTTCATACATTTCAAATGCAGAATCACCATATGCAAAAAGAGTATTCTTATTCTCAATTGCGATCATATTCTTTTCAACAAGAATATCGTCGTCGTTTCTACTATAAATTTTAATGTTGTTGGTACCAAGATCAATACCAAATGTGTTGTTTGCCAAAATTTTACAGCCCCTTTCTTTTGGTCTCTAGAGATAATTTAATTCCTTAAAGCTAGTATACCTTTTATCTCCAATAATAATGTGGTCCAATAATGGAATATCCATTTTTTCTCCCAATTCCTGAACATTTTCAGTAAGCTGTCTATCCGCCATGCTTGGTGTCGGATCACCGCTGGGATGATTATGCACTAACAATATATTCACAGCCTTACACTGCAAGGCTTCCAGAAAAATCTCTCTCGGCGATATCAAGGACATCTTAACACTACCATTGGAGATTTTCTTTTCTTGAATCAACTGTCCCTTGGCATCTAGGCACACCAGTACAACACATTCTGTTGATTTGTGTCGTAATTGTTCCATAAAATATGCAGCTACTGTCTTAGAATCATGAAAACACAATCCCGTCTCTGCCATCATCGTATTGATACGCATAGCTAGTTCTGCAAGACATTTTAATTTCACTGCCTTCACCAAACCAATACCCTTGATGGTCTGTAACTCTTCAAGCGATATGTCATACAATCCT
>CAZHEM010000151.1:0-6432 GCA_964531725.1 uncultured Acetatifactor sp.
GGTGGCACCATTGGCATATATGCGTGGTAGAACCTTAGATAATGCGTATATTATTTTAGACGAAGCACAGAATACTACACCTGCTCAGATGAAAATGTTTTTAACACGAATTGGTTTTGGCTCTAAAGTGGTCATTACAGGTGATTCATCCCAGAAAGATTTGCCAGTAGGTACTAAGTCTGGATTGGATGTAGCGGCTAAGGTATTAAGTAAGATTGATGATATTGCTTTCTGTAATTTAACGAGCAAGGATGTAGTGCGACATCCTTTGGTTCAGAAGATTGTTAAGGCATACGATGATTACGAGACAAAAGAAAAGAACAGAAGAGAGAAATATGGAAGAAAATAAAAGTAAAAAAACATTTTTTATGCTTGGAATGGAAGGGTTAAGCATGATTCTTGCCGTTGCAGCAATTTATGGAATTTGTTTTTATAAGCAAACAGGGAAAGAGATTATTATAAGTTACTGTGTAATGGCAGTACTTGGAATTGCTGTAGTAGGATTTCACCTACGTCAGCAATACATAAATGGAGAATTACTATTTGATAATCAGGAACATATTGGAAGATTTTGGTTAGGTTTTTTGTTTGGCTTAGGTATGGCATTTGTATGTAGTTTTCTGCCTGTCAGTGGTTGGCCATTTGTACCTGTATTTATCATGTTGTTTTTATTAAGCAATATGAGTGTAGGAATCGTGGCAGCCAGTATTCTTTTAGTGCTTACTGTACAGATTGGTGGTTCTGGCAATGAGATTTTCTTGTTATATTTTGTGAGTGGTGTGGCATCGATTGTATTGTTTCAGCTATTTCGCAAGGAATTTCAGATAGGAATTCCCTTGTTCTTATCTATGTTTTTCTTGTTGGTGTGCGAGACTGCCAATATTATTTTAATTGCCAATGAAAGACCAAATGTGGAGCTTTTTGTGGTTCCAGTTGCGAATATTATTATTAGTGCAATTTTGTTAGTGGGCTTTTTAAGATTGTTTTCTGTCTATGTCGTTTATAAGTATCGTGATCGATATTTGCTCCTAAATGATACGGAGAATCCGACCTTAGTAGCCTTAAAGGCTCAGAATAAGAACGATTATATGCTCAGTGTACATACGGTATATTTTTGCGAGCGTATTGGAGACCGACTAAAATTAGATGTGGATGCTTTAAAATGTGCCGGCTATTATCACAAGCATGGCGAAGGCCTTTTTGAGCATATGCAACAACAAGGTTTTCCACCATATGCACAGGATATTTTAAAGGAATATTTGGATAAGAATACTCCTATTGTAAAAAAAGAGACGGTTGTATTGCTTTACTCTAATGCGATTGTTAATACTATGATGTATATGATTGCTAAAAATCAAGATAAAACCATAGATTATGAGCAGGTTGTGGAAGCTGTCTTTAAAAAATTGCATGATTCGGAGACTATTAAGGATAGCGATATTACCATGAAAGAACTTAAGATGATGAAGAAAATCTTCAAGGAGGAGAAGTTATATTATGACTTTTTACGTTGAGAATGAGACGAGTGTTGTATTCCCTTTTGACATAGAAGAGATTGTAAAAGTAGTGGCACTAGAGGTGTTGGATACAGAACAATGTCCATATGAAGTACAGTTAAATGTGTTGGTAACAGATAATGAAGGAATTCATCAATTCAATAGAGAACATCGTGGCATTGACAGAGAGACAGATGTATTATCTTTTCCCAATTTAGAATTTCAAGAAGAGGGAGTGTTTGATATTGATGAAGATCAGGAAGCGGATTATTTTGATCCAGATAGTGGAGAACTAATTCTAGGTGATATTATAATTTCGGTTGATAAGGTATATGAACAGGCAGAAAGCTATGGACATAGCGTGAAACGAGAGTTTGCCTTTTTGGTGGCACACAGTATGCTTCATTTGTGTGGTTATGATCATATGGAAGCAGATGAAGCAACGGTTATGGAGCGTAAACAGGAGGAAACACTTTCCAAGCTTGGAATTACTAGAGACTAAATACAAACGGGAAGGAACTTTTCATGAGTTTAGTGGAAGTTAAGAAACGACAGATAGAGACATTTGCATATATGGTGGAGTGTATAAGTTTGCTCATATTTGGACACATGATGAACAACGTGGGCATTGCTTATGTTGCAATTGCAATGGAGTGCATTGCCTTTGTAGGCTTATTGTTGGGTACAAATGGAAATCTAGTGATAGGCAGAATGCTTCGTTCTAAAAGTTCAAAGGGGCAATACAAGAATGCATTACGAATTCGGAATGTGCTATTGTTATTTCAAGTATTGTTAGGAATAATAGGAACTGCGTTGGTTATATTGGGAAGCCAAGTTCTTGCTGAAAAGTGGTTGGGTGTACCAAATGCAACATTTATTGTAATGATATTAGCCCCTACTATATTAATTCGTATGTTGATTGCTGTATTGCTTGGTAGCTTTCAAGGTGAAGGGAGTGAATTCCCTAGTGTAGCATATGCAATTCTTAGACAGATTGGTATTATTGTATTTGGCATTATTTTTTGCAAGATTTTTATGGCCTATGGTCACAAAGTTAGCGCATTGCTAGGACAAGAAGTGTACACTTATGTGTATGGTGGTATGGGAATTGCCCTAGCTTTTTTGGTAACAGAAGTAGTTTTACTAATAGGATTAGGGGTTGTATCCTTTTCAAAAGGACGTTCCAGAAGACAAAAAGCTGATGAAGGAATGCGTACTACGGATTCGGCTAGAACAATAGTTGTTAACTATATAAGTAATCGAATGCAATATTTATTGATGTATGCGTTACTCTATTTGCCAATCATAAGTGGACTGTTTTTATATGCCAAAAAAAGAGCGGATGCTGAAGTTATTGCAGTTGGTTATGGCAATTTTGTTGGAATTTATATGATTCCATGTGCGTTAGTTATATTATTTTTGAGCCTAATGATAATCCCTATGTATGGAAGAATTGTGAGTTTAATGCGCAAAGAAGAGATTCGTCATGCAAGAAATGCATTTTCAGCGGGTGTTCATATTGTAATAGTAAATGGTTTATTTGCAACAGTATTTATTGCTTGTATGTCAGACAGTATTGTTAACTGGCTTTTAGGTAGAGCTAATCAAAGCGCATCTTATATGATGAAGGTTGGCGCAGTGTTTGTGTTATTGGCAGTGTTTGTAATATTTTTCTTTGGACTTATGAGAGCATGGGGGAAAGAAAAGCCTATAATTGTATGCGCCAGTTTGGCAAATGTAGTGTATTTATTACTTGCTGCTATTACTTTGAACGCAGTAAATGCAGATGTGATGGCTTTGGTATATAGTGGACTAGGTGCTGCACTTGTGCTGAGCGTAGGACTGGGGTATTTTGTATATAAGCATATACGTGTTGGGATTGAAGTAGCTACTCAGATTGCAATTCCAGCAGCTGCGGCTTGTGTAACAGGATTAATATGCATATTCTTAGAAAAGATGTTAGCACCGCACATCGGAAGTTTTGTAACGGTTATGGTGTGTCTGATTATTTCACTTGGCGTTTATTGGGTAATTTTATTATTATTACGCAGTTTTCGTGAACAAGAAATTAAGTATATACCAGGTGGTCGGATCATACAGATGGTAGGGCATGCGTTTCATGTATTTTAAAGAAAAAGTATAAAATAGTAAAAAATGACTGATACTGTTAGCAAATAGAATTGAAACATGAAAATGTGAGGCAATATGAAATTTGTAAAAGGTATCAGTTTATTTTTGGTTTGTCCTTTGATAATACTAATAGTGGGGATGTTCTGTGGAGTAGGTCTATATCGTTACTTTTATCCAGGTGATCCTGCTAAAATTGCTAGAGAAGAAGCTACGCAGCAGATTCTATTAGAAGAGATGGAGCAAGATGGTAGGGAAGCTGTTTCGGTAGCAAATTCTTCTGAGACATTATGTGTTGATACAGAATATGTATTGGAAGAGACGGATGTAGTCCGAGAGACTGTTGTAGAGACTACATGGAAGCTTCCTGACAAGTATATCGGATTAAATCGAGAACAATTTTTGGAAGCAATGGAGAATTATGAAGCATTTCCGCCTCTGTCAGAGGTGGAGCGTGGATTTATTGGATTGGAAGTGTTGTCTTTTTCCAGAGAACGGGTAGTTGTGCAGATGAACTATCAATATCTGGAACCTACGTTAGGATTCTATATTGCTGCGTTGAATAATGAGATTGTAGTATATTTGGAAGACAAGGAAACAATTTATATAAATACTGGTATCCCGTTGGAGGGAGTGCCAGAAGAGATACAGATGCAGATTATGGAAATGCTTTGGATGGATAACGAAGAAAGTCTGTATAATTTTTTAGAAAACTACACTAGTTAAATCTATATGGAGGATATTCATGAATGTTGGAATCATAGGTGGTGGCGCAGCTGGTATGATGGCTGCCATTACTGCTGCTAAGGAAGGGGCAAAAGTAACTATATTAGAGCGGAATGATAGAGTAGGCAAAAAGATATTGGTTACTGGAAATGGCAAATGTAATTTAGGAAATTATGATTTGCGTAAAGAAATGTATTATGGTGCCAATAGAGAGTGGATTTGGGATAAACTACAGAGATTCAATACTGAGAATACTGTAAAATTCTTTGAAGAATTAGGATTAATGGTGAAAGATAAGAATGGTTATCTATATCCTGCTTGTGAACAGGCTGCGGTTGTGCTTGATGTATTACGCATAGCACTAGAACGTTTGCATGTTGAGATTGTGTATGACTGTAAAATTAATCATATAGAACGTAATGATATCAATGGAAAAATCTCTGTGTCTGATGGCTCCAAACAGTACGTTTTTGACAAAGTAATTGTTGCCTGTGGGAGCAAAGCTGCACCTAAGACAGGCTCTGATGGAAGCGGCTATAAGTTAGCAAAGCAAATGGGGCATGAGATAGTTCCTACTGTACCAGCATTGGTGCAGATGAAATGTGTGGAGGATTATTTTAAAGCAGTTGCTGGTGTGAGAACAGATGCCTTGTTAAAAGTGTGGAATAAAGAAAAATGTGTGGCACAGGAAAGAGGCGAATTGCAACTTACCGAATATGGAATCTCTGGAATTCCGGTGTTTCAACTTAGTCGTGTGATGAATTATGTTTTGAGAGAACAGCAAGAAGTAAGTGTAAGTATTCATTTGCTTCCAGATTTTTCAGAAGATGATTACCAACAATTTTGTCACAATAGAATGACGCATATGTTAGATATAACGGTGGAAGAATTCTTTACAGGAATGCTACATAAAAAGATTATGATGCTTTTTACAAAACAATGTGGTTTAAAGCCTAATATGTTAGTGAAAGAAGCTGGTAAAGAGAAATTGATGCAGGTTTTTGCATTGTGTAGGGAATGGAAGGTCACTGTGAATGGTTCTAATCCATACGATAATGCGCAGGTATGTGCTGGTGGTGTGGATATAAGGGAATTGAGCGATGATTTGGAATCTTTGAAGATGCCAGGTGTGTATTTTGCTGGAGAAGTGATAGATGTCGATGGAAAATGTGGTGGTTATAACTTGCAATGGGCTTGGTGTAGTGGTCATATTACAGGCAAGAGTGCTGCTTCTAAGGAATAGAAAGAGAAGATATTTCATGGACAACAAAAAGCATTAACAAAGAAATAGAAAGAGAAGTATAATGATACGAGTTAATCAAATGAAGATAAAGGTGGAACATACTAAGGAGCAACTATTGCGAAAAACAGCAGATATTTTGCGTGTACCACTTTCTGAAATCCAAGAGTTAAAGATTGTAAGACAGTCTATAGATGCAAGAAAAAAGCCAGAAGTATTCTATAGCTACACGGTTGATGTAAAATTACCTAAGGAAAATAAAGTCATTCAAAAATTAAAAAACAATAATCAAGTAAGTTTGATTACTCCAATAGAGTATTCATTTCCAAAGTCAGGAATAGCGAATTTAGAGTATCCTATTGTAATTATTGGTACTGGGCCAGCTGGACTTTTTTGTGGGTATTATCTTGCTTTACATGGTTATAAACCGATTCTTTTAGAACGTGGTAAGGCAGTAGAAGATAGACAAACTGATGTGGAGACTTTTTGGCAGGAAGGTGTGCTGAATCCCCAATCTAATGTACAGTTTGGTGAAGGTGGTGCTGGAACTTTTTCTGACGGTAAACTGAATACACTTGTAAAAGATAAAGATGGGCGAAACAAAGCGGTTTTAGAGACTTTTGTGCGCTTTGGTGCGAAGGAATCTATTTTATATGATGCAAAGCCTCATATTGGTACGGATGTATTGTGTAAGGTGGTAAAAGGGATTCGTGAGGAGATTATTCGTCTTGGCGGTCAGGTACACTTTGAAAGTCAGGTTACGGATATCCAGATTGAAGATGGCATGGTAAAGAGTGTAGAGATTAATGGTAAGGAGCAATTAGCTTGTAGCCAGATAGTGCT
>CAZHEM010000152.1:0-6417 GCA_964531725.1 uncultured Acetatifactor sp.
CAGATACTGAGCGTGATAATTGGAAGAGTGCTCAGGAAGCATGTGAGTATGGATTAATTGATAAAGTTATTTCATCACATGACAAAATGTAGAAAATGGGAGTATGAGGATGGCAGGTAAGAATTCGGATAACGATATTAAATGCTCGTTTTGTAATAAAAGCCAGAGTCAGGTTCGTAAATTAATTGCTGGTCCTGGTGGGGTTTTTATTTGTGATGAGTGTGTTGACGTATGTGCGGATATTCTTGAAGAAGAATTTGAGGATGATGATATACAAGAAGAGACTGGCTTGGATATTAATCTTTTGAAACCAAAGGAGATTAGAGCTTTCCTTGACGATTATGTAATTGGTCAGGAAGATGCCAAGAAAGTTCTCTCGGTAGCAGTATATAATCATTATAAGCGTGTAACTGCACCTAAAGATTTAGATGATATTGAATTGCAAAAGAGTAATATTATCATGGTAGGCCCTACAGGTTCTGGTAAGACTTACCTTGCTCAGACTTTGGCAAAGATTATTAATGTGCCTTTTGCAATTGCAGATGCAACCACACTTACAGAAGCAGGTTATGTGGGTGAGGATGTGGAGAACATTCTTTTAAAGCTGATTCAAGCAGCTGATTATGATGTAGAGCGTGCACAGTATGGTATTATCTACATCGATGAGATTGATAAGATTACCAAGAAAAGTGAGAACGTTTCCATTACCAGAGATGTATCTGGTGAAGGTGTTCAGCAGGCTCTTTTAAAGATTGTAGAGGGAACTGTTGCAAATGTTCCACCACAGGGTGGTAGAAAGCATCCACATCAAGAGATGATTCAGATTGATACATCGAATATTCTCTTTATCTGTAGTGGCGCATTTGATGGCTTGGAGAAGATTGTTGAGACACGTTTGGATCGCAAGTCCATTGGTTTTAACACAGACATTACTGCAAAGTCTAACAAGGATATTGGTGAGATTTTAAAAGAAGTGACCACACAGGATTTTGTTAAATTTGGATTGATTCCTGAGTTTGTAGGACGTGTGCCAATCTGTGTATCCTTACAGGGATTGGATAAGGAAGCTCTTGTTCGTATCTTAAAAGAGCCTAAAAATGCTTTGGTAAAACAGTATCAGAAGCTTTTTGAGATGGATGATGTGAAATTGACTTTCGAGGAAGATGCTATTGATGCTATTGCAGAACAGGCATTCCAACGTAAGACCGGTGCAAGAGGTCTTCGTTCTATTATGGAGAAAGTTATGATGGATACCATGTATGAGATTCCTTCTGATGAGTCAATCGAAAGCTGCATCATTACTAAAGGAGCTGTGGAAGGTGAATGTGAACCATTGACTATCCATAAAGAGGTAATGAAGAAAGCAAAATAGGTAATCAACATAAGGCGAGATGTGTCTTGTGCGAAACGCCGCCGTAATTGGCGGCGTTTTATTGTGTAAGCTACTTTAATAAGTTAATGAGGCACAAGATACAAATGCAGAAATGAGGATAAAATGGTTATTAAGAATGTAAGTTTGGAAACAGTGTGTGGTATTACCAGTAAGCTTCCTGATAGTATTCATCCAGAGGTAGCTTTTGCTGGGAAGAGTAATGTAGGAAAATCTTCGTTGATTAATGCATTAATGAATCGTAAAGCACTTGCTCGTACCAGTGCACAGCCTGGTAAGACACAGACGATTAACTACTATAATGTGAATGATGCAATCTATTTTGTGGATCTTCCAGGTTATGGATATGCTAAAGCAAATGAACATGTAAAAGCACAGTGGGGTAAAATGATTGAGGATTATCTGCACCAGTCAAAACAATTGAAAGCAGTATTCCTATTGATTGATATTCGACATGAACCATCTAACAACGATGTGATTATGTACGATTGGATATGTAATAATGGATATCATCCAATTATTATTGCAACCAAATTAGATAAAATAAATCGTAGTCAAATTCAAAAACAGGTAAAACTTATTCGTACTACCTTGGGGGCGGACAAGGAGACGATTATTATACCATTCTCTGCAACTACTAAGCAGGGAAGGGAAGAGATTTACGAAATAATAGACCAGATTATTGAGGAAGAGAGTAATGAAGAAATATAGTAAGGCGTTGGTAAATTTAGCAATTGCATTGATTATTTTATTGTTAATCATATTTGCTTTGCCAAAGGTATTGGTATTTTTTATGCCATTTGTAATAGGATGGATTATTGCCTTGATTGCAAGTCCATTAGTGCGATTTTTGGAAGAGAGACTAAAGCTAAAACGTAAAGCAAGTAGTGCTTTTGTAATTATTGTGGTTATTGCTTTGGTAGTATTAGTATTGTATTTAGTTGGAGCAAAACTTGCAGATGAAGTGGTTGGAATGATAAATTCTTTGCCTGAGATGTGGGCTGCAGCAGAAAATGATGTAGCAAGCATTGGGCAGAATTTTAGTGCGATTATCAATCGTTTACCACAAGACTTAAAAACCAGTGTGGTAAATGTAATGTCAGAAGTTGATACATATGTAGGTGATTTGCTTGGGCAGATTAGTAGCCCAACAATTGCGGCAGTAGGTAATTTTGCCAAGAGATTGCCATCTATTATTATTGCTACAATTATGGCGTTGTTATCGGCGTATTTCTTTGTAGCAGATAGAGCAGGGATTAATGAATGGTTGAGAAATCATGCACCTAAGTCTGTGTTGGCACGATATGATATGATGCGTCGTAGCTTGGTAAAATCAGTGGGTGGATATTTTAAGGCACAGTTAAAAATCGAAGTATGGATGTATCTTTTACTGGTAATTGGTTTAAGTGTTTTAAAGGTTCCGTATGCAGCATTGATTGCAATTGTAATCGCATTTTTGGACTTTTTCCCATTCTTTGGAACAGGTACAGTAATGGTTCCATGGGCTATTTTGAAGATATTGAGTTCTGACTATAAGATGGCGATTGGGTTACTTATTATCTGGGGCGTAGGACAGCTAGCAAGACAGATTATTCAGCCAAAGATTGTAGGAGATTCCATAGGTGTACCTCCGATTCCAACATTGTTTTTATTATACATAGGTTATAAATTTGGCGGAGTAATTGGCATGATTGTGGCAGTACCATTGGGCCTTCTGGTATATACCATGTATGAGGAAGGTGCCTTTGATACTACGGTTGATAGTATGAAAATATTAATCTATGGCATTAACCGTTTTCGTGCGTTGAAGAAAGAGGACATGCCACCAGAAATAGTAGCTAATCAAAAACAGGATATGCAGGCAAAAAAATAGATGTATTGCATGAAAAAGAGATATTGAAGGAGTAATTATGCGTAACATAAGACTGTTATTACAGTACGAAGGAACGCGTTATCAGGGATGGCAACGCCAGACCTCATCGGACAATACCATTCAAGGAAAGTTAGAGATCCTTTTGTCCAAGATGTGTAACGAAGAGATTGAGATACAAGCCAGCGGAAGAACCGATGCAGGTGTGCATGCTATGGGGCAGGTGGCGAATTTTCATACCAATTCACAGATGTCTGTAGAAGAGATGCTAGAATATATGAATCAGTATCTTCCAGAGGATATTGTGGTTAGGGAAGTAAGAGAGGCTGCACCAAGATTTCACAGTAGATTAAATGCAACAGGTAAAAAATATTGTTATCGAATTCTAAACAGTAAGGTATCGAATGCTTTTTGGAGAAGATATGCGGTACAGGTTTCAGAAGAATTGAATATTATACAAATGCAAAAAGCAGCATCGCTTTTGCTAGGAGAACATGATTATAAATCTTTTACTTCTAACAAGAAGGGAAAGAAGAGTACGGTCAGAAGAATTGATAACATAGATATTACCAAAGATGGGGATATGCTTATTTTTACGTTTGAAGGGAATGGATTCTTGCATCATATGGTTCGTATTTTAATGGGGACATTGGTGGAAATAGGAATGGGGAAGCGTAATCCAGAGGAGATACCAGAGATTCTTGCGGCTAAGAGTCGAGAGCAGGCGGGGATGTTGATGCCTCCTAAAGGCTTGATGCTGATGGAAGTATATTATGAATAATTTATGAGGAGAAGACTTGAATTATGGAGACTAGCGTAGGAAAGAAAAAAGGACTCAGTGGTAGTACGCTGAAAATCATTGCAATTGTGACAATGTTTATTGACCATGTGGGAGCAGGAATCGGTGGAAGACTGCTTTGGCAGACTGGATACATGGACCTTGCATTGGCAGGCGATATCAATGGTGTTATTGAATGGCAGATGGAATATGGTTTATTACTTTTTGTATATTCCATTATGCGAATGATTGGTAGATTAGGCTTTCCAATTTTTTGCTTTTTGTTGATTGAAGGTTTTGCTCGCACAAAAGATGTGAAGAAGTATGCATTGCGTTTAGGGGCATTTGCATTGATTTCAGAGATTCCTTTTGACCTAGCGTTTAAAGGTCAAGTATTAGAATTTACCTATCAGAATGTATTCTTTACGTTATTCTTTGGTTTGCTTGCAATGGTGGGATTGCAGGCAATCGAGAAGAGACAATCTGATATGCATGAGAAAACTTCAAAGCTGGTTAATGTGCTTGCATCTATCGGTGTGGTTTTGGTGTTCTGTGTAATTGCAGAGACTATGAGAACGGATTATGGTGCAATTGGTGTAATCTGTATTGTAGTAATCTATTTGTTTAGAAAGAAAAAAGTTGCTCAGATTATAGCAGGATGCGTGGCTTTTTGCTGGGAGATTACTGCACCATTGGCATTTATCCCAATTGGCTTCTACAATGGGGAGAGAGGCATGAAGTTAAAATATTTCTTCTATGCATTCTATCCTATACATTTGTTGCTTATTTATATGGTTGCAGCACTTCTTGGATTAGGACACTATCCGGCAGCATAGGGATGACAAAAAAATAGTAGTTTTATTTTTTATATGACTAAAACAAACATTGACGAAGTAAGGGTTTCTGTGTAGAATGATACTTGTGAAATCTTTTGTTATGAATGGAGGAAATAGTGCATGCAGATGCCAATTTTTGAGAAGTACATTGACGAATTAATCGAAAAAAGTACCTTGGATATTCCAGCATGGAATATTGAAAAGGCAAAAGAAGGAAAAGCTGCTGGATGGAATTACATTGATGGATGTATGATTTTGGCACTTTTAGAGATTTATCATGCAACTGGTGAGAAGAAATATTATGAATTTGCTGATGCATTCATTAATCATAGAGTAATGGAAGATGGAACCATCAAAAATTATTCTGTAGAAGAATATAATATTGATAATGTTAATGCTGGTAAGACTTTATTTGGTTTATACGAGCTTAATGGTAAGGAAAAATATCGTAAAGCTATTGATTTGATTTATAGTCAGGTTCAGACTCAGCCTAGAACCGCAGAGGGTAACTTCTGGCATAAGAAAATCTATCCACATCAGGTATGGTTGGATGGTATGTATATGGGGCAGCCATTCTATATGGAATATGAGACTAAGTTCAACAATAAGAAGAACTACAAGGATATCTTTGATCAGTTTGCTAATGTTGTAAAATATCTTCGCGATGAAGAAACAGGTTTATATTATCACGGATATGATGCTTCTAAAGAAGTATTCTGGTGTGATAAAGAGACCGGTTTATCACAGAACTTCTGGCTTCGTGCATTAGGTTGGTATTCTATGGCACTTTTGGATACTTTAACTAAGTGTGAGCCAGGTGAGGAATTCAAAGCAGAGTACGAGAATCTTAAGAAGGTATACATTGACTTAATGGATTCTATGTTGAAGGTTCAGCATGAAAGTGGTCTTTGGTATCAGCTTCCTGCATTAGGTGGCAAAGAGCCTAACTATTTAGAGACCAGTGGTAGTTCTATTATGGCATACTGCTTACTTAAGGGTGTGCGTCTTGGATTCTTACCAGAAAGCTATAGAGAGTATGGTTTGAAAGCATTTAATGGTGTATGCAATAAATATTTAAAAGAAAAAGATGGTAAGTTAAGCTTAGGTGGTATCTGCTTAGTAGCTGGTTTAGGACCTGCTGATAATCTCAGAAGAGATGGTTCTTTTGAATATTACATGTCAGAGCCAATCGTAGAAGATGATGCTAAGGGTGTAGGACCATTATTACTTGCTTACACTGAGTTAAGACGTCTTCCAGACTAAATACATAAATACAAAATTAAAAGGCTAGCGGAAACGCTAGCCTTTTTCAGCAAATTCTTAAAAAATTAAGCTACAACAGTAACGTTAGTAGCACGAACCTTGCTGCTGTTCTGTGGATCACATTCTGTATCGAAAGAAACCTTCTGACCTTCTTCTAAAGATTTGAAACCTTCAGCATTGATTGCTGAGAAGTGAACAAATACTTCTTCGCCATTAGCTTCGTTTGTGATGAAACCGTAACCCTTCTGTGCATTAAACCATTTAACTGTACCGTTATTCA